>DATEJX010000061.1:0-33659 GCA_035277785.1 Candidatus Angelobacter sp. | reverse complement strand
CAGGCCCACGCTCAATGGAATACGCAATGATGCGAATACCGGAAAGTTCTGGCCGGAAGCGAATGCCGGGACCAGGCAATCATCGCGCAAAACGTAAACGGCAATGGCATCGAAAGGCACCAGCCGCTTCAGCTGCTCGCTGAGGCGCGAGAGAATTTCACTCAGGCTGAGGGAATTGCCCAGATCGTGACTCAGTTCCAGCAGAGTTTGTGCTTCCTGTCGTGCCGCAGCAATTGAGGAGAGGAAAGCAACGCCATTGCCGGAATCGGGTTCTCGGGCTGGCTCAAGTCCGCTGGCCGGTGCGTCACCGCGTTCCACTTTGAGGTCTGTGGACAATTTCTGATGCTCACAACGCGCGGACTGTGAACGCACAATCTGTTCCAGCTCCTGATAGTGTTCCTGCAAGAGCTCGACAACTTTCGGGTCGTAGGCCCTGCCTGACTCCTCCGCCACTCTGCCCATGGCTTCATCCAGTGGAAGGGCTTTACGATACTGCCGGTCGGTCGCTAATGCGTCCAGGCAATCCACTGCGGAAAGAATCCTGGCGCCCAGAGGAATTTGCTCTCCAACTAAACCATCCGGATAACCCCGTCCGTCCCAGCGCTCGTGGTGAGCGCGCACGATGGGGGCGACAGGATAAGGAAACTTCACTCGCTCCAGAATTTCTGATCCCACGATGGGATGGATCTTCATCTTTTCAAATTCTTCAGGGGTGAGACGGCCCGGCTTGGAAATAATGTGTTCGGGAACCGCTAGCTTACCAATATCGTGCAGCAGCGCAGCGGCGCGCAGAGCATCCAGTTCATCTTTTTTCAGATTCAGTTTTTTACCGACCTCAATGGCGTAGATGCGCACGCGCTCCAGATGGTCGTGCGTGGTCTGGTCCTTGGCTTCAATGGCCAGCGCCAGCGCTTCAATCGTTCGCAGATGGAGCTCGGCCATCTCAGAAACGTGCTTCTTCTCATCCTGCAGCTTGGTAACGTAAAGGCGATAAGACCGGTAAATGACAAACATGGCGGGCAAGGCCAGCAAAGTGGATTCCCAACCAACGTGCTCGTTGGCCCAGCGCACCATTGCCGCGATAGCTCCTCCCGCCAGGTAATAGGGCAAAGACCAGAAATAACAGTCACCCCAGACGCTACGCATGCTCTTACGTTCGGTTAAACAAATGATGGCTGCCACGGGCAAGGTATTGGCCAGGAAGTACACGCATGCAGCAAGCATTAGCAGGAGCGCATAGTTGTGTTGCAGCTTTGACAACGGCCCATGGTAGGCAAAGTATGCCAGCCACACGGCTACCGTAGAGTTGGCAACATTAAAGAGGATGTGGCGCGGTTTTGACCAGCGGCCTTCACCGATGTAGCACTGCGCCAGAGTGGCCGTAGCGCCCAGCAGGAGCGTCTCTCCAAAGGAGAGCTCAGCTACTCCAATGAGTATGAAAAGAAAAGTGACAGAAATTGATCCGGTAATTTCAGGCAGGGCCACCTTCAACCGTGACGCCAGGATTGCAGTAAGAAGATAAGCACAGAATTTTGACAGGTCTTCCGGAGCCCAGGTGAGGCCTCCATGGATTGAAACTCCCAGACCCAGGCAACACATGATGGCGAGGAAGAACCTGGCTGACCTCGACACGCTACCTTCTCCTTTCAGCTTTCACTGGGGTGAGTAAGGCAAGTCTGGTGCCAAACCCAAGCAAGCTGGCGGTCGTCCTGATTCGAATAGCTTCAGCTACTTACGGAAAAAGGACGGATGAATGTGCACTCATTCAAAATGTCACCTGTGACAGCCATGTCACACCTTGAATTCCCACGACCGGGCCGTTGTCACATGACATAACTTAAGTAATCAGGCGGTTCCATATCATAAGTTGCTTGTTGGGGTCCGTTAGTTCATCATTTGCATGAACGGAAGTACCTGTACTTCCATTGATCGGTCGAGCGGGTAAGGACGAAGAGTGAATAACCTGCTGCAAAATTCCGGCGCGGTATCGAACCATATTGTGCGCAGCGAAGCTCTCCGCAAAATTTTCAATCTGGCGGAGCAGGTAGCTAAACACCCGGCCGCGGTCTTAATTGTTGGAGAGACCGGCACGGGCAAGGAAATGCTGGCGCGCTGCATCCATAAGCATTCGCTCAGGTGTCACAAGCCGTGGGTGGATGTGAATTGCGCTGCCCTGCCTGAACACTTGATAGAAAGCGAGCTTTTCGGCTATGAAAAGGGCGCCTTCAGTGGAGCAGAGACGCATAAGCCAGGGCTGTTTGAACTGGCCGACGGGGGCACGCTATTTCTCGATGAGATCGGCGACCTGGAACCCAAGGTACAAGTGAAGCTTTTGCGCGTGCTGGATGGTGTTCCGTATTTCAGGCTGGGCGGGACCAGGAAAGTGATGGTTGACGTGCGCATAGTAGCCGCGACCAACCAGGACCTTGAACGCCTCGTCGCCGATGGCAAATTCCGGAGCGATCTCTATCACCGGCTCGCGCAGTTCCGGCTGGATATTCCTCCGCTGCGCGAAAGACCGGACGATCTTCTGGCCATCGCGGAGCACGTGCTGCAGGAACATTTTCCCGAATCTCAATTTAGCAGCGACGCGGTCGCAGCCATGCTCGCTTATGAGTGGCCGGGAAACATACGGGAATTGCGCAATTGCATATTCCGTGCCGTGATGCTGGCAAAGAATGCCGATCGCGAAATCACGGCTGCAGATCTCAAACTGCCGCAGAGCAAAACAGCGTCGCCGGCAAAAGACAGCACCCTCACCGATGGATACGGCCAATTCGAGCGTCAGAAAATCTTTGACACCCTGGAACGATGCGGCGGCAATCAGGGCAAGGCAGCTGAGGCCCTTGGAATATCACGCCGGACCTTGCTTCGCAAGTTGAAGTCGTACCGCGAGGGGCATAACGAACCCAGGGTTGGAACTCTCTGCCTGCAGCAGCAGCGTTATTATCGAGCCAAGGTGAAGATGCCGGTTACCGTCATCCATGAAGGCGGGCATGCCGCAGGGACCCTGCTGAATTTAAGCCTGGGAGGAGCGGCTGTTTCCACAGACTCCGTGATCAAGTTTGGTTCGGTCGTGAGGATTCGGTTCCAGCTTCCCGAAAGTGAGCGCCAGACCGAACTGTGCGGAAGCGTAGCATGGTCAAACTATGACGGCGACCATGGCATCCAGTTCAGCGATCTGCAACCCCATGACCGCGCAATCCTGGAGCAGTGGCTGCACACCGAGATGAAGAAGGAAGGTTGGCACTCTGAGTGTGTCAGCTGAAGACCTGCCTGCGGCTTTCCCAAACATCCCCAACATCATTCGGCTGAGACAATTAACCAGGACATTGAGGTGTAGTGTGCATCTCTGCACCGTTGTGCGAGAGAGTGCCAAAAGAATTGGGTTGCAGCGGATTGTTGATCAGACAGGCTTGGGCCTTAAGGGAGCCCACATACGATCTGAGATGCGACGCCGGCAACTGGCTTTTGGCGTTGCGAAGTAAACTCTTCGATTCGATCGGAATCAACCCTCGCAATATCCTGCAGCCGCGCAGCAAGATCCTGCTGGAAGTCCTCTAGCTGGCGGAGATCTTTTTCGGCGAAGGCATCCGGTCGGGTGCTGTAGAGTGCAACCAGCCCCACCAGTTCCTTGCCATCGCCAACAGGTGCAACCATAGCGGAACGTAGCGGGGTGCCTGAACCGCTATCCACAGCTGGATTGGCATTGCAGATGGCCCGATGTGTAAGCACCACCCATCCCAGAAGCCCCTGTCCGGAGCAGGTCTTCAAATTGAGCAATTGGCCAGAATCTTCTCCCATGGTAAAGCGCGGCACAATGGCATCGCCGTTCACCCGAAAGACCGCAAATGAGTCAAACACAATCTGCCGCCGCAAGCGCATGGCAACAGACGAGAAAAACTCTGCCTCTGATGTTCTTTCGCTGCCCTCTTCGGGACGATCCAGAATCGATCGAGTAATGGCGGCCTGCGCGGCTAGTTGAGGCGCTTCCGCATCAGCGTAGCCGGCTGCTGGGGCGGCGCCAGGCGCAACTTTAATGTTCACAGAGAGCTGCGGCTTTTCCATGCCCTGATGCGAACGGGCCAGTTTTTCCAGCTCAAGATAACGCGCCTTCAGCGCAGTCACCACTTTGGGATCGAAAGTTTTTCCTGACTCCTGTTCCACACGCGCCATGGCTTCATCCAGCGGCAGAGCCCGGCGATACTGGCGGTCTGAAGCCAGGGCATCCAGACAATCCACAGCAGAGAGGATCCGAGCTCCAATGGGAATCTCTTCCCCCCGCAGCCCGTCAGGATAACCGGTTCCATCCCAGCGCTCATGATGAGATCGCACAATCGGCACCACAGGATACGGGAACTCCACCTGCTCCAGGATCTCCGCACCAACGATGGGGTGAATTTTCATTTTTTCGAATTCTTCCCGCGTCAGCTTCCCCGGCTTGGCGATGATGTGCTCAGGCACGGCTAGTTTGCCGATGTCGTGAAGCACGGCCGCGGCACGCAAC
Source organism: Candidatus Angelobacter sp. (assembly GCA_035277785.1). Taxonomy (GTDB): domain Bacteria; phylum Acidobacteriota; class Terriglobia; order Terriglobales; family Acidobacteriaceae; genus Angelobacter. The sequence goes on along the minus strand of DATEJX010000061.1, from coordinate 29,152 downwards.
GCGTCAGTCTCAGCCGCGGAAAGATTGAGGTCCTTTGCCAGTTCCAGAGCGTAGACCCTCACCCGGTGTACGTGGTCCCCCGTTGTGTGATCTTTGGCGTCGATGGCCAGCGCGAGTGCCTCAATGGTGCGCAAATGCAGCGCTGCCATCTCCTGCATGTGTTTTTTCATGTCGGCCATCCGGCCGATATAAATACCGTAGGAGCGATAAATGATATAAAGCGCCGGCATCACGACTACGCTGATCTCCCATCCGGCGTAGCGGTTAAGAAACTGCATCAGACCGGCAATGCCGGCGCCGATGAGGTAAAAAGGCAATGTCCAGGCACATGTCTCGCGCCATTGAGGAAAAAACGCTGTTCTTTCTGACAGCGATACGATGATGGCAACCGGCAGAGTATTGAGCAAGAAATAGAAGGCCGCTGATACAAGAAGAGAGATCAAAGCGCGTCCATGGAAGGGCCCGTGGACCAAAAATTGATTGAGCCAAAAAGCACCGGTCAGAGCAATGGAAACCTGCGATAGGTTGAAAATGAAGTGAACCAGGGAAAGCTTCTTCGTCGGTTTCCAATAACACTGCACGAGCGCGGCGGTAACGCCCAGCGCAATCGTTTCTGAGAGCGACATGCTTCCAATGCTGACAATGAAGAGAATGAAGCCAACTGAAAGTGTTACATCGGAGCCTGGAAGCACGACTTTCAGGCCTGACGCCACAGCAGTCAGCACCAGGTAGCAGGCAAACTGCAGCAAATCCGTGTGATGCCAGGGAAAGGCAGCGGTTGCGATGCACGTCAGTCCAAGAGCGGAGATCAGGGCGACAAAGAACTTTACCCTGGTGCGAGTTGCCGGCGTCTGCGAGTTGTTGTTCATTTCCACATCCGTTCGGACTTCCTTTTGTGGACATTCTCTAATGATCCCGCACCAAAGAATAGAGAACTTTAGTAACCATGGGATGTGACAGCCCAGTCACGCCTGCGACGCCCATGTCACAACTGAAAATGCTGCCCTACTCTGCTTCTCCTTCAAATTCAGACACTTGCGCTTGAGACATAAAGGTACAGTACGTGCTTCTGTACACGCGTCACTCATTTCTTTCGGGGTCTGGTTTATGAAACGCGGATGTCTCTACGCGACAATCTTGTTAATCGTAGTCAGCTTTTCTGCGGCAGCCTGGGCTGACGATACAAAGATCTCTCCAGATCTGCGTGGTTACACTTCCACCACGAAAATTCCGGTCATCGTGCAGTTCAGTTCCTCGCCGCAGGCATCGTGCGGCGGTCTTCTTGGAATCTTGAACTGTCTGACCAATACGATTCTGAACCTGGGCGGGACTCTTCTTGCCGATCTGCCCCTGGTCAATGGCGTGCTGGCGCAGCTGGACGGAAATCAGATTGTAAATCTTTCGAACAATGCTTCTGTCACCTATATCAGCGCAGATCGCCCCCTTGGCACGCTTTCGAACGATGCTGCCGCAGCGATCAACGCATCTGCCGCGTGGAAATCCAATTACACAGGCTCCGGAATCGGAGTTGCGTTGATCGATAGCGGGGTGAACAGCCATCGCGATCTCAACACCACCGGCCTGCTTCAGCTTCCGCGTGTCGTGTACAACCAGTCGTTCGTTCCGGGAAATTCCAGCGCCGCGGACCAATACGGGCACGGCACACACATTGCCGGCCTGATCGCCGGCAATGGCGCCAGTTCCACGGGTCTGCTTTACTCCAAAACCTTCAAAGGCATTGCGCCGAATGCGAAGATCATTAACCTTCGGGTGCTCGATCAGAATGGCACTGCCACAGACAGCACTGTCATTGCGGCGATACAGAAAGCAATTTCGCTGAAATCTACATACAACATCCGCGTCATCAATCTTTCACTGGGCCGAGGCGTGTTTGAGAGCTACAAACTTGATCCGCTCTGCCAGGCGGTAGAAAACGCATGGAAAAACGGGATTGTGGTGGTGGCGGCTGCAGGTAATTTTGGCCGCTATCAGCCCACGGATGGGTACGCAACCGTCACCTCTCCAGGTAACGACCCCTATGCGATCACGGTTGGTTCGATGAAGCCCATGGATACGGCGACACGCACTGATGATCTCATCGCCAGCTACAGTTCGAAGGGACCCACGTTGATTGACCACATTGTAAAACCGGACATCGTGGCTCCCGGCAATCTGCTCATCTCGACGGAAACGAGCAATACTGCGCTATACAGCGCTGAACCATCCAACCTGGTGCCGTGGAGTTACTACGTATACGGCGGGAACTCAAGTCCCTCTACTTCCTATTTCACGCTGAGTGGGACCAGCATGGCCACGGGCGTCGTGAGTGGCGCTGTAGCGGACTTGCTGCAGGCGCATCCCAGCCTCACGCCAGACCAGGTGAAAGCGCGTCTGATGAAAAGCGCGAGCAAGACTTTTCCTCAAAGCAGCAGCGTTTATGATCCGTCGACCGGGCTGACCTACACCAGTCACTATGACATTTTCACGATCGGAGCCGGCTATCTTGATTTGGCCGCTGCTCTGGCCAACACTGATCTTGCTACGGGCACGGCTATGTCACCAACCGCCGTGTACGATTCCAATACCGGGAATGTGTTTCTGACTCGCGATTCCTCGGCGGTCTGGGGCAGCAGCACAACCTGGGCGGCTCCATCTGTGTATGGGAGCAACGTATTCATGAGTTCTGCCTCCAATTTCATGTGGGGCTCTACGACCACCTCCGGGAGCAACTTCATGTGGGGCGCGAGTGTGTTATCCGGTTCCAACTTCATGTGGGGAGCCAGTTCGTCTTCTGGTTTTGACACAATCTGGAGCAACAATTTTATGTGGGGCGCCAGTGGAAGTTCCGGATCAAACTTTATGTGGGGTGCAGGCGGAACATCTGGCTCGAACTTCATGTGGGGTGCTGGGACAAGCCTGGGGGAGAATTAAACCTCGTAGAGACTACTCGATTGGGTTAAGAAAATCGAGAATCAGCAGGCGGCCTTCCGTGCGACCTAAGCGTGAGGTGAATCAGGTCGTGACAAGAAGGCCGCCGCTGTATTGTTACGCTGCCGGATGCTCCAGAATTGCAACCAGGGCATGGAGCCGTGCCGAATCGGCTGAGTTCGTCACCCTGCCTGCATCTTTTTGCAAATCTGGCGCCATGTCCTTCAGCTTCGCCAGACTTCCTTTGCTCATGTGCGACGTTTCAGCGCTATGGATTGCCTTGCGCAGCGCCGCAATTTTGTTCTCGGGCAGAGCTTGCGAGCGCGACAACTGGTCAACATAGGCTTTCGCGACGATCAGCGATGAAGGCCACTCGATCTTCTGCTGGTTCTGCACGTTGAGCTCATTCACCCGAACCGAGCGAGCCGCATCGATCTCATTCTGCGTCAAGAACTTGCTGGGGGTCAGCTCAAACACATCCAGTCCCCGCGCAATTTCTGACGCGTAAATGTAGCCGTTATACCAGTACGCAGACCAATCGCCCCCGAGCACCAGCATTTTCGGGTCAATAGGACCACGATCAAAATAAGCAATTTCAAACGGGTGCGCAGGATCAGTAAAGTCCATCACGGAGATCCCGCCCTGGTACCAGGCCTGCACCTCAATGTCGCGGCCTGGGATTGGGATCAACGACCCGTTATGAGCCACGCAGTTTTCCGTGTCACTCTGCGCCGCCGGCATCTTGTAGTAGCTCTGGAAGCTCAGCTTATCGTTCGACAGATCGAAAATGGCATCTGCGCCCCATTTGTTCGGGTCTGTCGGACGGCAACGCGCTCCCAGACCGCCGCCCCACTCATCTGTAAACACCACCTTGCTTCCGTCGTTGGAAAACGAAGCCGAGTGCCAGTAGGAATAGTTGGGATCGTTCACAGCATCCACGCGCTTGGGATTTACGGGGTCCTTGATGTCGAGCAAAATTCCGTTTCCGGAGCACGCACCTGCGGCCAGACCGATGGCCGAATAAACAGTGATGTCATGGCACTGGTTGGTGTCCTTCGCCTTCTCCTCTTTCCCGTTCTTGCCATGTGTGCCGCCGTTGTTCAAACCGTTGATGGCTCCGCTCCTCGGGTCGATAAAAACGCGCGGATTGGACACAATTTTCGCATCCTGCGGGGAGGCCAAAGGAACCTTGATTACGTCAATGCGAAACAACGCGGTATTCGGGTCCTTATCCGGCTCCTCTCCTGCTGAGCATCCGGCTAACTCTTCAGGCCGCCTCACAAACGACGTTCCTGAGACGTAGATATAAACATTGTCTTTGTCGTTGGGATCAATCACCAGAGTATGGGTGTGAGATCCACGGCACGTCTGGACTGCAGCAACCTGCTTCGGGTTCTTGATATCAGAGATATCGAAGATTCTCACGCCACGGAAGCGATCTTTTTCAGCGGGTGGCACAGGGCGTTTCTTCTCTTTTTCCTCCTCTGGAGTCGGTGGTGGCCCGGGCGGAAACCCTTGTGTGCCGCAATCAATCCTGCCGTTGGGTGTCTCCACAGACATGAACATCAGGTTCTTGTACACGGAGACATCTCCCTGCCCGCCGGGACAAACCATGGAGGTCACCAGAGTGGCCTTCGCTGGATTGGAGATGTCGTAAATATTCATGCCATAGAAATTGCCCTGGAAGAGATAATGGCCCTGAAATGCCAGATCAGAATTGGCGAAGGCGAGCTGAGCAATCACCAGGTGCATCGCCTTGGGTATCTTCGCCACGTTATTCCCGCCCATCTGGCTCAGCATCTTCTGGACCTTGGGATCGTCGGGATCAGACGTGCCAAGCTGAAACGCTGCAGGCTTCTTGAGAAGAAGCAGGTGCTTCATCCCCATGGCAGCTTCGCCGGCATCGAAAAGCCCCGGGCCCAGCTTTGCACGTGGATCGTTCACGTCTGATCCCGTCATACCGGGCGGCAGAGGGGCAGCCGGTTCGGGAGCAAACGGGTTGCGGTCTTCATCGTCAGGCTGTTGCGCCGCAGGCGAAGCTGAGGGTGATGGTGAAGGCGCAGGCGACTGCGCCTGAGCAGGTGATTTGGTAGAAGTGCAGAATAAGATGACCGCCGCGGCCGTCACACGCAGGGCGATCCTGGGCACTTTGTTCATCGTTTCTCCTCCGGAAATTCTTTCTCTAACATCGTGTTCATGATTCTTATCTCGGCTCGCTGGCTATTATCGGCATCCGTCGCAAAGTTGAATACCTGCGCATCCTGCCCGGCGCCCGCAGTGTCAAACAAGTCCTTCACCATGGTCAAAGCGCCATTGTGGTGCTGAATCATGCCGCCCAGGAACAAGCGGTCGAAGTCCTGGCCCTTGGCTTTGCGCAGCGCATCCATCTGTTGCGGCGTAAGCATACCGGGCATCAAGGGCATCGGACGGCCGGATTTGTCCATGCCGGGCATGCCTGGCATCGCCAAGGATGTGGATTCTCCGTGGATCGTCAGCCAGCGCTTCATCATTTGGATCTCATCTGTCTGCGAGCGACTGATGCGTGCTCCCAGTAACCGCAGGTCCTGATTCCCAGTGTGCGATGGAATCATCGCGGTCATCTCCACTGCTTGCGCATGATGCATGATCATGCCCTGCATGAAATCCACTTCCGCCTGCGATCGTGGCGGTAGTTTTCCCGTGGTGGAGACAGGGAGTTTTTTTGTCGGCTGCCCTGGAGCACCCGGCTGAACTACCACGGGTGCCGACGAATGGTTCTGTTCCGCCACTACATCAAGGCAACAGTAAGTGATGAGAACCAAGGACAGCAGAAATTGAGAGCAAAAAATGAAGAATGCTCGCGCAATTGACGTTTTTCGCCTGCGCTCAAGCCGATGCGGCCGGCTCAGGACATTACTGATGATTTTCATGAGGATCCAACGAAAGCGTGCCAGTGAATACTAACATTTCAGGTGCTTTCCCGGATTCTGAATTGCACTGAATGACCCTTTCGACCACGCTTAGCTCTTCCACAACGCATGAGACTGCGGTGGTTTTTTATTCGGACTTGTGCTGCGCGCTGTCATCGATTCCCTGCTTTCACGTCCGCGGATAAAGCCGCAAATCACGCTCAAATTCTCAACAACAATTCCAATTACGTTGGTACCGTAAGGTTCTGTTTCTGGAACAAAACACAAACTTTCGCCTCCCGAACCATCCAACGTGCGAGTATCAAGTTCGAAGCCAGTTGGAAAAGAAGATGTCATCTCGCGAATTGATCCATTCCATCAATAACCAGCTCTCTATCCTGATAGGCCGTGCGGATCTCCTGAGTCAGGCAGAGGTAAGTGCGGAAACGCAACGCGCCTGCCTGGAACTGAAGGCGGCAGCCGGGAAGCTGAACCGGTTGATTCGCGAATATGTGGACAAATCACTGGCTCATAAGGCGAGCTGAAGACCGCTTTTCGCCGGGCATACCTCCCACCAACCACCGATAGAAGTACTGAGAGCGGCGCGCACGCTGGCGCCGCTGCAGTGCTTTGCCAGTAAGCATGGTCATGCGGAACCAATGCAATTCACATTGGTGTGTTACACTATTCTTTTCAACCAGATACCTCAAAAAAGCATGCTCTTTTCTAAGGAATACGTCGGGTACCTGGCCCGACAAGTGACCCAAAAGCTGATGGCGGGCGAGTTCATTGAAGCTGACAACGTCCCAGTTGTGAGCGAAGCTTTGAACTCAGCCATGCTGGAAGAACTCCAACTCGAGGACCGGATCAATGATGAGGTCCGCCTGATTCTGGAACAGTACGACGATGAAATGCGCCGTGCCGGTGCCAGTTACCAGGAGATGTTCAAGAAAGTGAAGAATGAACTGGTCCGCAAGTACAAGGCGGTGTTGTGAGACTCTCCCGCGATAAGGTAAATAAGCTTGCTCATACCGTGGCTGACGCGCTGGCGTCGCTCGATCAGGTGGAGTTTGTTGAGGACCGCAACACTATCCGCATGGAAGTCAGGCGCATCCTGGAAGAACTGCTGAAGGAAGAGGAAAAGCTGGATCAGGCAGCACGGCAGAAAATTGAGACGCAGAAGCGCACCATTACTGAGGGCACGCAGGAGTGGGACATTCTTTACCGCAAGTATTACAACGAGGAAGTGAAAAAACTGGGTATCTGAACCTGGTTAGTATCCGGCGAGCCGCCGTTCCTGGTCTGACATCTGTCCCCAAAGCAGATCCATATTTCTCTGGATCCACTGGTTGGCCGGTTCCAGTTCATGCGCTGAGTTGAACCAGCGATACGCCATTACCCGGTCCTGATGTACGCATCGTCCACTCGCATACAACGCACCCATCTGAACGGCAGCAGCGGGCTCATTCTTCTGGGCTGCAGCTCGAAGGTATAGCAGCCCCTGCTCGCAATTCTGCTCTACGCCCTGTCCATGAAGAAACTGCTGAGCGCGAACCAGCAACGGGCTAGGCTTCTGCTCTTCCGGCACAGGCGCATCAAACGACTTGCTGGCAGCAGATTCCTGTTTGTTGTCTGTTATCGGCGGATCCGGCGTCCTTTCGGCAACGTTTGTTGGATTCATATGTGAATCCATAGCTTGAGACTTGTCCGGCGGCGCCTTTGAGGCAGGCGCTGAATCCTGCGCCGGATCAGACGTGGCCGGAGACGAATTTTGTGCTCCCGGCTGAGACTGGCTGCCGGGTTGCGCTTGCGACTGGTCGGGTACTGCGGATGGCGGGGTGGACGGTTGGCTTTGATCCTGCGGAGCAACCGACGGCGTAGGCTGCGCCGATGGAGCAGCTTTCGGAGTCGCTCTCAAGCTCGACCTGTACTGCACAAAGATCAAGCCCACAATGGCTGCGAGAATAACCAGCAAAACGAGCTTTCTCAGACCGCTGCCGGACGACTGCTCATCCTCCATCAGATAGGAAGCGTCTTCCTCCGTTTCGTCATTCAGGCCAAGGAATGACGGGCCATGAATTCCGGACCTGTCGGCTCTCTCCACGCTCAAGCGTTCCACGGGTTCGTTGCGAAATACGGGCGCCGGAGACGAGTGCCGGGAAAAGTCCGAACCACTTTCGCGGGCAGCAGACGTTGACTGCTCGCCGGCAACTTTGACGGCAGAGGTTTCGGGAGGAGCTACCATCACATTCCCTGACGAGCCATTGACGCTGCGAACGGGAGCTCCCAATCCGCGCCTATCAGCCAGGCGGCGCTCCACTCTGGTTCCACACATTCCACAGAATTTGTAACCAGGCTCGTTCACGTTGCCGCAAGCGTCGCACTTCAGGTGCGCACTATCGTTATGCACCCGTCGTTCCGCCCGGCGTCGCTCCAGCCTAACGCCACAAAATCCGCAGAACCGGTTGCCCTCCCTGTTGTCAGTTCCACAGAAGCTACAAATCATAATTATTCCGCATTCGCAAGACCTCGCCAGATCCGCAAACGAATATACGCCGCCCAAAAAACAGCAGCTCACTACTGAGATGACGATTCGGCGGCTCAGGCTGTAATGCTTCAGCTGTTTTCAATTTCAGTTTAGAGAGGCAACCCTGAGGTACAAAGATTTAATTCTACTTAGTACTATCGTGGGGTGCTCTCGCACTCATGCCCTCAGTTGGAACCTGTTCTTACGTTGCCGAAGCGGCCTTCACCAGCAAAGATGTGGCGGCTGAGATAATGGAAGACAAGTGCTAACCCGGGAACAACTCGCGAACGCCATAAAAGATGCTGCGCTGGCAGCCGGATTTGACCGCGCAGGCATTGCTTCTCTGGAGCCAGGAGACTTTCCTGAGCTCGCCGCTTTCTCTGAATGGATTGATGCAGGTCACGCCGGCGAGATGAAATACATGGAAAAACGCACGGAAAGCGGCGAACTGAAGCGCGCTGCGATTAAGAATGCGGCGCCGTGGGCCAGGTCCATTGTGGTATGCGCCGTTAACTACAGTGCAGATCGTCCCTACTCGGTGCAACTGAAAGATCCACGTAAAGGATGGATTTCCCGTTACGCCTGGGGTGACTGCGACTATCACGACGCTCTGATGCCCCGGCTACGCCAGGTGGAACAGCGCATCCGTGATTTGGCACTGCAGGAGACGATGGAAATTGAAACGCGGGCATATGTCGACACAGGCCCTGTGGTGGAACGAGTGTATGCTCGCTACGCCGGGATTGGTTGGATCGGCAAAAATACATGCGTCATCAACCAGAAGTTGGGATCGTGGCTGTTCCTGGGTGTAATTCTCACTTCTCTTGAGTTGCCGGCTGATTTACCTGCAGCCGACCGTTGTGGGAGTTGCACACGTTGCATTGATGCATGCCCGACGGAGGCGCTCCTCGCCCCAGGAAAGATGGACGCCCGCAGATGCATTGCTTACCTCACGATCGAAAAACGCGGAGAAATCGCAGAGAACCTGCGCGGCCCCATGGGCCATCATGTTTTTGGCTGCGACATCTGCCAGGATGTCTGTCCGTGGAACAACAAGGCTGGAAATGTGCCTCCCTCTTCCCTGCCCGAATTTCAACCGCGTCCAAACCTGTTTCAACCCGATCTTGAATGGCTGGCGGAAATGGATGTAGAAAATTTCCGCAAAACCTTTCGTGGGTCTCCCATGAAACGCGCAAAATTCAATGGTCTGAAACGCAATGTAGCCATCGCCATGGGCAACAGCGGGAACAAGGAATTTATTCCACAGCTGGAGAGGATGGCGGCCGACCCAGATCCCGTCATTGCAGATCACGCTCGTTGGGCGCTTGAGAAACTGCGTTCCTGTTAACAATCTCCGGCCGCAATCCTTCGATAGAGAAGCTTCCTTGGGAGAATCTGTCTGCAGGTATTGAACGCAATTGCGTTTTACCTCATTTGTGATGTTTGTCACAGCCAATTCTTTAATCACAGAAAGATAATCGTTGACGAAGGACAATGAACTCTTTCGGACAAACATCGACTCGAGCCCCGAAGACGGCCACAATTTTGCATTTTCCGCAATCGCAAACCAGGAAGCTCCTGGTTCCGCGCGAACATGGTTCCTGGGGGATCTGCATGCTGCCTATGATCACCGGCGCGGTAGTAGGAGCGGCCACCCAGCCGGGCCGGTCTGATTGGGCGATCTACTGGTTCTGCGCCGCGACAGCCGCTGCCTTTCTGGCTTATCAGCCGCTGGAAGCTCTTCTTGGTATTTCACCGTTGAAAGTCCGCAGTCCTGAAGAAAAACAGCTCGTGGCAACATGGATCATTTTGATCGGTTTCATCGCCGTCACCTGCGCCATGCAACTCCTCATTGCGGGCCGGGGACGCGTGCTGCTCTTTGCTGTGCTGGCGGGAGCATGTTTCGCGCTTCGAATGCTTTTCAGCAGATTGCGCGCTCTTCGCGCCACTCGCCAGGTCATCGGCGCACTCGCACTCACTTCGACAGCCGCCGCTTCGTACTACGTGATCTCAGGGAAACTTGACCTTAACGCCATGGTACTATGGGGCGCGAACTGGATGTTTGCAGCAGGCCAAATTGAATACGTCCAGTTGCGCGTGCACACAGCCACTCTGCACTCACGAACCCAAAAAGCTCGTGCTTGCCGGAAGGTATATCTACTGCATCTGGCGATGATCCTGGTTACCGTCATCGCATCCGCGACAGGATATGCACCGGCGCTATTTACTCTCATTTTTGTGCCCGGCTTAGTAAGGCTCGTGCTGTGGGTGGTGAGCGAGCCATCCAGAGTTGATTTCTATGTGCTCGGATTTTCTGAACTCTTGCAAAGCGTGTTGTTCAGTTCCCTGCTGATCGTCTCTTTTACCTGACACTGATCCGACAGCCTTCTCTCATTGGTTCCCTGGACAATCTCATGAGAACTGGCTGCGAAACACATTCTTGATGTGGTCGAGGCGCGCCTCCAGCTTTCCTGCTTCTTCCTGCAAGCCCAATTCTTTTGCCACAGAGATGGCATCAGAGAAGGCGTCTTTTGCGCTGCTGTAAAGACCATTGATATTGAAATGGCTTTCGTACATCTGGTCGTAATATTTTTCGCCCAGGGCCTGGCATTTTCGCAGCGAATCCAGTTTCAGGTCGCGTTCACTACGCTCAACCGGCGTCTCTCCCGGAGAAAATGTGACTGGCAACCCAGTGAGGATCACTCCGTTTCCGCTGAGGCGCGCAGCGCGAAACGACTGTGGATAGTCCTGCGGGAAATCTGTCTCAGGCGCGATGAGAAAATCCGGATAATAAGGAGCACGCATAAGAGACGCCCATTGTTCATCCATGAGCCATGCGTCGGCCACCGGAAATGCACAGAACCGCGCGCCAGCATCTATAGAAAGATTCATCAGCACGCGCGCAAGTTCCAGCGCTGCAGAAGTGTCCTGCATCTGTGCCGCGTATGCGGCCTCGCGTTCATGCAGGAGAAGGCATGCTCCGCTTCGGCCTTTCAGTCTGAACTCAAGCTGAAAGCGTTGCGCGCCGGAGAACGCCACCACACCACCGTCCCAGGTGGGGCAGAGCGCCGCGGCTTGCGCTCCGGACGGATCACGAATCAAGTCTCCCCATTTCCACCAGCGGTCGCGACGCAGGTAGGATAGTTGGGCCACGTTCAAGCCTTCTCGCATCGTGAGCCCGCAATCGAGGACCGAATGAAGAGCAGTCTCAACCAGCAACTGCGGTCCCAGTTCCAAATCCCACAACACCGCAGTGCGTTGCTGGGTACTTTGCGAGATTGAGAGTTGAACAGCCTCGGCCGGCAACGTAAGCCGCTTTCCGCCCGAATTGCTGTAGAACATTATTTCTATTTCTGCAGTGCCGGTCTGGCCGTCCTTTTCTTCAAAAGCCTTCAGGACCCTTCCTTCTGCGCCGCTCAGGAGCTCATGTTCGGGCAGGGCCTGAATAAGTTGCACTGTGTCATCCGGATAGAACAATTGCATCGTCTCTCAAGAGTAAAAATGAACTGGCGCGCTGCGCATGGGCCCGCGAGTCTCACAACTGCTTTTGTCCTTACAGTCCGCAGGGCGCTAACCTGAAACGGAAACATTCTTATTGGCTGCAAAACTTTCCGCCTGCTACATTAGTCGCCATGAATCGATCCTTCTTGTGCTCGTTTCTACTTGCCTTTTTGATTGCCGGTGGGTTGTCTGCACCGGCGCAAAGCAAATCTCAACCAGCTTCCACCAGTTCGCAATCCGCTTCAAGTCCTGCTGCTGCGGCGCGTCCTGCTGATGTGGACACCCCGGAGCATCTGCTGGGCGCGCTTTACGACGTGATTTCCGGCCCCGCAGGCAAACGCGACTGGGACCGCTTCCGTTCGCTCTTTTACCCCGGAGCCAGGCTCATGCCGAGCGGAAAAAACCCTCAGGGTGTTCTCGGGGTCAGGGTGCTCACACCGGATGAGTACGCCACTCGCGGGCAGGCGTTCTTTGACAAAGAAGGCTTTTTTGAGCATTCGGTCGCCAACCGCACAGAATTCTGGGACCACATCGCTCAGATATGGAGCACCTACGAATCCCGCCACGCCAAAGATGACGCCAAGCCTTTCGCGCGCGGCATCAACAGCCTTCAACTCTTTGATGACGGCAAGCGCTGGTGGGTGCTCAGCGTGTACTGGGAAGCCGAAGACGAAGCTCATACTATCCCGGAGCCTTATCTGCATTAATGACTGGCGGCCGACGTGGTTCTCGGGGACATTACCAGCAAGGTGAATGAACCCGGTTTCATGGTTCTGCGCGGCCGTTCCCCTTCTTTCGCCGGTGGAGCTTCTTCAATTTCGGCAGTCACCAGATAAACATCGTGGTTCGTCGTGTCCAGCGCCATGGTGCGCGCGAAGCGCTGCGTGGATGTATTCTCCACTACCGTAAATTTGCCAGGCGAGTCCTCATGCACTACGGTAAGCGTGCCGTCACCGTTGGAGCTGAAAGCCAGTTCAGTGCCAGGATCAAAAGCATTGGCGTCCACACCTTCTCCAATGGCAGGAGTGGCAATCACCTTTCCTGTTTCCGCATTCGTCACAGCCATCATCTTGTTGTGACATCCGGAAAACAGCCGGCGATGTTTCTGGTCTATCGCCAAACCAGACGGCTCCTCGCACGGCGCAAGCGACCATGTCTTCAGCACCTTGCCGTTTTTAGCGTCGATACTCGTGAGTTCGCTCTTGTCCTCTATGTTTACAAATACCGTGCCTTTGCCATCCGAAACGGAGAATTCCGGTTTGCCATCCAGCGGAATGGTTGCTACCACAGCGTTGGTTTTCGCATCGATTACTGATGAATTGTGACTGCGCCCGTTAAAAGTAAATACGCGCTTTGATGCCGGATCGTAGAGGATCGCGTCCGGGTTTTCCGCTCCTTCCAGCTTGATCCTGGCTGTCTCCTTGAGCGTCTTCAAATCGAACACAGTCACGGTGTTCTCACGTCCGTTGCTGGTAAAGCCTTTGTTCAATTCGGGAGCCAGCGCAATTCCGTGAACGCCCGGGGTATCTGGAATATCGCCAATCACACTCCCTTTGGCAGGATCCACTACCATCACATGTGTTCCGCGCGAAATGAAAACTCTTTTGCCCGCCGGATCAAAAGTGAGGTAATCCCAAAAACCCTCGCCGCCCAGAACATATTTCTGTTTGAGCTGATAGTGGTTTGCTGCCGGCGCTGCACCGGCAACCATTGAAGTCAGAAAAACTGCGGCTGTTACCAGGATTGATCTGACCATGTGAAGTCGCCCTTTCAAGAACGACCATTGTAATGCATGCGATTCGCCAAGCAGCAGCCCACGTTCCATGGGCTGCCGCCAAACCCGACGGGTCAGTGCGGGTTAATGGGCCGCACCTCAATCGAACCCCATCGCCCCGATGGAATTCTTGCTGCCAGCTCAATTGCTTCGTCAAGATCTCGAGCTTCCACCAGATAGTAGCCGCCAAGTTGTTCTTTTGTTTCCGCGAATGGCCCATCCGTGACATTTCTCTTGCCGTTGCGAACGCGTACCGTTGTGGCGGTGGACGTAGGCTGAAGCTCATTGCCGTTGATGTACTTGCCGGTTTTGCGCAAGTCTTCGCTCAACGCCATATATTCGCGGTAAACGCTTTGCTTTTCGCCTTCCTTCAGAGTGTCCCAGTGGCCTTCAACCCCATAAATCAACAAGAGATATTGCATCTGAAAGTCTCCTTTTTACTTTGGCTCTTCATCGGTACGTCGCCCAGGCGCACACAAATCGACAAATCAGAAAGAAAATTTCCACTGCAAGCTCGGGCTGGGCCCGCGTTCTCTTACCAAAGAACTCCTGTTCCTCCAGGAATCCCGACAAGCGCTCAACCATTGCGCTTGCCGGGAACCGACGAGTTCGCACCTGCCGTGCCCGTCTTTGCGGCTGAGGCGCCCGAGGAGAACTGGATAGCAGTTAAAAGAACCGGTCTTCCCCGCAGGAGTGGTAAGCTGCCGTGCCCCCCGACTTGCGGCAACTTACCACTCCAGACCGTCGGTCCAGTGCAAGTTCCGCTCCGACCACTACAGTTTATTTTTCCGACTGAGGATTGCGGCACAAATATAGCCATTCGTAACGTCTGCATAACCTCTCAGCGGGACTTCACCGCGTCCCGCTCAGTTCAGTTACGCATGAATGTTCAATGAGCAGGACAGGCCTGAGAAGGCCCGGTCACGAGAGTTGCATCAGGGAAGCTGTAGTCGTGATCCAAAGCATCAGATGGCTGGCGCGTGAACCACGGCAGCAGTACCTCATTTTGAGGATGGTAAGTTACACCGTCGATCGTCACCGGGTATCCTGCATTCGGCATGGTCGCCAGCGGGTCACCGGTTTCAAGATTATTCTGGCAACCGAGCGACGCAGTCGGATACTGCCACGCCGGAACCAGATTGGTGCCAAACGGATCATTGAACCATTCTGAAATCTCATGGCTCATGGCGGTCACATCAGCAATACCGGAACCAAGGATCCCCTGGTCCATCCAGCTTGCCCAGACCAGCGTCTGGATCATCTGCGTATTTCTAACCTGTCCGGCGTCAAAGGCGGTATGGAATCCCAGAACGCAGCAGCGGCCCACGTCGGCATCAGGAGCGAGCATCACGTTATGAGTAAGGATGATCGGCAGCGCATCCACCCGCAGGTTCTCCATCTGCACCAGCGTATTCAGCTGGGAAACAAAGAAGGCGGTGTCCACCACTGCGTAAAGCGCACCCGTGCTGTGGTTCCGGAACACCTTCGCCGAGTTCTTTGGAACCACCATGATCAGTGGACGCAAGAGTTGTGGCAGGTCCAGGAGCGTGTGCCAGTCCTGCGCCATCGCGTTATAAAACTGCGCACGCTGTACCGCATCAGCAAACTGCGTGAAGCCGGATTGATACTGCGCTGAGCGGAAATTGGGTGAGTTCCTTACACTCGGCACCACCGGCTCAGGGCTGAGGACAATCGGTTCGCCTTGATCATCTTCATAGCCTTCAAACAAAAGCGCAACCGGCTTGAGCTGCGTGGGAATTCTGGTGATTCCCCCGGCTTGCGGCTGGGTTCCCACCAGGTTGAAAGGAAAGGTCTGGCCATTGAAGGCAAAGGACCCGGTAAAGTGTGGAATGCTCAGAACTCGTTGCGCGCGAAGGGCCAGTTCAGCCTGCCCCGAGATTTTTGTACCCGACTCGAACCTTGGCTGCGCACCTTGGTTGGCCAGGAACCCACCTTCCGCATCGATGGGCGATTGGGCATGGTCCGGCCCTTGCGCCCATAGAGTGGCACACATAGCCACCATCACCAGCGCAGCCCTCAGACTCCAGCTTATCCGTCCGGCAAACCTCACAAAACCGCCATCCTGCAATATTTTCATCCGGGTTGCCGGATTTGTCGACAAAATTGCTCAAAATTGCTGAAAACAAAACACATTTCATGGTTCCATGCTCTCTGCGAATTAGACTTTCCAATACAGAGAGGCATCGCCGTGTGCCGGTAAAGCCAAAAATTGTGTCTTATGCGCTATAGTTCTTTGCAGCCTTGGATCGTAAGTAAAAGGAGAGCTTGTGACCTCTTCCGTCTCGAGTCCTATCCATACGATCTCGCGAGTTGAAATTCAAGATGCCGCTCGCCGCATCTCGCGTCAGGTGCGCCGGACTCCCTGCATCGCTCTGGAAGATGGCGCCTTTGCTGTTGACGCCAGGATCTTTCTCAAGCTTGAAAGTCTGCAGCACACAGGATCATTCAAGCCGCGCGGCGCCTTCAATTGCATTCTCAGCTCTCAAGTGCCAAAAGCTGGTGTGATTGCCGCTTCGGGAGGGAACCACGGAGCTGCGGTGGCCTACGCGGCCAGGCAACTTGGATACCCCGCCGAAATTTTTGTTCCTACCATCTCTTCCCCCGCTAAAGTTGATCGCCTTCGCCAGTATGGCGCTACGGTCAATATCGTTGGGCGGGATTACGCAGAAGCTCTTGCCGCCAGCCATGAACGCGCAGCGCAAACCGGAGCTCTGGCCGTGCATGCATATGATGATCCCCGCGTTCTTGCCGGCCAGGGAACGTTGGCCATGGAATTTGAAGAGCAGGTGCGCGGCCTGGAAAGTGTGCTCATCGCCGTCGGCGGAGGCGGACTGATTGGCGGCGCCGCTTCGTGGTACCAGGAGCGTGTGCGTCTTATTGGCGTGGAACCGGAACGTGCCCCTAGTCTGTACAAGGCTCTTGAAGCCGGCCAGGTCATTGAAGTGGAGACTGGTGGGATCGCCGCAGATTCTCTGGGCGCACGGCGCGTTGGCGAGTTGATGTTCCCCATTGCGCAGAAATTTGTGAGGCGTGTGGTACTGGTCAGCGATGAGCAGATCGTCAATGCCCAGCGTTTCCTGTGGCAAACACTTCGAGTCATCGCCGAACCGGGTGGCGCGACGGCGCTTGCGGCCCTGATATCCGGCGCATACCATCCTCATCCCGGAGAGCGAGTCGGGGTGGTCATCTGCGGCGCCAACGCCGAGCTCGCAAAATTCCCTGTCTAGCGCCGGCACGGGAAATCCAGTTTCCCATGGCGTTCGTACAAAGATTGACCATGCAGGAAAATGCTCACTCCATCTTCATTACCGGTGGCACAGGCTACATGGGCAGCCGTCTGGTTATTGCGCTGCTGCAAAGAGGACACGCAGTCCGGGCACTTACCCGGCCTGAATCCGCGCAGAAATTGCCTGCTGGAGCACAAGCCATTGTCGGGGATGCTCTTTCCAATGGTTACGTTCAACAGGTCTCCGATTGTGACACTTTTATCAATCTCGTGGGCGTTTCTCATCCCAGCCCGGCAAAAGCGGCCCAGTTCCGCTCCGTCGACCTGGTTGCGTTGCGCCATGCCGTAGATGCTTCGGTGGCGGCAAAGATCCCGCACTTCATCTACATCAGCGTGGCGCATCCCGCGCCGGTGATGAAGGCGTACATTGAAGTCCGGACGGAATGTGAAGCCATTATCCGCGAGAGCAGCCTCAACGCCACTATCCTGCGTCCCTGGTATGTGCTGGGCCCGGGACATCGCTGGCCGTACGCGTTGCGGCCAGCCTATTGGCTCATGGAGCGCATTCCTGGCACGCGCGAGAGTGCGCTGCGCCTTGGCCTGGTGACACTGCCGCAGATGTTGAACGCGCTGGTGACGGCGGTGGAAGCGCCGTGCCAGGGAATCAGGATTATGGATGTTCAAGCCATACGTGGCGGGAATCGGACGACTGCAGTGGCCATGCCATCTTAGCCGCACAAGACTGCGGTTTTTTTTGCATTCAATGTTTGCAAAAATGATTTCTTTGTCATTTCAGCTAGTTCGAATGAAACGTTTTCTCGATCCCAGGCACTAGTCTTTTCTTGGCAATTAGAAATTCCTGAGGTATAGTTCTGCCGCTGGTCTCCTCCAGATTCACCCAAAAACTACTAAGGACACAACCATGAGACTTCGTTCTTACGGGCCCAAACTGTTGTGCGCTTTTCTGTTACTTCTTCTGACTTCCAGTCTGTCGTTTGGTCAAACATTCACTGATGTGTTCGTTGATTGCACGGGCGCTATGCCGGGAGCTTTCACTTCACTCAACCAGGCAATCGCCAATTCACCGGACAACTCAGATTTCCAGGTCATCGGCACTTGCACTGAAAGTGTTGGTGTCACGATACAAAACCGGCGTAACCTGGTAATCGTTGCCGACCCGGTCGCAACAATCCAGACCACAGCCCCCGGGGGTGAATTGATTCTGATCAACCACTCGCAGAACATTGAAATCGACAACCTCACGCTGAACGGTGGCGCGGGAGTTGACATTCTCGACTCTTCAAGCATTTCTCTTATAGGCAACACAATAGAAAACAGCAGTTTCTTCGGCATCAACTCCAATAATTCCGATGTGCTGGTGGTAGATGGCTCAGTCACAGGCAGCACACGCAGCGGCGTGGTCACAAGCGGAGGCACCATGCAGATTAACGGCGTTAACATCAGTAACAACGGGCGCATTGGCATAAGCTCCGCTACCACGCATTTGATCATCAGCGATGGAAACTCTCCCACAATTGTCAACAATAACGGAGTTGCCGGTGTCCAGATCTTCAACTCTTCGCAAGGAGATTTTACCGACCTGCAAATTACCAATAGCGCCGGCAACAACTTTGGGCTGGAGGTATCCACCAACAGTGCCGTAGTGATGCAAGGCGGCTCCATCAGCGGCAACACCGGGATAGGGGTCAATTGCGTCTCAACCACGCACTGCGAATTCCTTCAAACGCAGATCAACGGCAATTTCGGTAACGGAGTTCAAGCTACCATCCACTCTGAGCTTAACCTGGATGGCGGCGTACAGATCTCCGGGAATCAGGGCGTGGGCGTCCTGGTCGACCAGCATTCGGCCTTCGCCAGCAACGGCGGCAACACGATCTCAGGCAACACGGGAGATGGCCTCATTGTGAACGCTCTGTCTACGCTCGACTTTCTTGCCGCGGACACAATTACTGCCACTGCAAACAATCTGGCATTGAACTGCAACAACGGCTCGCTGGTCACCGGCGACATCAGCACCTACAAGCCCAAAAAATGTGGCGTCGCTTTCCAGGCGGTCCCGATTCATTGATTGACTTCTTGAAGGAAAAGGGCTGCCAAAAGAATTGGCAGCCCTTTTTGATTTGCTTCCACTCAGGCAATGCGCGACTGAGTGGATGATTCCCAGCGGGCCAGGGAAACAATCTGCCGGTATTCATAAATATGAACGCCGGCCGTTCCCTGCCTGGTTGCCGCTACCATGGCGCGGCCCACAAGCTGAGCGTGCACAGAATGGTAGCGCTGCAACTTCCCCAGCGTAAGCAGATCAAGGGCCGGAGCAACTGTCATCCCGATGGCTTCACCCAGCCTGAATTCATCGCGCTTACCCAGCAGCAGGCTGGGACGGAGTATGTGCACGGCCCTGAACGGCAACTTCGCCAACTGCTGCTCCAGCTCTCCTTTGGTGCGAAGATAGAAATTCTTGCTGCCCGGGTCAGCGCCCACTGACGACACCACCACCATCTGTTCCGCTCCCGCCTGTGCTGCTTCATTGGCCAGATGCAGCGGCAACTCCAGATCGATGCGCCGGAACTGATCTTGTGAACCGGCCTTACGGATCGTGGTGCCCAGGGCGCAAAACAAATCCTGCGCGCCGCGAAGATCGTCAGCGGTGAGCGTCGCCAGCTCAGCGATGCGCTGTGAAACTTTGGCCCGCGTCAGTGCCGGAAGCTGCCGCCGGCCAAATAACATGACTCGCGTATAAACCGGATCATCCACCAACTCACGCAGGCAGAAACCGCCCACCAGTCCCGACGCACCCAGCAGAATTGCCGTTCTCTCACTATTCATTCCCATCTTCTAATTATGCAAGACATTTGGCGTTGGCAGCATTGGTCTTCCAACTATATGCGTCATCCGATCCTTACCGCGCTTAAAACTCAAATACCAATCCCGCCGTAGGCAGGATTGGCAACCCCTTGCCAAATTCCGGCCGAAGCAGGCCTGTAGCGGGATCGAACACGGAGCCGATAAC
Organism: Candidatus Angelobacter sp.; assembly: GCA_035277785.1. Lineage (GTDB taxonomy): Bacteria > Acidobacteriota > Terriglobia > Terriglobales > Acidobacteriaceae > Angelobacter. Next base: position 9,256 of record DATEJX010000061.1, on the reverse strand, counting down.
CTGTGGGTTATCGTGGTTCGTCATGTTCAACCCTTCCACGTGCAGCGTCATCTTCCAGTGCTCAAAGGTCCACGCTTTGTCCATACGAATATCCAACCGCTGATACGCGGGAAAGCGGATGGGAATGATGGACGCAACCAAAGTATTTCCCGCAGTCAAGGTCACCTGATTTTGCAGAAATGGGAACCCGGAGCCGTATAGAAATTTGGCGCTCAGATTCACAGTGGGCGTCAGGCGATAATTGGCAAAGGCGTTGGCGGTGTGCTTCTGGTCTCCCTCGGTGGGCGCAGCAAGAACGCTCACAAATGAAGTGGTAATGGCCTTTTGGATGGCGTCATCGTAGGTGTAGCCCACCCAGCCAGAGAGCCGGTTGGCGCTGCGGCGCTGGATCACGATTTGAAAACCGCGTGCGCGCGTGCGCAAGACGGAGTCGGCCAGTTGTTGCTGCAGCATGGCATCCGACCGAATCGCGGAGCAAGAGTTGCCGTCAAACGACCTGCTGCCAAATTCCTGGTGATCGTCGCGTTCAAAGCCCTGCAAGCGGACCCGCGTATTCTCACCTACTCGCTGCTCAATTGCGGCGGTAAAGTGGTCAGACCGCGTGAGCATGAAGGCAGGCAACGCCGGATCGGCGGGAGTTCCCGGACGGCCGCATTCGCGGTCAATCTGGTCGAGTTCTGGATATTGCAGGTATCTGCCAAAGCCGAATTGCAACTGCGTACGTGATGCTGCCTGAAATCCGGCTGAGACCTGCGGCGAAAGCTCGTTCGCGTCCACCTGCTCCAGCCGGTCCAGGCGCAAACCTGCCATCAGATGCAACCGTTGATGCAAGAAGCTGGAACTCTGCTGGGCAAATGCCGTCTGGCGCAGCGCCGTGGCTCCAAATGCGCCAAAAAAACTCAGTGCGCCGGTGGTGTTGTCAAAGAAAAAATCGTTTCCTCCGTCGCGAATTCTGCGTGCGGTGTAGCCGGTTTCCAGCACGTGGTTGGGAAGCCAGTTCCAGGTGCTGCGGGTCCCGGCAATCCATTCACCGTAGTTTTCGGAGCTGAGCGGCTGGGAGAAAGAATTCCTTTGGTGAAACGACTCATCCATAAACGCGGCATGCGTTTCCACCAGCAGATGCGGTGTGGGAACATATTTCCAGCCTGCACGTGCCAGATCAAACTGGCTGTCACCGCTACCGAGAAAATTAGGACCTACTTCCCCGCCAATCGTGGAAACGTCAGTATGTCCGGACAAAGCGTAAAGGCTCACATTGTTTTTTGGATCGAGGTCGTAACTCAGCTTCACATTGCCATCTTCAAGTTCAATGTCGCTGGCCGGCTTGATTCCGGACTGCCGGATCAGGTATCCGAGATAGCTTTTACGGCCGCTGACAAGCCATGATCCCTTTTTCGCGCTTCCCAGTTCCCCCTCGACCGTCAACTCGCTGTCGCCCATTCCGGGCGCAAAGGTAACCAGCGGCCGCGTACGGCTACCCTCGCGCGTGCGCATTTGCAAGGCGCCACCAATTCCATCCGCGAATGATACCGGATATGCCACCGGCATCAGGTTCACTTCGTCCACTGACTCGCTGCTCAGAACGCTGAGTGATGCGCCATTCGTGAAATCCGGGAGGGTGTGAAACGGCGATCGCACCAGCACGTCGTCGAAATACACTCCAATGGAAGAAAAGGGTGCGCCCAGGAGGGAAAACTCGTCCAGCAGGTCATTATTCTGGGTTGCGGAAACTCCGGGCATGGCCTGCACGGCGCGGAACGGATCATTCGCCAACACTGTCCCGGTCTGCTGCAGCTCTGAGGCATTCAATACCATTTGCCCCGGAATGGCCGGGTTCTCTACCTGGAAGATGTCGCCCTTAACTTCAATTTCATCCACACGGCGGAAGTTATCCGGCGCCATGGTGATGGAGAACTCTTTGTTATCGTTATCGCCGGCAACTTGAAAAGCAGTAGTCACCAGCCGGAAACCCACAGCGGAGGCTCGCAAGGTGTATTTGCCGGCGGGAATGGAATGCAACGCAAACGTCCCGTCATCGGCGGTCACGGCAGAGCGTCTCAACTCCAGAACCGTGACCTGCACCTGGCGAAGCGGCTCGCTGCGAGTCAGGCTTACCACCTTGCCGCGAACATCGGCGGCGTGTGCAGCAAGAGATACCATCACGGACACGACTGCCAGGCGCCATTTCATCCGCTTTCCACCTCAAGGGGTAAAGCTGTAATAAATCTATGCTTCAGTTTCAAGCAGAGAACGGAGCATAATCCATTTTTTGCAACATGCGAGAGGATTATCTACACGCACTGACGTTGTCGTGCGAATCTGGAAGCACTGTGACCCGCTTTGCATCGAACAATTTAGGCATTCTGAAGAGTTTCGTCTTATTGGAACGAAGAAGATGCTCGTTTAGACGGGCCGCGCATCACGGGAGCATTCATGTGACAATTACCGAATATCTCGGGACATTGCCAAAACCTGCGCTGGTAATTCTCGGGACCTGCTGGTTGATCGGGATCTCCACCGCCGATTACTTCACCAATTCCACTTATCTTCTGGAATTTTCTCCGTTTTATCTTGTACCCATTTCTTTTTTCAGCTGGTTTATCGGAAAGAACCCTGGTCTTGGGGTTGCGATTGTAAGTGTCGTGATTGCTTTTTTCATCCGCTTCAGGAATGCGCCGGTTGTGGTGGGGTATTGGGATGCGCTGATATTGTCAGCACTTTACATCTCGGCCACATTGATGATCGTTCAACTCAGGCAGCTTTATGATCGGGAGCGAGATCTCTCGCGGATTGATCCTTTAACCAACATCGCAAATCGACGAGCTCTGTATGAGGCGGCGTCGCAGGCGAAGAGCGTGGCTGAGCGCAACCACTCACCGCTGAGCATCTGCTACGTAGACGTAGACAATTTCAAATTCATCAACGACAGCTTCGGACACACTGCCGGGGACCATGTGCTTGTTGCAGCCGCAACTGCCATCGCCAGCGCATTGCGTCCAAGCGACGTTGTGGCTCGCATTGGTGGTGACGAATTCGCAGTCCTGCTGCCCGGCGCCCAGCGCAACGATGCTGCGCGAATCATGCGCCGCGTTGGAGACCAGCTTCTGCAGGCAATGCAGCAGCATCGGTGGCCAGTTACATTCAGCATCGGAATAGTTAGTTTCCAGCCACCGCTGGGTTCCATCCCGGAAATGCTCGCCGAAGCTGACAAAGCAATGTACGCGGAGAAAAAGAAAGGCAGGATGGGTGATCGGATGATCACGTGATCGGGTGATCGGAAAACCCGGAAGCATTTACCGCAAGGGACGCAAAGGGCGCAACGTACAAATGGGTCACCGCAGATGGCGCAGAGGATTTTCCAGGCAGGTAACGGTTTGGCTAGAAATGTAGTGCGTCTTTGAGTTCCATAACTATCGACGTTTCTATTACAGAATTCTCATCATTCCCCGGCTGATGGACTACCGAACCAGCAGCTTAGTTGTGCTACGTACGTTTTGGCTCAGGTGAGTTCTGCAACTGAGGTGAGCTGCTGCTGCATCCGAGCACGAATGAAACTGCTCGATGAGAGCAGCATGTGTTTCATGCAAGGAGTACGTATGAAGGCCCTCTGTGTTGCACTCTCCCTCACTGTGTTCTCAGTCCTGGCGCTTGCGCAAGATAGCGTTCCCGAGGGGTTTGCGCAAAGCATCACCAAGTTCGACCCGCCTGGCTCAATCCAATGGACGCAGTACGGATTCCTGCCCACCCACACGAGCTTCAATAGCCGCGAGACTACCCTCACTCGGGCCAATGTTGCCAATCTGACCTTTCATTGGGCTGGCGAGGTGGGACTATCGAGCGCTTCGGCGCCAGTTGTGAGCCAAGGCATTGTCTACGTCGCAACAGATGGGATGATCTTCGCTTTCCGGGCCAGTGATGGCGCGCCACTTTGGTCGCACCTCTCGTGCTCGGGGGTGGAAACAGTGCAACCGGCGTTGGGACAGCATGCACTCCTGGTCGGCGATGGGGGCGGCGACCTGGCCGCATACGATCCAGTTACAGGCGACCAGATCTGGTGTGACGATTTGAGCGGATCGATCACCTCCGCGCCAGCGGTGGATGAGAAGACAGTCTATATCACCAATGGCAGCGATGTGGTGGCGGTGGACCAGTCAACCGGAACAGGGCGATGGCGCTTTACACCTTCTGATTTCAGCCCCGTAACCAACACACCCGCGGTCTTGCGCGATATGGTGTTCGTGACTGGCGGCAACTCGGTGTTCGCGCTGGATAAGACGACCGGCCACGAACTCTGGCGCACCGACCTCGGCGCGCAATTCAACATTTCGGCTCCCTCGGTTGCGGAAAATACCGTTTATGTGGGCGGAACGGGCCTGTTTGCGTTGCGCGCCTCCGACGGACACCTCCGTTGGAGCCAGACCATGGCGGGTGTAAACGTCAGCATGCCGGCGATTGCCCACAACAAAGTCTTCGTCAACTCCGAGGATCCGCAGTTTGGTTTGTGGGCCTTTGAGGCCAACACTGGTGCTTTCCTGTGGCGAAGTGAGATGCCGGGAGAACCCGAGTCCACTGTGACGGTGGCCAACGGCGTGGTCTTTGACATCGCCGAATTTGGCGAACTGATGATGTTTAACTCGGCCACGGGAGCCTTCCTTGGATCGATTGCAGATCCCGATGGACATCCGTTCAACACACTCTTTAGATCGCAGCCTGCAGTCGTGAACGGGGCCGTTTACATCCCGACCTCCGACTCTTCTGGGCCGAACCGGGTGGATGCCTTTCGCTTGCCTCTAGCTCCGGGCGGAGTTCCAACCGGAACATGCGTTTACCAGAAGATTCCAGTCGCCAATTTGGGCGCGGCCAACGGTATTAATGATATTGGAGCTATCGTAGGCACCGTCTTCCAGCCTGTGGACGATACCGACGTCGGATTCCTCCTTTTCAACGGCAAGACGATTACATTCCGGTTCCCTGGTTCCGATATCACTAATGCATTCGGTATCAATAACCACGCTCAGATCGTAGGTGGTGCGTTTTTCCGAGCGGCCAGAACGACTAAAGGTTTTGTGGTACGTGATGGCGCGTTTCACTTAATCGCTGTGCCGAACTCCCGAAGCAATAACGCCACCGCGATTAACGATAAGGGCGATATCGTTGGCGACGTGGTCACGAACGATGGCGTGCAAAAGAGTTACTTCCTCCATAACGGAACGTTTCACATTTTCAGATTTCCCGGTTCCACTGAAACACACCCGGGAGGCATCAACGCGGATGGGGTAATCGTCGGTAACTACCGATCAACGGTCAATTCCCCTCTTCACGGTTTTGTAGTTAAAAATGGGATATTCACGACGCTTGATTTTCCCGGAGCACAAAATACTTTCCTCACCGGGATCAACAACAAGGGAGATATCGTGGGCTCCTACACTGGCACCGTTGGCCTAAATCACGGGTTTTCGTTTGAGAACGGGAACTTTCGGGAACTTAATGACCCTCCCAACTTGCAGGAAAGTATGCCGGTTGGCTTAAACAATTTTGACCGGATAGTGACCGTGGCAGGCTTCAAAGGGGACTGCCACGCGGCGTTTTAACCATCAGAGATAACGCTGGAGAAGCGGGGCACAAGGAAATACTTTGTGCCCTGGTTATGCGATCCACTAACGGTGCGCGTCCGCCTTCGGAAGAGCGGTACAAAAGCTTTCTTGTTTACCCGGCCTTTCGCTTCGCGAAGTCTGGGCTGAAACCCAGACCTATCTCGTCGGTCGCAAACTCGCCTCGGGACGTGCCGGGCTATTTTCAGTCGCGCCTCACGGCGCTAAGAATGGTCGGGATACTGTATGGAAATCCCACCTTTCCTCCGACGCTGAGAAAACAAAAACCAGTTCCGGAGGAAGCGCGGGGTACCCGAGCTCTCGTTTAAATCAACTCCCAATAGCGCCGGTAATGACGAGAGCTGCGCCACGATGGGTGGCAAGGACTGGCTATAGACGGGACGTTTTCTGACTTAAGTAGATTGAGACCGGGGGCAGCGGCGAATTGATGGATTAAGTATCGTCTGTCACCGAATTTCCCGGACAAAAATCAGGAGAATACGGAGCAACCTGTAGCTCTGGTTGTAGTTCCAAGCGAGCAGCCCCTGTTCCCCACCAAACTCTTTCTCAAAGAGGTTTCCCATGGGTTTCCGTATCCTTCTGTTCAGTCAATTGCTGGTGGTGTCGGTTTCCCTCCAGGCGCAGGTCACATACGATTTCAGCCTCTACCCACTTGGCAGCGCAAATTCCGCACGCAGCGCCGATTTCAACCGCGATGGACGTCCCGATCTTGTTGTCAGTGCCAACACCGGCGTGAATGTCCTCTTCAACGTGGGAGCAGGAAAGTTCGGCTCGCCCGTCTTCTACAACACGGGCAGTGGCGTGCTGTTCCCTATCGATGTCAACAATGACGGCTGGCCGGACCTGGTGTTCGGGCCGAATGTCGCATTTGGGGGCGATTCCATTAGAGTGTTCTTAAATAATCAAAACGGAACCTTCCGCCCCGGCCCCGTTACTTTCATTGGCCAGTCTAGTGGCCTGGCGGGCGCCGGCGACCTGAACCACGACGGCAAAGTCGATCTTTTGGTGACTGAGAATTCCTTGGCTACCGGGCCGCAGTTGCAGATCTTTCTCAGTACGGGCGCCGGTACATTCAGCGCCGGGCAGATCCTCCGCCTCTCAGCCGCCTCTGGAACACTAGACGTTGAGGACTACAACGGTGATGGTTTCCTCGATATCGCCAATATCATTCCTGGCAAGAACAAGGCTCTGGTCTGGTCGGGCAACGGGAACGGTACTTTCCGGGCACCGTTGCAACTCTTTCCGCCCATAAGCTCGACACTCGAAAGCGTCGCGTCGCTAGCGACCGGCGACTTTAACAATGACGGAAGACCTGATTTAGCGGTGAGCGTATCGATCGCGTGCCAGCCTGATCAATTCTTCCTTTGCGGCACAAACCGCGAGTTCATCTACCGCAACAACGGAAACAGCACGTTCACGCTGGTCTCCTCAGTCACGATGGGTGAGGTGAATAGCGCGAAGCTATATGCCGCAGATCTCAACGGCGATCAGAATATCGACCTCGTGGTCGCGCAGGGAGACAGCCACACTGGCACGCTTGCCTACGCCCCTGGAAACGGGAATGGCACATTTGCTTCGCCCGTTTCTCTCGGGCAGGCGGACAACGACGAAGTGTTGTTCCGCGATCTCGACCTCGACTCACGGCACGACATTGTTTTTCCCGAAACACTCATTGGCGATCTGCACGTGGGCCTTGCCCGGAGCGGCTTTACCAACTGTTCGGGCACACGCTCCGGCTTGCTCAGAGCGAAGATTTGCCTGCCCGCAGCCGGCGCCATACTCAGTTCGCCTGTCCTCGTGCGGGCAAGCGGCAACGCGCCGATCGGCGTAAAGCGCCTGGAAGTCTGGATTGACGGCAAAAAGGCCCATCAGCGCTGGAATGATCAACTAGCGAAGAGATTCACGCTGCCGGCGGGAACGCACCGCATCGCCGTGGTCGCAGTGGATAAGTACCGCGGCACTGCTACGACGGCGATCCAGGTCACAGTGAAGTGACACCCAAGAGCGGCTCTGAGCAACCGAGGAAGACGGGACGTAACTCATCAAGTTCGTCGCGGTTCGAGGCAAACTTATATTTTCGTCAGAAAACGTCCCGTCTTATTACCTCTTCGAAGCGCACGAGGTGTTTGCATGTCAGGCATTCAGGGAACGTCTCTCCGCGGTAAATGATGACAAGGTGACTCACCCGGTGGTGATAATGGTGAACCCGGTACACCCCGGAAGACGGGACTCTCCATCCTGGTTGGAAGGTGTTGCAACGCAAAAAACTACTCCAGCTGATCGATGAATATCTGATTGAACCTCCCGAAGACCATCTTGTTTCCTGGCGCATACTTATGGGCTCGGCGTCAAAGGAACATGAGGAATTTCTGGAGGAAACCAGTAGGTTGCAACAAGTATGTCGATGTTTTCCGACTCGGTCGTTGCTCTGGAGCAAGCTGGGCCATTGTAGACAGTCCATTTGCAGTTGGAGAGACGGAACGTTCCCAGAGCGGCGGGCAGGTTTTTGGAAGCTCGGGAACAGACGGAACGTAAGATAACTTCGTCGCGGTTCTAGCCGACTTATATTTTCGTCAGAAAACGGCGCATCTGTCCCCGGTTTTCCCAACAGGCAATTGGCGGGCACTCGGCATTCAGTGATCCGTATAGATCAGGTACTTCTGCCGGACCCGCATGAATTGTTGCAGATCCGGCTGATAGTCCTCGGCAATACACCGCGGATCTTTGCCGGACTTAAGCTCCGCCAACGTGGACTCATTCCCCAGCAGCTCGATCAATCGATCCAACTTCCAATCGGCGGGATAGAGCTTCAACAGCGCGGAGCCAAGTTCCAATCCAAGTTCCGGCGCATCGAGAACTGACCGGTCAGTCACGATCATCTGCACCCCACCGACGTGCTGTCCGCCTAACTTGGCATCTTTGGCGGGTGTAAACCAGGTTGGCACGAATCGGACACCCGGGATTTCGCGTGCATTCAGATACTGCGCGAATTCGCGTGGTTTGATCCACGGCGCACCGAACACCTCGAACGGCGTATCCGTGCCGCGACCGACGGATACATTCGTATACTCCAAAATCCCGATCCCGGTGTACAGCGCGGCCGCATTCATATTCCGCATATTCGGCGACAGGTTGATCCAAACCAGACCGGTGGAATCGAACCAGTCGCTGCGCGTCCATCCCTTTACGGGAACCACACTGAGCCTGGCGTTGATGTGGCGCTCGCTGTTAAACATCTTTGCCAACTCGCCCATGGTCATGCCATGTCGAATCGGTTCCGTCGTGTAATCGACAAAGCTGAGGTGCTTGCCATCGGAGACAGGTCCTTGCACTTGCATGCCGGTTAAAGGGTTCGGCCGATCGAGCACAACCACCTCGGTGCCGGTGATCGCTGCCGATTCAAGTGCGTAACCCAGGGTGGACTCGTACGTATAGAAACGGGAGCCGATGTCCTGGATGTCGATCACCAGGACATCCAGTTTCCGCAGCATGCTTTCGGATGGATGCCGGCTCGCCTTTGTGTCGCCGTAGATGCTGTAGATGTGTACGCCCGTGGCGCGATCGACAGAATCGCCCACCGAATTGATGTCGAGTTCTCCGGTCGCGCCGTGTTCGGGGCTGAATATCGCCACAAGCTTGATGCC
>DATEJX010000060.1:0-18581 GCA_035277785.1 Candidatus Angelobacter sp. | reverse complement strand
GTGGGTGTGTTCTGCTGGCCGGGCTGGGCGGCACCCTGCGGAGAAGCCGGCGCCGTTGGTTGCTGGGCAAACGTCATGGCGCCCGCGGTTAGCGCAAGCACAAACGTGACAAGCACTCTTTTCATGAATCGCTCCTTCAATCCTTCACATGCGAAGATTACTGCAAGGGACCCGGATGCACGCCGGCGCCTTCCGGCCCGGTGCGTCTCAAGTACCCCTGGATTAGACCAAAAACCTGAGCAACGGATTATAAAAGACGCACCCCTGTATTAAGCAAGTTGCGTGATCAATTGCAAGTTTACTCGTAAGATGCAAAGTTCTGATCAATTGTTATCCAGAGCCTCTCACCAGACTGTCAGGCATCGGGCGGGGGAGCACCCGAGGCGCGCCATCGAGGCGCAACAAGAGTAAAACATCTATCATTAGACACCGGAGACGAGAAAAACGGACAGGAGCTTTGTCGCCATGGATGAGCAGAAGCTTACAGGTAAAGTGGCACTGATTACGGGCGGCGGACGAGGCATAGGAGCAGCCATTGCCTTAAGACTGGGGATGTTGGGAGCTTCCACCGTGCTTTGCGGAAGGACGCAATCTCACATTGACCAGACAGCTTCGCGCATCAAGTCAGCGGGAGGACGTGCCGAAGCCATTGCCGCTGACGTTTCCGACTGGAAGTCAGTTTCCGCCCTTGCCGCAAAGGTGCAACAGGCCCATGGGAGGCTGGATGTCCTGGTGAACAACGCCGGCATAGGCGGCTTTGGAGGCCCGCTACACCAGATGCCATTGGAAAAGTGGGACGCGGTGATGAACACAAACCTTCGCGGCGTGTTTTACGCCATCCGGGCATTTGTTCCTCTCCTCGTCAGCGCAGGCGGCGGGCACATCATTAACATTTCATCCATTGCCGGGAAAAACGCGCTGCCCAACGGCGCTGCTTATGCGGCATCAAAATGGGGACTCAACGGCCTTTCCTACTCGGTGGCGGAAGAGCTGCGTGCTCAGAATATTCGCGTTTCCGTGATTTGTCCCGGATCTACCCACACTGAGCTATCACCGCATGAAGGCAAGAGCCCGGACAAGATGCTGCAGCCGGATGACATTGCTCATGTGGTGGAGATGCTGGTCACTCAAGCGTCGCAGTCGTTTGCCAGCGAGATCGTGATAAGGCCGACGCAGAAGCCCTGAGGGAAATTTGGTAATTGAGTAATCTGGTAAATGGGTAATTGAAAACCCAACCGGTCTGCTCAATTACGCACTTACCAAATTACCCAATTACTCAATGGATCTTACGGATGTTTCTGTTCCATGGCGGGCAAAGTCGGATTCACGGCAGCCTCTTCGCTGGCGCGCACCGGCGGCCAGGACGCTAGAAGCTGCTCTTTGCGGTAAACCAGGTTGCTGGCATTGTAGGTGGCCAGCTCAAAGCCATGTCCGTGGGTGATGGCGTCCGTGGGGCAGGCCTCAACGCAGTAGCCGCAGAAGATGCAGCGGTTGTAGTCGATGTTATAGACCTTCGCGTAACGCTCGGCGCCGCTGATGCGGTTCTCTTCCGTGTTCTCGGCGGCCTCAATGTAAATGCAGTTGGAAGGGCACGCGGCAGCGCACAGGAAGCAGGCAACACACTTTTCCAGGCCGTTTTCATCGCGCTGCAGCACGTGCAGCCCGCGGAAACGCTCCTGGAAGACTGCGCCCTTCATCGGTCCCGGCCCGTCAGGATAGTTTTCAACCACGGTGGGAGCAAACATCTCCCGCAGAGTGACAGACATTCCTTTGGCAATGCCGGCGAAATCGCGAAGGATCGACATGCTTCCAGTATAAAGGCTAACCACGGTGGACACAAAGGAACACGAAGAGGCGCATGGGACCGGCGCAATGCATTGAACATGATTCCAGGTCCGTCCTTCGCTTATCATGAAGCCATGTCAAACGCAGGTCTTTCAAAGAAACAACGCGAAGAAATGCTCGGAGCATTGAAAGCCCGTTTTGAGAAAAACATGAGCCGCCACAAAGGCGTTGAATGGGCCAACGTTCAAGCAAGGCTGGAAACTAATGCTGAAAAATTGTGGTCACTCAGTGAAATGGAAAGAACCGGGGGTGAGCCCGATGTGGTTGGTCACGACAAAAAGACAGGCGAATACATTTTTTATGATTGCTCCGCGGAAAGCCCCAAAAGCCGCAGAAGTCTTTGCTATGACCGTGCTGCGCTGGAGTCGAGAAAAGAAAATAAACCAGCGAATAACGCTCTTGATATGGCAGCGGCCATTGGCATTGAGCTTTTGACGGAAGAACAATATCGAGAGTTGCAGAAGCTGGGAGATTTCGATACAAAAACGTCGAGCTGGGTGAAGACACCTCCCGCTATCAGAAAACTGGGCGGCGCCATCTTTTGTGATCGCCGGTACGACACTGTTTTTGTGTATCACAACGGTGCGGAATCTTACTATGCCGCCAGGGGATTCCGCGGCGAGTTAAAGGTCTGATTTGGCTGCACTGCCTTTTCATTACCGAGTTCATATTTGTGTCCCCAGGCAAAAATCCGGGGAGCTGGCGATCTAATGGATCTCCTGGAGAACTGATATGCCGAAGCCAGCGCTGATTTTTACCTATTACATTGCTGCCCCGGTGGAGAAGGTATGGGAAGGATTCGTCTCAAAGGAGGCGAATCAGAAAATCTTCATGGGCGCGGACTTTGAGGTGGACTTGAGGCCGGGCGGGGCGATGACATGGTCTGGGCCAGGCAAGGATGGGAAGCCGATGCGCTATGTGACGGGTGAGGTGCTGCGAGTGGAACCACTCAAGCTGCTCGAGTACAAGTTTGGCATGGGAGATGGAACTGTCATGTCGAGAGTAAAGGTGGAATTGACTCCGGAAACAGAGGCGGTGAAGGTTGTGGTGACGAATGATGGGTTTCAGGACGACGATCCAGCTTATGCGCAGAATGGGGATGGCTGGCCGCGGATTCTTTCCCGGTTGAAGACTCTGCTGGAAACAGGGAAGACATTCCGTCCGCACTAGGCCAAACCGGGAACCGACCGGAACGGGGGTACGGAAGCACGAAGACAGAAAGTAATCAGCCGCAGATTTGCGCTGATACAGGCAGAAAAAACCCTGTCTTTCATTTTGCTTTAACTCGCTGGCTGTTTCTTGCCAAATCTGCGTTGATCTGCGTTCATCTGCGACAGATGTTTTTTGTATTGGGTGGTCTCTCTTTCCAGGATCTCACCAAGCCTGATATTTGAGTGGTTCCTTTCATCACCGATTCACCACAGGCTCCATGCGGTCAAATGCCTCTTTGAGAATCGCGCGCGAGGTAGCAAAGCAGATCCTTACGTGTCCTTCTGAGCCGGGGCCGAACCAGCGAGGCAGGCCGGGAACCAGGGCCACGCGTGCTTCCTGGCGCAGGCGCTCACAGAAGGTGGCGGCATCTTCATCGGGAGCGAGCGTGCGGACGCAAGGAAAGATTACGTACGTGCCTTGCGGCGGGGCAATTTGAACTCCGGGCCAGTGCTTGAGGCGTTCGACCACGTAGTCGCGCTGCGCCTGCAGGTGTTGGATAAATTCAGCCAGCCAGGAGCGGCCATCGTTCAACGCGGCCATGGCCGCCACCTGTGACAGCACGGAAACCCCATAGACGGTGCTTTCCGCATCTGAGGCAGTCACAATCTGCCTGTGCCATTCAGGGTCAGTGCAGATCAGGCAGCCCACGCGTAAGCCGGCGAGCGCAAAGTTCTTGGAGAATCCGTAAACCGTGACTGTGTTACGCGCGATGTCAGGTGAGAGGGAGGCCACGGCCACATGATTGCTGGGTGTATAGACAATGTCTGACCAGATTTCGTCGGAAACGATGCGAAGGCGGTGCGCTATCGCCCACTCAGCCACTTTCAGTAGCCAGTCGCGGCTGTACACCACCCCCAGCGGATTATGGGGATTGCACAGCCAGAGCATACGCGTACGGGGTGTAAGCGCGGCTTCCATGAGGGCAATAAACTCATCGGCTGAGGTGGACCGGTTCACCGGCACGCGCATGGCCGCCGCTCCGGCGCTCTCCACTGTGTGCTGGAGAAGGAAATCCACGGGCGCTGGTATGAGCACTTCATCGCCGGGCTGGAGACTGGCTCGCGCGACAACCGCCATTCCAGAAGCGGCGCTGTCCGTGGCGAAAACCGCATCGGGCGTGCAGTCAATCTGGCGCGTGCTGTGCATCCAGTTGGCAACGGCTTCACGAAAGGCGGGAAGGCCCTGCGGAGGCACATAGCTCATCACGCCATCCTTCACGTAACGGATGAGCTGCTCCTGAACGGCAGGGCAGACGGGGAAGTCAGGGTCGGCGGCGGTGAGTGGAATTACGCCTTCCGGCTGTTGCGCCCAGCGCAGGTTGAAGGCGCGCTGGCGGAGCAGGTCAAGAGGCACAGCGTCGTCAGAGAAAAAGGACTTGCTCATTCAATCCGCTCGCTCAGTTGGCTTTTGCGGCAAACCGCTTCTTCAGGCCGTCGAAGGCTGTTTGGTAAGTATTGCCGAGAAAGGCGGCAACGTCATTTTCTGATCCCGCAGGCGAATCGAAGTCAGCGGTGAATTCCATGAACGTCCGGTCTCCGTCTGTGATGGGCAGCAGGTGAACGCGCGCCTGGTAGCGGGACATGGGCACGGCGCCTTCCAGCATGCGATAGCCGATGAAGTGGCTCTGGTCAGAAAACTCCAGCAACTCCTCGCGCATGCGTGAGCCGTCCGGCAGCGAGAAGTTGCGAATGCAGCCGGGATGGTCGCCGCGAGAGCTGCCTTCGAGGCGGCAGTCGGAAACCCCGGGAAACCAGTTGGCCAGGGTGCTGAAATCACGCAGAAAGCCCCAGACCACTGTGATTGGGGCATCCAGAACGCTGGAACGATAGACTGTTGCCATTTGCCTTCCTCGTTCACTCAAGTAATTGATGGGTGGAATTTTAGCTGAAACGTAAAAAAATCCTAATCTGGCGCAGAGAAGTTGGTATGCTTTCGCCCATTGGGGGCAAACTAATGCACGACGCGATTGTTGTGGGGGCGAGGTGTGCCGGATCGCCCACTGCCATGCTGCTGGCTCGCAAGGGCTACAAGGTCCTGATGGTGGACCGCACCACCTTTCCCAGCGACATGGCATTTTCCAACCATTTCATGCATCAGGCGGGTTCGGCTGTGCTGAAGCGCATGGGGCTCCTGGACCGGCTGGCTGCCACCGGATGTCCGCCGATTACGGAGGATTATTTCGACTACGGCGCGTTTTCGCTGACTGGGCCGGTGCCGCCGTGCGACGGCGTGAACACGGCATTCGCACCGCGACGGATCGTGCTGGATCCGCTGCTGGCTGCGGCGGCGGTGGAAGCCGGAGTTGAGCTGCGTGAAGGAGTTTCTGTCCAGGACTTGCTCTGGGAAAACGACGAGGTGGTGGGAATTCGGGCCAGGCATAAGGGCAAGGAAATGACAGAAAAGGCAAAGATCGTGATTGGGGCGGATGGCATGTTCTCCGTCGTGGCCAAACATGCTAAAGCTCCGGAATCGAAAACCCAGGCGGGACTTGAGGGTTCATGGTACGCCTATTGGAGCGGCGTGCCGATGAAAGGCTGGCATCTGTGGCTGCGCCCGCATCGCGTGATTTTTGCCTACAACACGAATGACAATCTCACGCTGATCGGTGTGGCTTTTCCCGCGCGTGAGGTGCCTGCCGTGCGGGAAAACATTGAACACAATCACCGGTCGACCATTGAACAGTACGCGCCGGAACTGGCTGAGCGCATGCGCGCCGGACGGCGGGAGTCGGGCTTTACCGGAGGCGTGATTCCATATCACGTGCGCCGTCCTTATGGCCCGGGTTGGGCGCTGGTGGGCGATGCGGGGTATCAGAAAGATCCCTGCACCGCGTCGGGAATCACCGACGCGATGCGCAGTGCGGAATGGCTGGCCGAAGCTATTGATGCCGGCTTCAGCGGACGGCAGCCGCTCCAGGATGCGCTTAAGAAATATGAGGAAACGCGCAACCAGTCTGAGATGGCCTACTTTGAAATGACCACTCAGCTCGCGGCGCTGGAACCTCCGCCGGCGGAGTTGGCACAACTGCTTTTCGCTCTGCAGCAAAATCCCGAACAGAAGAGCCGCTTCTTTGGCGTGCTGTCGCACAGCGTGCGAGTGGAAGAGTTTTTTGCTCCGGAGAATGTACAAAAAATCATGGATGCTACGGGCAAAGGGGCGGCAGGATAACGACTCTCTTTAGATCGCGAGCGGTACAACCGCGTTTTCCCGGCAGAGCGGCGCCAGGAAATTTCTGGTCAGGTCGCGTCCTTTACTGATGTAAGGAGCGCATTCGCTGCGGCGCTGCGCTGAGTACTGGGCCAAAGCCTGACTTAGATCGCGGACTGAACGCAAGGCCTGAGTCAGCACAAGGGCGTCCGCAATGGCCGAAGAAACGCCACGACTGGTGAAGGGAAGCATGGGGTGGGCGGCATCGCCCGCCAGCACCAGATTGCCGCGATAAAATTCAGGGACCAGGTCAACATCCACCGGCCGCCAGAGATGCACGCGCGAATAGTCCGTGTGGTGGAGCAGATGAGGCGCCGGTTCCGCCCATGCTCCCACCAGATTTTCAACAAAGCTGAGCAGGGATTCTGGCGTGTCCGGCGGCAACGGGAACTTCTGCACGTCAAACTGCAGGAACCACACCACATGGTCCCGATCCACGGGGACGATACCGAGCGCAAGCCCTCCGCCTTCAGCATGAAACTTATTGAAGTTTCCTTGCGACCAGCGGATGGCGTCCGCACAACGGACCATTCCAACTACTTCAGCAACAGGCGCGGGAGGCGCGGATCGATCTGGATAAATCGCAGCTCTGGCTTTGGACCTGCTGCCATCGGCGGCGAGATAAAGTTCGGCATGGATCTTGTGCCCGGAAGATAGGCAAGCCGCGCGAACGTCGCCTTGCGAGTGGAACTCAAAACGGTCCAGCTCTGCATTGAAGATGATAGGACAATTGCTATCCAATGAAGCGGTCATGGCGGCAATGAGATCACGACGGCGAAAACTGCGGGTTCCGGTAGGGAGGGATTGTTGCTCAAGAATTTCGCCCGAAGAAGTACGGCAGAGGTAGTGTGCGAGTGGCACTCCGCTTCGGTCTTCCTGGAGGTTTACGCCGAGACTCACCAGGCCTGTGATCGCCTCGGGCAGGAGTATGAACCCCATTCCCGCATCGTGCGACTGTCGGCTGCGCTCATAGATTCTGCAATCATGACCTTCCGAGTGAAGTGAGATGGCGCACGCCAAACCGGCGAGTCCCGCGCCGAAAATTGCAGCTTTCATTTAGCCGCTCCCCCGACTTGCTTCTTTCCCCATACGGGAGCTGCCCCAGACTCGAGCAACTATCAGATAGTGCAGAGTATAGGGCTTGCGTATCAGGTTGGTGAAGATTTTTTAATATTGAGGAAGGCTGCTTAGGCTGAGAAACGCATTTGGCTGGAACTGTCCACTGCGCTAAGTCCTTGCGCCGTAGTTCGTCTCGAACTTTTTGCCCACAATCTGATTCAAGTGGTGCTTCAGGTGGGCGACGTAATCTTCTGCAATGAATTCGAGAGTGGCAGGAGCATTATTGCCGATATGGCAGGTGATCTTGGCTGCGCTGGCGGGAAGTGCCGTCAGCACGTGGGCGATAAAGCGGTTGTAGCTGGTCCACAGATCGACCAGAAAACCCCAATCCATCTCACGAAAGTTCTGCAAGTCAACGAGCTTGTCCTGTTCATATCCAGGAAACGTCAGCTCGCCTTGAAGCGTAGCGCGCACGAAGCGTTGGTGGTTGTTGGAAGCCGAATCAAGCAGATGGCCGAGAATTTCTTTCTTCGACCATTTCTTTGGGTTAGGACGGACCGACGTATCGGCATTGTTAAGCCTGGCCAACATGGGTTTGGCTTGCGCCACTGTGCGGCCGAGATCGGTAGCAGTGTCTGCAAATGGATTACTCAATTCCCAAGTCCTTCCACTTTTTATCCACGAGCGCTTTGGTTTTCTCGTCCATCAGTATCTCATCAGGCCAGGGGCGGTTGAAGCCTTCGGTCGGCCATTTGCGCGTTGCGTCAATGCCCATTTTCGATCCGAAATTCGCCATGCGCGCCGAATGGTCGAGAGAGTCCACGGGACCCAGCGTGAACTGGATGTCCCTCTCCGGATCAATGTTGTTGGTGACTTTCAGCACGACTTCGGGAATATTCTGGACGTCTACGTCCTCATCCACCACGATGATGCACTTGGTAAACATGGCCTGGCCCAGCGCCCAGATGCCGTTCATCACTTTACGTGCGTGGCCGGGATAAGACTTGCGGATGGAGACGATCATCAGGTTGTGGAACTGGCCTTCAACCGGAAGGTTCACGTCCACAATTTCCGGCAGCGTGAGTTTCATCAGCGGCAAGAAGGTGCGCTCAACGGCTTTGCCCATCCACGCGTCTTCCATGGGCGGCTTGCCGACGATCGTGGTGGCGTAAATAGGATTTTTGCGATGCGTGATGCAGGTTACGTGGAACACGGGATATTCATCTTCGAGCGAGTAGAAGCCGGTGTGATCGCCGAACGGACCTTCGGTGCGAAGCTCATCGAGCTTCACGTAGCCTTCCAGCACGATCTCGGCTGAGGCGGGCACCTCCAGATCCACCGTTTCACATTTCACCAGCTCTACCGGCTTCTGTCGAAGAAACCCGGTAATGATGAACTCTTCCACTTCCGGCGGAGCAGGAACAATGGCAGAGAAAGTCATCGCGGGCTCTGTACCGATGGCAACAGCCACGTCCATGGTGCCTCCGGGTCGATCGCCCGGCGCAAGCATGGAGCCGCCGCCGGAGCGGGCCATGATGGACACTCCGGCGCGCGTAACATCGGCGCGGGCATTCTCGGTTTCCGCGGACGTCTTCGCCTGCGCTCCACTTCCTGCCGCGGCGCCAAGGCGCAGCATGTCACGGTAGTGTTCGGCGGCCACTTTCTGGCGTTGCCAGTGCATCCCTGCAGTGGTCTCGTCATAAATCTGGATGCGGTACATGCCCACGTTGCGTTTACCGGTTTTAGGATCGCGCGTGATGACGCAGGGGAGGGTAATGAAACGTCCGGCATCCCTGGGCCAGCACTGCAGAATGGGGAAGTCAAGCAGGGAGAAATCCTTCTTCTTGATGACCTCCTTGCATGGGCCGGTCTGCACCACCTTGGGAAAAAATTTGCCCATATCGGCGAGCATGGGAAGCATCTTGAGCTTCTCCAGGAACCCTTCCGGAGATTTCATGTTCAGCAACTGGCGAATGCGCTCAGCAATCTCATCCAGCCGTTCCACGCCCAAAGCCATCTGCATGCGGCGCTCTGAGCCGAACTGATTGATCAACACGGGCACGCCATTCGCGCCTTTGACGTTTTCAAACAGCAGCGCCGGCCCACCCGCGCGACCATACTTTTTGGCAGCGCCCTTGGAAACGCGATCAGTGATCTCAGTAATTTCCAGCACGGGATCCACTTCCGTGCGAATACGCTTGAGTTCGCCGGCGCGGTCAAGAGCAGCGATCCATTGTCTGAGGTCGTCGAAGGCCAAGGGGCTCTCCTGTGGAGCAAAGTGAAGATCGAATTATAAATAGCTGACGGGCGGCGCTCTCTGCAATTCCGAGCGACGCGAGGAATTCCTGTTCCAGGCGTGAGAACCAGCGGAAACATGATGCCCGGGTAGGGATCTCTCGCTTCGCTCGAGACTTCGGAAATTAGCCGACTGCTGATTCCTGAGAGCTGACTGCTATTTACAACCTCAGCTGTTCTGCTCACATCATAACGGCTGAGCTAACACCTTTCTGGAGTCTGCCCTCATGGCCAAAGCAATACAGGGTGAAAAGGAATATATAGACGCATTTTTTCGTTTGACGCTGAAGCCCACCAGCGCCAGTGAGATTATCAGCACGCTGGCCTCGTTCACGCCGGAGCAACGCCAGGACTTTGTTGATCTGGCGGATTCCAACCACGTGGTGGTCCGGGCATTTGAAGTGATCAATCGCATCGCTGGAAATCGCGGCGATACCGGTATCCAGGGATGGGCGGTATCGATCCTTGCTGCTGAGCGTCATCGTATCCATAACGCGCTCAAGCAACTGGAGCAGGTTTGCAACGCGCTGGAAGAAGAAAATTGTCACACGGTAGTGATGAAGACCCTGGACCACTGGCCTGACCTGGGCAATGACCTGGATTTGGTGGTGATGGGCGAGACACAAAGAGTAGTGAATGTCCTCAAGGGGCGATTTGGCGCCCATGTGGAGGCGCGCAGCTGGGGTGATCGCCTGGCCAATAAATGGAACTTCGCTTTGCCCGGATTACGCGAGGCCATTGAAGCGCATATTGGCAGGCTCGGCCAGACGGGAGAGCACATCGCCTTGGCACAGCGATTTATCGATCGCCGCGTACAGGTCACGGTGAACGGGTGCACGTTCTTTGCGCCTGCTCCGGAAGAGCGCATCTATGCTGCCACACTCCAGCGTATGTACCGGCACTTCTATTTCCGCGTGTGCGACATACTGAATGCAGCCGCCATCGTTGAATCAGGCAAGCTCAATTACTACGATCTGCGCGCGGGAGCGCAACAGGCGGGAATCTGGCCGGGGGTGGCGAGCTTTCTGAAGATCGTTTCTGATTACGTGGCAAAGTATCGCGGTACGCCGCTTGATCTGCCAGCAAAAGTCATTGCAGATGCCACCGTTGACGCCAACAAGATCTACACTCATGCGCGCTTCCTGCGTGTTCCGCTGATGCCATACGGCGCGCGGCTGTACACGCGTCAGCTTACTGAGACTGCTTTTCGCGGTGATGTGCCGGCAACATTGCGCCTGAGTCTGTTGCCTCCGCTGGCATCAGCCGCCGCGGTAGCCTTCAGGATTACCGGCAGCGATAAAGGGGTCTGGTAAGGCTGCGTTGGCAGCATTGATTCAGCGTAGAAGACTTGAGGGCGATCCGCTGGTTTGCGAATCGCCCTCTTTGCTGTGGCTGACACTCTGAATCAGCTACATCGCGTTTGCACTAACTCTAACGAGACCTGGGGCCGGAAGACCTTCCTCCTCCGCCTTTCTCCCCGCCTCCACCGCCGCCGCGATTGCCTCCACCGCCACCACCGCTGTTTCCATGATTGCCGCCTCCATACCCGCCGCCGCTGCGGCTCGCGCCTCGATCATATCCACCGCCGCCAGAGCTGCGACCAGAGGGGCCACGATCATAGCCCCCACCGCTATTCCCGCGGTTCATGCCGCCACCGGGATTCCCGCGATCATATCCGCCGCCATTATTTCCCCGGCCCATACCACCGCTGTTGCCGCGGTCGTATCCGCCAGGGTTGCGCCCCTCAGGAGGTGAGTTGCGTGGTGTCACAATAGGCTTGTTGAGCTCCAACTGAGGTTTGCCGCCGCCATCATTTCGCTGACCAGCGGGTCTATCGTTCTGGCGTCCCTCTGAACTGGAAGGGAAGCGCTGCCAGCCGTCGTGATCACCGGACGATTGTGGACCTGAATTCGATCGATCAGGCTGCGAAGATGGCCGGTCATTTCCGGATCCGGATGGGAACCTGTGGAACCCGCCTCGGTCTTCGCCACCACTGCCACTCTGTCCACCAGCCGATGGATTGTAGCGGTCGCGTGACGCCGGACCATTCCCACCGGAAGCCGGCGAATGCTGGTCTGCACGGCCGCCTTTGTCATTCATGTCCACGGTGGAGCGGCCGCCTGCCGGAGGACCGAACTTGCTCCATCCGCCACGATTGCCTCTGTCGTTCGATTGCGCCGCTCCTGGGCTGTCCATGCGGCCCGGCGCATTATGATCATTCGCTCCCACTCGATCGCCAGCGCCGCGTCCGTTCTGGTCCTGCCTTCCTGCTACCCTGGGATTGCCGTTCATTCCGCCCGCTCTGTTCGCTACTCCGGGTTGAGTATGGAAGTCGCCCCGCGCGCCAGGAATTTCTCCGCCAGGATTGTGTTCCTGCATCGTTCGCTCCACCCGCGCCTGCTGATCATGGAAACCTGGGAGAGCTGCCGGGGGTTGATGATGCGTGAAGAACCGGTCATTACCGCGTGACTGCATGCCCTCACGGACCTCACCGGCATGCAGACTTTCACGCGTAGGCACTACCGGGACGTTGCCGGTCATTACGCGAGATTCGCGCAGATCTGCATCCCTTACCGCAAGGTTGCGAACGCGCATGTCACCGCGTCCAAAATGGTCAGTATCAACTCCGGAGATTCCAGCGCGGACACGCTCATTTCTCAGCGCCATGTTAACGTTGGAAATAAAAGGCTGACGTCCCCGAATGCCCAACGGCCGGATAAACCCGCCATTGTGCACGTTGACAATGTTGATATTCGTGATGTTCACCACGTTTACGCGATTGAATCCGCGTCCCCACCACGGGAAGCATGGATCGAACGGGCCAACTGGAATCCATCCGATGGAACCGAAGCCAAAAGCAAAGCTGCTGTGATGGCCAAAGCCGATGAAGGTCACGAATGCCGGCGCCCACACAGGCCGGAAGCCGACGGCGACCGGTCCTGGCCACCATACCCATGAGCCACCCCAGAAGAACCAGCGGCCATAGTGATAAGGAGCCCAGCCCCACGGTTCATAAGAGACCCAGGTCCAGCCCCAATATGGCTCCCAAACCCAGCGGCCATCGTGGTAGGGAGCCCAGGATGCATCCTGGTAGGGTTGCCATACCCAGCCGTAGCCGGGAACGAAAACCCAGTGGCCGTAACCATCAAGGTCATGGGCGCCGGTGTAATAAGGGTTGGTGTTGTGCCAGCTCTGCGCGTCCTGAATGACGCGGTTGCGATCTTTGTTCCAGTGGTCCCAATCATCTCCGTTTGGAGCGTCATCCACTTTATACTCGGCGTTTTCTGCTGTTCCGCGGATGATGATTCTGTGTCCGTCGTCTACTTTGGTGCTGCCCTGCGGCGTGTCGATCTCGGCCTGGCCGTCGCGCACGATGACTTCTGTTTCATCGTCAGAATTTATCTGGATGCGGTAGCGCCCCTTTTTGAGAGGACGGACAGAGACGTTAGGCGTATCGATTTCCACATCCGCCTCGCTACCCTTGAAAATGGAGTAGTAGGCGTAACCCTGAGAAAGCTGAATCTGTATGTGGGTGCGCGTGAGGTCCGCTATCTTGGCCTGGCTCTGCGATGAGAGACGAAGAATGTTGGCGTAGTCAAGCTGCACTTCGGCGCGCGACTTATCGCCTGTGCCAACAATGTCACCGCGCACCAGCGGTGTGTTGAGAGTAGCTGCCGTCCAGTCGCTTGAATCGCCTCTTTGCATGGATACGTCACCATGGATCAAGCTGATTCTGGCTACGTTAGGCTGTGGTCCTCCGCTGTTGGGACCCGGATCATCATCATCCGCCAGAGCAGAAGTACTGGCCAGCGCCATTACTACCATCACCGCTAACCACAAGAACGCCTTGTGTCTCACCAATGTCATAGCCTCCCCCGACCGTTTCTCCGTGTACAGGTTGTTCGTGCCTCAAACCCCAAAGATGCTGCTTTGGGGCCGAGGCACACTCCAAAGGAGTTCAATTGCACTTACGGCTTGCCTTCCCTTGCCACTGAGAAGTGCAAGTCCAATGCCAGCGAGGCACATCACTAAGCCTTTTAATCTTAGAGACTTACAATGCTTTACACAGGGTGAAAATGGCCATCTGGTGGTTTTCAACCAGTGAAAACGGTGTTTTTCGGCCAACACTCAGGAGTTACTCGCAATATCAAAAGTGGTGCTTTAAGGATTTTTCGGTGACGCAATTGGCTGATCAGGGTTTCACATTGCTGATCCGGTTCTACACTCGCAGCCAGCTGTCTCGCTCGGCGGTGCTAGCGGTACTAAAGGATAATGCGCATGTAGCCTCAATGTACATTGGCCATCAAGGCCGCTTGTGTTTATGTTGTCCCGCATTGGTTCAACGTCAAAGCGTTATCGGCCTGTAAACAGCGGGGAAAACGAGGCGTTTGGTCAAATTGAGCGAAGGTAAGATATTACTCATTTCCGCAGGAAACATATGCAGGTTCCCGTGTACATGTACCAGAGAAACTACATCGTATTTGGATATTTTGTTTAGAGTGTGTTGGCATGCAGCAAGTAGTGATTGCCCTGGATGAGCCTGGCTTCTTTCAGTCAAATCTGAACAGAAAAGAATCACTATGCCAACAAAATCAAGGAAGTTTTGTTGTTGCAGTGCCGAGGCTGGATTCAGCCTGATTGAATTATCGATTGTTGTCGCAATCATTACTCTGGTTGCGGCCATTGCCGTCCCAAATATTTCCGCAGTCCTCGAAAACATCAAGTTGCGCGGTGGCGCGCAGCAACTGGCGCAGTTCTACCAGGAAACCCGCATGAAGGCCGTGCAGGATGATGCTTACTATGAGGATCTCCCGTCCTCCGACGGAACCGGAGCTTTTGTTGACGTAAACGGAAATGGAACCGCCGGCTCATTAGCGCTGGAGCTGCCGGCCGGGATGGTTTTGAACAATGCTAACGTCCCTGCGGGTCTCAACCAGAATACGCTGGGCTTCGCTCCGCTATTGACTGAATCCTCCACCATGTTTGATCAGGATGGTGTGAGCCGCCCCGGGCTGGCCTGGAGTTCCCGCGGGTTTCCGTGCCAGAGAAATTCGGCTACCAGCATCTGCGCTGCGGGCTCAGGTTGGCTGCAATATCTACAGTACTCGCCAGGCAGTAGAACTTCTTATGCCGCTGTAAGCGTGAGCCCGGCGGGAAGAATCCGAGTGTGGCTATATCGCGGTGGCGTATGGCGGTAAACGCGAAACAACAAGTGAGCAATGTCTGCCGCCGTGGCTTCAGTCTGATTGAATTGATGATCGCCACGCTGGTGCTGGCCGTGGGACTGGTGGGTGGCGCAGCTGTAATTTCCACTGCCATCGCCAGCAATGGCCGCTCGCGTTTTGATACTTCCGCGGCAGCGCTGGCGGAAAGCACCATGGAAAAAATAGTAGCCATCCCTTCGAAGGCGCAAGGAGCGGCCTCTGGCAGCAGCATTGTGGATTGCGCAGGAACGAACTTCCCCATCAGCACAGCCCTGGGTGGAGCGCCATTAATCAACGGCGGCACTTTTGCCGGCTATATCGATTTCTTGCAGGCGCCAGTCCCGAACTATTCCATGCGGTACTCCCTGTGTTCGGCTAATGGCGCCAATCTGGCGTATGACGTCCGCTGGCGGATTGATCCCGGCCCCACACCCTTCACGCAGCTGGTCACTGTGTCAGCCAGGAATATTGGGCAGACGGGAAACAACAATGCGAACGCTCGCTTCGCCATGCCGGTTCGGCTGCGCACCATACGAGGAAGCTTCTGATGCCTGCTCTGAATTTGAACACTGCTGTAGAAGTTGGCTTGCATGGACGAGTGCGCTTCACGCAGCGAGCGCGACAGCACGGTTTCACCCTGATGGAAGCGCTGGTGGGCCTCTTTATTCTCACGCTGGTCACGGGAGCAATCTTTGCGCAATTGAATCAGGTGCAGCGTGCTTCCAGTTCAGAGCAAACAAAACTGGATTTGACGCAGCAGGCACGCGAGTTCGCTGACCAGGTTGTGCGCGATATTCATATGGCCGGTTACCCTTCCGCCGCAATGTACGCTCCGGGACTGGACGTGAACAGTCCTTTGGTGGCAGCGGGGCTGGTGCGAGTGTCGCCGACGGAGGTCCTGCTGGAAGGCGACGTTGAGACTTCAGGAACTGTGTACAGCGTTGATATTCAATATGTGGCACAGGACCCGAATGACCAGAGTTGTCCCTGCATCCGTCGCAGTGAAGTAGCCAAGATGGCGGGCGGTTCTTTGGCCCAACCTCCGGCGCCGAGGTATACCGAGGTGGAGAACGTGATGCCACCCGGTGCAGGACCGGGCCAATCAGGCGAGGACCTGTTTACGTTTTTCGACAAGAATGGAATCCCGGTAGACGTTAGCGCGAGTGCAGATATCTCCAGCGCTGCCGGCCAGGACACAATCAACAGGATTCGCACCGTAAGAATCAATTTGGATCTGCTCTCCCCAACCAGAGATTCTGTAACCGGCGTGCCTCAACGCATTGCGCTGAGTGTTACCGGCCATTTGAACCAATACTAGGGAACTGAAATGAAGAACCGGGCCAAACAAAACGGACAACGGGGTTCAGCTTTGTTGATTGCCATGATCGCGCTGGCGTTGCTGCTGGCCATATCCGCAGTCATGGCATTCAGCAGCATTGCCGAGACGCGCATTGACGGCAACTTTCAGCAGCACAAGAAATCGTACTATGCGGCGCGCGCGGGGCTTGAAGAAGTGCGTGACCGCATGCGCTTTCCGTCTACCTCGACCGCGCCGGGCGGCCTCTCCGATCTCCTGCCTGCAAGTGTTCCGGGTACTGCTGGAAGCGTGATGTATGTGCTGAATCCTTCCGGCGCTGAGGTAATCAATCCGGCAGATGCCGCCAACAGTTTTTTCGATTTTGAACTGTGCCATGAGTATGATCCGAATGCCGTGCCCGGACAGAAATGCAAGACTGCGCCAACCATAGCCAACTGGGAACTTCCGGTGCAGGCATCCATTCAGACGGCAGCCGGGCAACCGCTTTCCTACAAGTGGGTGAGAATCAACCTAAAGACCAATCGTGCCTCCGCGCCTTATTGCGTCGATGATGGCAATTGCGCTGCTGCCACACTCGATAATCGGGTCTGCTGGAACGGCACGCAGGAATTGCTGGCGCCGGACGCTACAACCAAATGCGGCGATCTCAACATGCACCAGGTTTACATGCTGAGCTCGTACTCATCATCGTTTGGAGCACGGTCGCTCACTCGCTATGAGGTTGCTGACAACTCCATCAGGCCGCCGGCCGCTCTGAACCTGGAATCGCAGGAGTCTGCTCCATCCTTCAACAACGGGTCTGAAGGCACAGGAGTGCGCATTCCTCCCACCAGCATCGATGGACGCGCGCGCGACCTCAACGGAAACCTGCTTCCCGCAGGAAATGGCTGCGCTGCAACGTCGTCCATTGCAACCGACTCGTCGGGCTCCACTGGCGACCTGCAAGGCGCATTGGATGATCTAAAGCAGAACATTGTGCAGCGAGCGAATGATTTCTGTAATCCCGATGGCTCGAATGCGGCCGGTAAGACCTGCACGCCGGGTTTGTGGTGGGTACGTGGGACGGATGCCTTACCCCGCTTTACTCAGGCCAACTGTGCAGCGACGTCGGCTGGATGTTACAAGAACGTGAATCTATCCGCGCCTGAACTTGATGCCATTGCCGGTATCATGGCGCCTCACGTGCCTATCATGACTCTGCCGCCGCAGAATCCTTCCGCGCCTTTTATTGGAGCGCCGGGAAACGTGGATTCAATCATTTCTCAAGTCTCGCAGAGTAACCTGCAGAACCAAATTAACACCATCAACCAGGCAGTGCAGGATTCAGCCGGCCAGCCAAACTTCATCACCATATCCAACTCCACTATCAGTTCGAATGTGAGCTATGGGTCTGTTAATAATCCGGTTGTAGTAGTTGCAGGAGACAGCGGAGGACTGGAGATCCAGAATGGGGCTAACGTTGCCGGGTATGGAATTCTTGTGGTGCCCAACAATTTCCGAATTGATTCGGCCAACTTCCAGTGGACTGGAATTGTTTTGGTTGAGCCGCCCAGCGGCGAGTTTCGCCTTGATACCGGGGCTACAGGCTTTATCAACGGCGCGCTGATGATGCAGTCCAGCGCGAGCGGGACAACCAATGTCCGCACCAGCGACTCTGATTCCAACGCCTTCACCATTTCTTACAGCTGTGACGCTATCGACCTGGCGTTCAGAAGTGTCCCGCTGAAGATCATTTCGTATTCAGAAATTGCCTATTAAGTTCGACTGCGGCGACTGGACGGCCACAGTTTTCTGGCTGAAAGCCATCCAGTTCTGCTTAAATC
Organism: Candidatus Angelobacter sp.; assembly: GCA_035277785.1. GTDB lineage: Bacteria > Acidobacteriota > Terriglobia > Terriglobales > Acidobacteriaceae > Angelobacter. Next base: position 618 of record DATEJX010000060.1, on the reverse strand, counting down.
GCTGGCAGGGAGTTATCCCTCCCTTCCCGCTTCGCGCGACATAAATGGAGATGCCGCCACGGCGGCGGCCACATCCATGGGCTGCTGGTTTTCCGCGAGGCTCCTGTAATACGTGATGTATTCAGAAAAAGGAGGGAACAGGCCTTCGCGTTTCTCCAGCGGCTCAGTGGACCCTTCCGGCGCTGTTACAAATGCGCAGAATTTCTCCAGGGTTCTGGCCTGCGAGTCGAACTGGTCCAGCCAGAGAAATTGCCCTTGTTCATTAATCTCCAGAAACCACCAGCGGCCGTCATGATCCACAGCAAAGTCGACTGAACCAAAACAAACTCCGGCCTTGCGCGCAAACTCCAGGATTCCTTTTTCGATGTCAGGAGGCGTGGTGATGCGTTCTACGCGGACGTTGCCCAATCCGGCATCCTGCCGCCAATCCAGTGCTTTCTTGGGATTGTAGAGGGCGAATGAATAAACCCGCGGGCCCATCAGAACCATGCGAACATCAAATTCTTTAACGATCATCTGCTGATAAATCCCCGGCGTGTAAGTGAGCACCTCATCTTCCGGCAAAAGATCAGGCGTGAGCTCATAGGTTTCCGTCACTGATACGCCATGTTCCTCATC
>DATEJX010000059.1:0-19018 GCA_035277785.1 Candidatus Angelobacter sp. | reverse complement strand
AAAACATGGCCCGCATCAACACTTTGAACCTGAACATTCCCTGGATGAAGGGACCGCGCACGCACGAAGGCGCACCGGCGAAGCAGATCTCGCCGGAACTGCAACTGCGGCGTTCGGTTCTGGCCTGCATGTTGTGGGAAGAGCAGTTCTATGAGGATGGCGTCGCCATCGCGGGCCGTATTCGCGAACTGGTGGCCAGGGTACCTGCCGAGAAGGTGGCTGCGCTCGCGGTGGAAGCGCGGGAGAAGATGAAGCTGCGCCATGCGCCTCTTCTGCTCGTTCGGGAGATGGCGCGGCTGGCTACGCACCGTCACCTTGTGGCGGAGACTCTGACTCGCGTGATCCAGCGTGCAGACGAGCTCACCGAGTTCGTGGCCATTTACTGGAGCGAGGGCAAGCAGCCTCTCTCCGCGCAGGTGAAGAAGGGACTGGCTGCGGCTTTTACCAGGTTCGACGAGTACGCGCTGGCCAAGTACAACCGCGCCACTCCGGTAAAGCTGCGTGACGTGCTGTTCCTCTCGCACGCCAAGCCGGTGGACGCAGCTCAGGCCGAGTTGTGGAAGCGCCTGGTCGAGGGCGAGCTGGCCACTCCGGATACCTGGGAAGTCGCGCTCTCTTCGGGGGCCGACAAGCACGAGGCGTGGGAGCGTTTGCTCAGCGAAAACAAGCTGGGCACGCTGGCGTTGCTGCGCAACTTGCGCAACATGGCCGACGCAAAAGTCAGCGAACAGGCAATCCGGGACGGGCTGGCCAGGATGAAGACCGACCGCGTGCTGCCGTTCCGCTTCATCGCTGCTGCGCGTTATGCGCCGCAGTGGGAGACTGAACTGGAGAAGGCGATGTTCCGCGCGCTGGAAGGCCAGAGCAAGCTGCCCGGCAAAACCGTGCTGCTGGTGGACGTCTCCGGCTCCATGGATGCGCCGCTATCTCGCCGTTCAGAGATGCGCCGCAATGACGCCGCTTACGGTCTGGCGGTTTTGCTGCGCGAGATCGCCGAGAACGTGAGCATCTATACGTTCTCTGACCGGCTGGTGCGCGTGCCCGCCCGCCAGGGCTTTGCTCTGCGCGACGCGCTCAACGCGAGCCAGGCACACAACGGCACGTACCTCGGCCAGGCGCTGACGGGGTTGGATGAGGCGTACGATCGCTTGATCGTCATCACGGACGAGCAGTCGCACGATCCTGTGCCGAACCCGAAGGCGCGCGGCTACATGCTGAACGTAGCCAGTTATCAGAACGGTGTTGGCTACGGCGCGTGGATGCATGTTGATGGCTGGAGCGATTCGGTTATCGAGTACATCAGGGCAGCAGAACCAATTCTGAGCTGATGCCTGACGCCAAAACAAAGGGCGGCTTCAAAGCACGAAGCCGCCCGATTTTTCCGGGCTTGGGAGCCCGCAGCCTTTATTTCTCCGGTTCAATGGTGAAATGGTGGACCGTGTGAGTTGCCGTATCCAGCACACCGGTGATCTTCACCTTATCGCCGGCAAATTTTCCGGCGAGGTCCTGATCCGCCAGCCGATAAACTTCGTCCTTCACCACCAGAACATAGTTTCCGCCCATATCGTGCACGCAATGATTGGTGCAGCTTTTGGCGTCAGTGGCGCCTTCCACTTTCTTGTTGATCATCCAATCGTGTGAATGCCCGGCGGAGTGAACGTTGTAGGCACACTGGCTATCCTCAATGGACCCGTGCAACGTTACGGTGTTGTCCTTGCCGAATGCAAACGTCGCCAGAAGTACCAGGGCACAAAACAGCAGCGATGTTCTGAACTGGGAAATTTTGCTGACTCTCATATTTTTTTGTCTCCAGAAGCGGCGCAAGCAAGTCGTACGCGTTACTGCAGTGGTCACGGCACCACCATGAACTTCATGCGCATCCCTTCATGATTTTCACTGCAGATTACTGTACACACCACCTCATACTCTCCCGGTTCGCTGGGCGCGGTGAGAGTGAAAGTCTGCATCCCCGGCTTCAACTCAAGGTCCCAGCCGGGAACTTTGGCGTGGTCCCTGGCGCGAAGCAGAGTAAACCCATGCACGGCGCCATCCCGGCTCCAGGTCTTGCCTTTGCGCGCCTCTATTTTCAGGACAAGGGGCTCGCCGGCTTTCACGGTGATCTGCTTTTCTTTCTGCCCGGGAATTTTGAAATGGCTGTCTTTATCGGCGAGAACGTCAATCACGTGCGGCGCGGCCCACGCGGGCTGAATGATGGCAGCAAGAACCACGGCGAGCATCCACATAACTGTAAAAGGTCGAATTCTCATAATCATTGCGTCATGTATCGCAGGATGTAGCGCATATCGTCGTCCGTGAGCATCGCCCGTACCCGCATATGACGGACGATGGTTCCCATCATCCGCGGCGGAAATTTTGGCGGTGCGGCATGGCACCGTGAACAGTTGGAGTGGAAGCGCTTTTCTCCTTCAAGGCGCATGTCCTGATCGTGTTGCGTTGACTGACTGCTTGCGGCAGGTTTGGCAGCCTCATCTTTAGCGTCGCGAGTTTTAGCCGATGCCAGGGCGAAAAGCACCACCATCATTACGAGTGCCGCGCCAAGTGATTTCAGTTTCACAGCCCGCCTCCTGTCGGCCACATCGGCATGACAAATCGATAGGTCATTCCAATGGTCCATAGGTTCGCGTTTCTTCCCAGCGCGAACTGGCGCCCGTAGCTGGCGGAAGCACGTACATCGCTGCGGAAGTAGTAGTTCAGGCCCCAGTCGCCTTCATTTGTATCAAGGCCCAGAGAGCCCAGTTTTTTGGCGACTGCCGGCGCAAGATTTGATGCGGCAAAGAACTGCTGCCCGCGTCCCACCAGTTCGGTGGCGCCCATATGGGGAATCTGGCTGAGCCGGTAAGCGGCTTCAATCCAGTAGCCGCTTCCGCGTGTCCCTGAAGAGCGCGTGTATTCCGAGCGCAAAGTGAGCGGGAAAGCATTGGGCTGCCATTCAAAATGCGTGCCTACAGCGTGAGGCCGGTCCAGTTGTAAAACCTGCTGAAATGATGCCCCGATTTCCAAACGCGGACCAGGAAAAAAGAAGCCAATGCGTCCGCCAGTTGATCGGTCTGTAGCGAGAATATGGTTAGTATTCGCCGTGGAGAAGTAAGTGGCGTAATTCAGGTGGATCTTATCGGTCGCAAGCGGCAATCCGCCGCGCACCATGCCACCCAGTGCAGCGCCGCTGGTGATGCCAACACTCATCGGCGTTGTCTGGAGATCACGAATCCAGTTGGGCGTCAGCCGCTCGCCGTACATATTGAAAGGAGTAACAAAGCGTCCCCCGGTGAAGGTGGCGTACTTGGTAATGTAGTCGGCCTGGGCGTAGCTCAAACCATAAGAAACGGTGCCGGCGTAATCGCCCTGGGCATTTTTTACAAACGTATCGGAAAGTCCAGCTTTGGATTCGATCAGCAAGTGATCACCGATCGGTAACAACAAGAGCGGGCTTACGGTTGGAGCGTCCTGAACCTGACCACCGTTGACGCGCGTGAAGTAGGCCGTGGAACCGGTGAGGACCGGTACGGGCTTTACCTCGGTATAAGAGCTGTCATCCTGGGCCTGAATTCCCCCGCAAAGCGTTAAGAATAGGAGTAAGCAATAAACGGAGGTAAGCTTCCCAGAATGTAAAACGAACTTTTTCATAAGCTTTCTGGCCGAGTAAGGCGAGACTCTGGCCCAGCGCTTTATATGGCGAAATGCCTAAAGCTACAAGAGTACTGAGGTAATCGCCAAATCAGCCACGATCGCCTTCTTTACCCCGAATTACCAGAACGCGAAGGGCGGTGGGTTAAGGGCGTACAATCATGGGATAGCCATTGGCAAGGAGCCGAAGTACCTCTCGAATCTATTCCATGAAAAGACATCTGGTCATTCTGTCCCTAATTTCTTTTGTTTTATCTACTCTGATTTTTGCCCAAACCGGTTCCCCGGCCCAGCAGCCGCCTTCACCCCAAGCCGCGCCTACCTCCAGTCCCGCTCCCACAACTCCGGCCGCGCCGCAGGCTTCGCCCAGACCCACGCCAAACGCCAGAGTAGAAATCGAGGAGCAGCCCGAACCGGAACACAAACTCACTCCCCAGGAAGCTAAAGAACTCCTGGCTTCGGTGGATGAGGTATTACGCTTCGTCAGCCAGGACACGCTGTTGCCCATCAAGCACAGCGTAAAAAAGCAGATCGTCAGCCGGGAGCAAGTGGAGAAATACATCTCCGATAAGCTTGAGAATGATGTGGACCGCATCCGTTTCGAACGTTCAGAACTGGTGCTCAAGAAATTCGGTCTGCTGCCGCGGACGTTTAATCTGCACAATTTCCTCATCAAGTTGCTGACCGAGCAGGTGGCCGGTTACTACGACGAGAAGACCAAGACCATGAACCTGCTCGACTGGGTGGCGCCGGATATGCAGAAGGCGGTCATGGCGCACGAACTCACGCACGCACTCCAGGACCAGAGTTATGACCTGGAAAAGATGAGCAAGGAAGACGAGCAGATTGAGAAAAGAGGACTGACGGACTTGCGTTCTCTGGTCAAAAACGACGAGGAATCCACCTGTCGCAGTGCTGTCATGGAAGGCCAGGGCATGATCGTGCTGGTGGACTACATGCTGGCTCCAGCAGGCAAGAGTGTGGCGGATTCACCGGAATTTGTAGACCTCATGCTCTCTTCCATGGAGAAGGACAAGAGCAGCCCTGTTTTTGACAGCGCACCATTGCTGCTGCAGGACGAACTCATCTTCCCCTACCGCTACGGGATGCGATTCATCAAAGACGTGCTGGTGGAAGGCGGAAAATCTGCAGCTTACAAGAAGGTACTCGACCAGATGCCGCTGACTACGCGCGAGATCATGCAGCCAGACGAATACCTGGCAGGACATCGCGTGCCTACATTGTTTCTACCCGATGTTGACTTCCTCAAGAAAGACTATGAGCCTTATGACGCAGGAGCTGTGGGCGAACTGGATGTGAACATTCTGCTCAAGGTTTATTCCAATGAACAGATCGCCAAAAGCCTGAGCAAAGAATGGCGTGGTGGCGTCTACTATGCTGCGGGCCGCAAAGGCATGGCCCCCAGGGACGGCAACTCCACCGGACACGTTGGCCTTTATTACATTTCACGCTGGTCAGATGAGGATGCAGCCCGCTACTTTGCCAGGCTTTACGCGGCAGCTCTCCCAAGACGCTATCAGGACCTTCGACACGCTGCAGCGGACCCCGCCAAGCCGGGACTGGAACACTACTCAACGTCTGACGGCGATGTTTATATCCAGCGGACGGAGAACGTGGTGGTAGCAGTGGAAAGCTTTGATCCTGCCACAGCAGAGAAGTTGATCCAGGTGGGCTTCAAACAGGCACAACAAGGGATAGCCGAAAACGAAAGGAGCACACCCAGATTCGCTCACGCCCCAACAACTTCGGCGGCTACCCCGGGAGAGCATAAATAAACGCTTGAGAAAATTGAGAAGCCCAGATGGCAAGAGGTTCTGGGCCAAACGTGTGCAGGCAGGCAGATGAACCTGCCCGCCTCACGCTGGTCTTACTTGAACGCTCCCACCGCTGCGGTTTCGTCGTCCCTGATGTCGAACACCGTGTAAAGTTTGGTAATCTGGAGCAGGTCATGGACTTTCTTGGTGAGATTGAGCAGCTTCAACTCGCCGCCCTGGTTCCGGACTGAAGTGAAGGCGCTGACCAGCTCACCGATCCCCGAGCTGTCAATGTAGGTAACGTTGCCCAGGTTCAGCAGGATCTTCTTTTCTCCCTTGCCTAGCAGATCGCGGATGGTATCCCGGAGCACTACGCTGCCTTCTCCCAGGGTGATGCGTCCCATCATGTCCACAACCGTGACGCCGTTCACCTGCCGACTGCTTACCTTCATTGTCACTTTGATTCCTCCTCATTCGCCGCGCTGCGGCCTAGGTGCTTGATTAATGTGATCTCTGTCCCGGGTTGCGTGTTTCTGAACTTCACCTCATCCATGAATGCCTTGATGAGGAAGATGCCTCGTCCGGAGCCCTTCATCAGGTTCTCCGGCGCAAGCGGATCGGGCAGCTCCAGCGGATCCAGCCCTTTTCCCTCGTCCGTAATGGTGATCACCAGCGAATCATTGGTCTTCTCGTAAACAACAAGGACACGTTTTTGCGGATCGTACGCATTTCCGTGCAGGACCGCGTTGACCGTTGCTTCCCTTACGGCCATGGCGATATTGGACTGGTCGTCCTCACTGAAACCCGCCCGGGCAGCCGTCTCCGCCGCAAGAGTCTCTGCGCGGTTGACGCTTTCCAGGGTGGATGCCAGAGTGTACGACACCCGTTTTGTCATGTTGCGGTCCACAAATGTCTGCTAAGGCGTGCTGGCCTGCTGACGGCTGGGCGAACCGGTAGTTTGCCTATGCGGAGAGTCAATTGTCAAACCGCTGATGTCACTCCTCTCCCGTAATTCCTCTTCGGGGAACTCAACAAAGACCCCGCTCGGCACCCGAAAGTTCCAGCCAGATCAATGCCGAACCGGAGCAAATTGCAGCACCATCAGGGTCTGATCGTCCAACTTTTGAGCCCCTGCACGGAATGCCAAAATGTCTTGGATGCATTGTTCCACAAGCTCGCGGGAGCCCTTGGAACGACATTCGGCAATGAGACGTGAGAGTCTCTGCGGACCGTATTCTGAGCCGTCCGGGCCCAGGGCTTCGGTGAGACCGTCCGTATACAGGACCAGAATGTCTCCGGGAGAAAAGCTGATTCTGGTAGAGGTAAATTGCTGGTCGTAGAACAGCCCTACCGGCACTGTGGAAGACTCAATTGGGTTTACGCCACCGATACTGAGGTGCAGCGGCGAGAGATGACCGCTATTCGAAAGCTCCACTTCCCCGCACGGCTTCGCTTTGCCGCAAACCAGGGTGGCGTACTGGGTGGGCAAGGTGCTCTCACAGAAGATGCGATTAGCCCGCTCCACCAGTTGCACCAGCGGCAACCCTGAGGGCACCAGAACTCTAAACATGGCATGGAGGTTCGCCATCAGCATGGAAGCGGCCACGCCTTTGCCGGAGACATCCCCCAGCATGAAATAGATGTCATCGCCGTGAGTAACCACGTCGCAATAGTCGCCGCTGACCAGCCCCGCGGGATCGTAGTGATATGACACCTTCCAGCCGCCGATGTGCAGGTCCTGTTTGGGGAGAAGCCCGCTCTGGATGCGTGCAGCCAGTTCCAGATCTCTTTCCAAAGCCCGAGCCTCATCCGGCCTGAGACAATCAAGGCAAACTCTGGCCAGGGGATCGGCCAGCAGGCGTTGTGGCTCCAGCTCTCCGCGACACACTTCGCAAACTCCATAGGAGCCCGCTTCTACGCGTTCCAGAGCTTTGTCCACCTGCTCAAGCAATTGGACCAGATTGGCGGTATCGGCTCTGGCTGAAGCTGCCGAATCCTGAGCACGGGCCGAGGCCGCTTGTAGCTTGTGACGGCGCAGCACCAGTTGGTCACGAAGGAGGTGTAGGTCAGTGACTTGCATGCCCATGTGATTTCTCCTGTATTCATTAACTGAATCACCTGCCCACCCGGCGGATTCAGAATTTTGCGTTTTCGACAGCTCCGCAAGGGGCATGCAAAAGGTTGCGACCACAACTCGGCATGTTGGGATACCTGCTGTGTTCAATCGCGAAGAGTTTCGCAGATTGGCAGCGCACATAAAATCCAGATTTTGCGCTCAAAATCTTGAGAATGAGGTGGCAACCGCAGAGGACATTTTGTATTCTGCGAACAAGGCTGGAAAAATGCAGCAGGAGATTGCACTTTCGCGCATTCTGGGCGCCCCGGTGTACGACTCATCGGGGCATGTCGCCGGACACGTGCGCGAAGTGGCGCTCTCACCCCAGGACGACCCGAACCGGGTTTCCGAATTCATCGTAAAGACGCGCGAAGGCGACCGCCTGCTGCCATCACAGCACGTCTACGCGGTCTTAGGGGCCACCGTTCGGGCCAGCACCACTGCTGACCAGTGGGCGCCTCTGGTCAGCTCGGAAGGCATGCTCCTGCTGGAACGTGACCTGCTCGACCAGCAAATCATTGACGTTTCCGGAAGAAAAGTGGTTCGGGTGAACGACGTTGATCTGCAGCCTGAGCCGGTGAATGGCAGCATCAAGCTGAGAATTGGCCGTGTGGACATTGGCCTTCGTGGCGCGGTGCGGCGCTTGTTGAAAGGATTGGCGCCAAGCTCCGCGATTGAAGCCCTGGCCGGCCGCATCCCGGAAAAAGTGATCCCATGGTCCGCGGTCGACCTGATTGAGACCGATCCGGCCCGCCGAGTACGTCTCAGGCTGGAATATGAGCGCCTTTCCAAGCTCCATCCCGCCGATATTGCTGACATTCTGGAAGAACTCGCCCCGGCCGAGCGCGAGGCCGTGTTCGGGTCGCTCGATGAAGAGGTGGCAGCGGGAACTCTGGAGGAAATCAATCCCCGGCTCCAGGTGGAACTTATGCGTTCCATCGAATCAGAAAAGGCAGCGGACATTGTGGAGGAGATGGATCCTGATGCAGCGGCCGATCTGCTCGGCGATCTGCCAGAGGAAACCTCAGAAGGAATTCTGGAAGAAATGGAGCCCGAGGAGCGGGAAGAGGTTTCCGAACTGCTGGAATATCACGAGAATACGGCAGCGGGTCGCATGACAACCGAGTTCCTGGCCCTCTCGCCTGGGAACACAGTGGGTGATGCAGTTGAAAAGCTGCGGCAGTTTGAAGGTGAAGCCGAATCCATCAGCACGATTTACCTGGTGGATCAGGAGGAGAGGCTGGTTGGGGCCGTTCCTCTGGTTTCCCTGGTGCTCGCTCCCGCCGGTACCAGGCTGTCCACACTTACCCCAGAGCATGTTGTATCCTGCGCCGCAGGCTGCCGGGAAAAGGAAGTTGCGGAGTTGTTTGACAAATACAACCTGCTGACACTCCCCGTGGTGGATGAGGACAGGCATTTGACCGGGATCATCACCGCGGACGATGTAATCAGCCTGCTGCGCAGCAAGGAATAACTCTCATCTCATGAAGGAAAGTGAATGAGAACACTGACAAGCTCAGGTTCACTTTGCGAATCGCACCAGAATCGGCCCGAGGACGGCGAGAACTAACACGTAGGCAGCAGAGACTGTCACCAGGCTCGGCTCAAGGGCCGCGCCCAACCCGGCGATTACAATAGAAAATTCGCCGCGTGGTACCAGCAACATTCCCGCACGCAGTCCACTTCGCCGGTCCAAACCTTTCCGTCGCGCTGCCACAAACCCCGCTAATAACTTAGTGCCCGCCGTAATGACGGCCAGGCAGAGCGCCGCCGGCAGGGCTGAGGGAAGCGCCGTAGGATCCACTTCCAGGCCGAAGAAGAAAAAGAAGGTGGCAGCGAAAAGGTCCCGCAAAGGAGCGACCAGACGGCGTGACTGTTCAGCAATCTGCCCCGATACAGCAATGCCGACAAGAAATGCAGCAATCGCGGCCGATACCTGGAAACGCTCGGCTACGCCAGCTACCAGAAGCACCAGCCCAAATATGGTCAGGACGGCAACTTCATCCGACTGATGGGCCGCGAACTTGCTCAAGCGGACACCGTAACGAAACGCCACGAACAAGACGAGACTGACGGCTCCCACGGCAATGAGAACCGAGGGCAGAATTTTGCTGGCGCCTCCTCCAGCCAGCAGGACTCCGGTAATGGGCAGATAGAGCGCCATCGCCAGGTCCTCAAACACCAGGATTGAGAGCACAAGAGGGGTCTCGGCGCTATTCATCCGGCCTGAATCAGACAAAATCTTCGCGATCACGCCGGACGAAGAAACATAGGTAATGCCTCCAAACAAAACGGCGGCCACCGGCTTCCAGCCGAACAATATACCCGCCGCGAGTCCGGGGAAAAAATTCACCACGAAATCAAGAATCCCATCGGGTACGGCGAGCCTCAGGTTCGTCCAGAGTTCTTCGGTTGTGTATTCGAGGCCCAGCATAAACAGAAGCAGCAGGACGCCAATCTCAGCTCCGATCTCGATGAAATTCTGGCTCAAATGCATCGGTGCCAGCCCGCCCTTGCCGAAAGCCAGGCCGGCCAGGAGAAAGAGAGGAATGGATGAGAATCCAAACCTGGCAGCAATACGGGCGAGAACAGCCAACCCCACGATGACCAGGCCCAATTCGATGAAGACCAACGAGAAGTCGTGTTGGGCTGCCATTGAATGGCTAGCATACAGGTGTTCACGCAAAAGCCACAACCACACCAAGCTATCCAGCGAAACAGATGCCACGGTTGCCGCTTATCCTGATCTCATTTATTCTGCGAAAGGTTTTCAAAGATATGCCGCATGATGAAGCTGAAACTATTCCGCAGAAAAGAAGGCGCAGTGCGCCGGTATGGCATTGGGCCAATGAAGTACCGGCTGCTGGCATTCTTTGCCGTTTTCGGTCCCGGCTTCATCACTGCCAACGTTGATAACGATCCCGGCGGAATCCTTACTTATTCGCAGGCTGGAGCCAAGCTGGGCTACACCCTGCTGTGGACACTGATCCCAACCACCATCGCTCTCATCGTTGTCCAGGAAATGGCTGCCCGCATGGGCGCAGTTACGGGAAAGGGTCTTGCCGACCTGATTCGTGAGGAATTTGGCCTCCGGGCGACGTTCTTCACCATGACCGTGCTGGGGCTGGCTGATTTCGGCAATATCATGTCCGAATTTGCTGGTGTGGCCTCCGGGATGGGAATTTTCCATATCAGCAAGTACATCGCTGTGCCGATTGGAGCGGCGCTGGTATGGGCAGTGGTGGTGCACGGTTCCTACAAGCCTGTAGAACGCATACTCATCGTCTTCTCGCTCATTTACTTCGCTTACCCCGTATCCGCGTTGCTCGCCCATCCTGACTGGCACCGGGCATTGAAAGATACCTTTGTTCCGGTTGTGAGCACGCAAAGCGACTATCTGATCCTGGTGATTGGGCTGGTGGGAACCACCATTACACCCTGGATGCAGTTTTACCTGCAGGCTTCAATCGTGGAAAAAGGAATCGGCAAAAGACAATATGCGCTCTCCAGGTGGGACGTGATCCTGGGATGCATCATCACGGATGTTATTGCCTTTTTCATCGTTGTGGCCTGTGCCGCCACTCTTTACGTCTCAGGGCATCACGAGATCACTGACGCGGCAGAAGCAGCGGTTGCTCTGAAGCCTCTTGTGGGGCATTTTGCTTCGCTTCTGTTTGCTGTGGGACTGGTGAACGCGGCCCTGCTCTCAGCCGCCATTCTGCCCCTGGCAACTGCTTACAATATCTGCGAAGGCCTGGGCGTTGAATCAGGAATCAACAAGAAGTTTTCTGAAGCGCCAACCTTCTATTGGATATACACGCTGCTGATCGTGGGCGGCGCAGGCATGGTGCTCATCCCCAGAATGCCTCTCATCAAGCTGATCCTTTTCTCCCAGGTGGCAAACGGCATTCTCCTGCCCTTTGTTCTAATATTCATGCTCCGCCTTGTGAATAAATCAGAACTCATGGGCAAGTACCGCAATTCCAGGTTCGCCAACGCCGTTGCCTGGAGCACCAGCATAATCATGATGGGATTGACTGGCGCCCTCATTTGGAACCTCTGGGGGCAGATCTTTGCGAAAATTTAGAACAATTTGCCGGCAGCGATTTGCTTAACTAAAGGAACGTCAGCTTCAAGGAAATCAAGCGCCGTCAATTCTGCTCTTTCCGCCCACCGCACATCACGGAAAATACGGTTCTGAAGCTCGCCGTCAAACTCATGGACCAGGAAGAAGTGCAACTCGAAACCGGCTCCTCCCGCATAGGTGTGTTGAATCGTGGTCACGAGCGGGCCAATCTTTGCGAGTATGCCCAATTCTTCTTCAAGTTCGCGACGGAGCGCGTCGCGATGATCTTCTCCGGGTTCGACCTTCCCTCCGGGAAACTCCCACTTAAGCGGCATGGATTGGTGCCGGGTGCGCTGGCACGCAAGTACTTTCCCATTTTTCACGATAAGTGCAGCGACGACTTGTTTCATTAAGGTATGTCGCTCACTTTACGCTGGTGTGGGAGCGGCAGGCGAGGACGCTTGTGCTGCCGCCTCTATTCTCCTGAGTCCTTGTGAGTAAGAGAATACATCCGGATGAATCGCCGCTGCCAGCGCACGTAGTCCATCCAGCAGTGTGCTCGCCGGAGTATTCAGGAATTCGTCATTGATGCAGTAGACACGGCCATTCCGCACAGCCTGAGTTCCCTCCCAGCCGCGCCGATCGATGATCTTACCAAGGGGCACGCGATCACCCGCTCCACACCACGCCGCGATGATGACTTCAGGATCGGCCGCGGCCACTTCTTCTGCCGTCGTGTGTTTGCCCGGCGTGCCGAAGAAACAGCCTCCAGCGGCATCCACCAGTTCGGCTACCCAGGGTTGAGAAAGAATCAGAGGCTTGCCCCATTCCTCGCAATAAACCAGTGGCCTGTGCATAGACAAAGTTTTTGCTCGCACCTGCGCGACCTCACAGCGCATCAAGTCGACAAGTCGAAAGGCCCGCAGTTCTGCGCCGCCTGCCCGGTCTGAAGAAACGATTCGTGCAATGTGCAGAATGTCCGAGTACACGTCAGCCAGCGATTTTGGCGACAGGCAGAGGCAAGGCACGCCCGCTTTCATGATCTCAGCCAGAGACTCCATGCGATAAGGAACAGAAGCGAGAACCAGGTCAGGAGCAACGGAGAGGACCTGCTCTGCTTTGGCTGACCAGGAATCCTCCACAATGGTGACGTGAGTAGTCTTCAGCTCTGGACAGACGTCGAGGCAGTATTCTGTACACGCTGCCAGCCGGTCCAGCAACCCAAGATCACGCAGGGTAACGGTGATACTGGGCTGAAGAGACACCACTCGCTGCGGAATCAGCCTTTCTGGCATGATTGGATTATAGAATTGAATCTGGCCAGGTTTGGCAACTCATTGAGCTACTCGCAAACAGTTCTCGACCATTTTGAGCATCCCCGCAATGTGGGAGAGTTGCCGGAGGCAGATGCCCAGGCGCGTTTGGAGCACCCTGTCTGCGGAGACGTGATGACGCTGGCAATCAAGGTAGCAGACGGAAGGATCGCGCAGATTCGCTTCCGCACGCGTGGCTGCGTGGCATCCATTGCTGCCGGCTCCTGCCTGACGGAGATGATCGTGGGTAAGTCTCTCACCGAAGCTGCTGCTATGGGGCGAGAGCAGCTGGTGGAAGCACTGGGCGGGCTCACCAATGCTTCCATGCATGCATCCCATCTGGCCATGGATGCGCTGGCACTGGTGCTCAAGAAGGTCAACGCATAGAAATTGCGAACATTAAAATCAGCTCACTTCAGGGGAATGCTAGTACAATTGTTCCCCATAATTCGCCCTGCCCAGGCGAGAGAGAAAAATGTATGCCATTTTTTCTGATCATTCTTTTGTCATTGAATTCGATGGTGTTCCCGGGACCGGCGGTGAACGGTGTAAAGATCGTCACGCGCCAGGTTACGGGCGGCTTCACTGACATGCGCACCGAATATCTCACGCCAGACCGGATGCGCAATGAGTGGCAGACGCATTCGGGAGCGTGGTCTGGCCCGCCGATGGCCAGCATCATCCAGCGCGGCGAACATGACCGTGTTTACGTGATGGATCTGCAGGCGAAAGAGTACGTCACCTACGAAACCGACGCGCATGGCAAGCCGGTAACACCAAATTCCAAGTCAGTGGCTGATTCCGGCGGTACTCTGCAGATCTGGACGACCAGCACCGATACCGGCGAACGCAAGACATTTTTTGGGCGAGCAGCTCGACACATCATTACGCGTGAGAGGCGTATTGCAAGCCCCGGCGCATGCTCTCTGGGATCAGACAGTGAGACGGATGGATGGTACCTGGATTCTTCAGTGGTCCCCGAATGGGGACAGCCCAAGACCAATGCCTACGGCGTAGTGGTTGCGTCTGTAGTTTCTGCCGAGCCCACCACCAACTGCCTGAATAAGATGGACAACATTGAACTGCACCGAAGCGGCGTGGAACCTGGGTTTCCGATAAAAGTAACCACCACAGTGAGGAGCCAGGTGCCTGGACGCAACGGCGCCATGCGTATGCTGGCGTCAACCTGGGGTTCAGAGATCCTGGAACTCAAACAGGGACCGCTTGATCCATCGTTGTTCCAGATACCCAGCGATTTCCATCAGGTGGACAACCTGAAGAGCTGGATTCCCGCCATACCGCAGCGGCAACAACTTACCGGTTGGGAGTGGTTTAAAGCCAAGCTGGAAGAACTCCTTAAATAGATCGGGTGATCGCGCGTGATCGGGTGATCCGGTGATCTAAGTTCCCTACGTCCTTCATACTAGTCTTTGGTTCCAGTAGGCCAGTAAATCTGCCAGCCCCTGGTGTGGGCAATGCTTTCAAGATTGGGGTTTGGATTCACGACAAACGGTTTTCGTGCGATTTCCAACATGGCAAGGTCATGGATGGAATTGCCAAAGCAGACGTCGGCCTGCTGTCCCATCACCTCATTCAATGCGGTGGCCTTCGCGGGGCCACTAGGCACGCGATGCAGCTGGTCCGTGGCAAGGCCGTCCTCAACATGGACGCACGCTGCCAGAACGTTTTCCGCGGGAATGCCGAAGCGGCGAGTTCCCTCGCGTACTACCCATAGATTGGTGGACGAAACGGCCCATAGATCGCAGCCCAAGTCGCGCAGTTCGCGGGTAAGCTGCAGCATTTCAGGGAAGATGCGGGGTTCCACGATTTCGGCAAAGAAATCGGCTGCGGCATTCTCCAGAAGGCGCTCAGGAATCTGGTGGTGGATAGTGACCATTTCACCACACATGAGTTCTTCCCCTACGTTTCCGCGCTTGTAATCGTCATAGCGGGCGAGCGCCCATTCGGCCACTTTCGGCGGAAGCAGGCCGCGCTTTACTTCCCAGTAAAAGAAGTCGGCTCCAGAGTCTCCGCTCCAGAGCGTGCCGTCACAATCGAAAACGGCAATCGCGGGCCGCAGAGACAGCACAGAGTCAACGAAGGCTTGCGCGGAGGATGGAAGTTTGAGGTCGGTTTTCAAACAGTTAGTCCCAGCCGGAGTTTCTCGTAGTCTTCTTCAGTATTCACGTTGACGGCGATGAGCGGATCGTCCACAGCTACGTACAGGATGTGCTGCTGGTGGGCGTGCTGCACGTCGCGGGCGGTACTGGTGGCGGGCGCACGCAAAAAAGCCTCAATCATTTCCCTGCCCACCAGAAAGGGATGACCGTGCCTGCCGTTGTATTCGGGTACGGCAGCCCAGATAGCATCGTCGGCCTGGAGAAAGGCTGACTTCAACTGACGGATGGTTTCATCCCCAGGGGCGGGACGATCGACCAGAGTAACGAGCGCAGCATCACGACCGCGGTTAAGCACTTCTTCCAATCCGCATTGTAGAGAACTCATCTGGCCCAGTTCCGGATGCGGATTCACCACCAGGAATGCAGCGTTGGAGTAGACAACTGGTTCCAGGCTTGGCGCATTCTTGCCGGCTACCACGATCACAAATTCGGTCTCACGCTGCAGGGCCTGGATGGCCACAGAGAGGAACGTTCCGCCTTGCCATGGCAGCAATGCCTTGTCGCGACCCATGCGCGAGGATGCGCCGGCAGATAGAATCACCCCGGCAAATGAAGGAGAAAGGGCCATCGCTGTTTTTATGATACAGACTTACAAAGAAATTCCGCTCCGATTTGCAATTTCTCTGAACCAGTGGAAATCAGTCAAAATCAGCGGCATCAGCGGTTAGGTTTTGCTTTGATTTGCGAGGATCTCCGCAGCTTTAGCGCTCTTCATGTGCGGGAGCGGAGAAAGCGAGCCGCGACGAATGGCAATCAGCTCGGCGACAATGGAGATGGCAATTTCCTCCGGCGTAATTGCGCCGATATCAATGCCCACTGGCGCGTAGACGCGCGCCAGCTTTTCCGCGGCGATGCCTTCCTTTTCCAGCTCTTTGTAAATAGCAATCGTTTTGCGCTGGGAGCCGATCATTCCGATGTAACGCGCAGGAGTTTCCGCGGCCCAGCGGAGCACGCGCATGTCGTCGCGATGCCCGCGAGTAACGATCACGATGTACGAAGTATCGTTAGGAGCAAGTTGAGCCATCACCTGCTCGTATTCCTCGGCATAGATGTCACGCGCATCGGGAAAACGTTCACGATTGGCGTAAGTCTCGCGGTCATCCGTGACGACAACATCAAAGCCGGCCATACGCGCGACTTTGTAAAGGCTCCAGGCAACATGGCCTGCGCCAAAAATATAAAGAGTGGAGATTGGGAGAACGGGCTCAACAAAAACTTCCAGGGTGCCGCCGCAGACCAGGCCGGTATCGTACTTGGGATTGTTATTCAGGTTGAAGGTGAGCGTTTGCGGCTTCTCATTCTTCATTACTTCCCGTGCCGCCTCCCAGACTTCCGCTTCCACGCAACCACCGCCAATGGTCCCCGCGATTGTGCCATCCTCACGCACCAGCATCTTGGCAGTCTCAAACGATGGGATGGATCCACGCACGTTGATGATGGTGGCCAGCGCCCCACGGCGGCCTTCCTTGCGCAGACGGGTTATTTCTTCGTAAATATCCACGAGGTCTATTCTAAGGCAGTATGCAAGGAGGTGCACTGTCGCGAGCCGTAATGCGTAAACGCTCTTAACAATCTGGTAATTGAGCAATTTGGTAAATGGGGAAACGAACCGCCTCGTCTGCGATCTAAATTACCCAATTACTAACTTACCCAATTACCAGATTTTTCCCGTGTCTCCGTGCCTCCGTGGTGAATTTTTGGTAAATTCCCAAGATCGCTGTCCCAAGGGGAAATAATGAAAGCCATTCGCTTCCATGAATTCGGTGGACCGGAAGTTCTGAAGTATGAAGACGTGCCGGATCCCAAGCCACGCAAAGATCAGGTGCTGGTTCGGGTGAAGGCCTGCGCGCTGAACCATCTTGACCTGTTTATCCGCAAGGGACTGCCGGGCATTAAACTGCCGCATATCAACGGCAGCGACGTTTCCGGCGATATCTCAGAGGTAGGCGAATACATCACTGATCTCAAGCCCGGTCAACGTGTGCTTCTGGCGCCACATACTTTCTGCGGGTATTGCGAGGCTTGTACCAAAGGGCAGCAGAATTTCTGTCCACAATATAGTGTTCTGGGATATTTGAACGATGGCGGAAACGCCGAGTACATTGCCGTGCCTCGGATGAACGTACTGCCCATCCCCGAGGAGTTGACCTACGATGAAGCCGCTTCAGTGCCGCTGGTCTTTCTTACCGCCTGGCACATGCTGGTGGGGCGATGCGGGATTAAGCCGGGCGACACCGTACTGGTGCTGGGCGGGGGCTCAGGGATTGGATCAGCAGCGATCCAAATCTGTAAAATGTTTGGCGCTGTGGCCATAGCCACGGCGGGAGACGAGAACAAGCTGGACCAGTCCCGTGAGTTGGGCGCCGACTATACCATCAACCACTACCAGCAGAAGATTTCCGACGAGGTGAAGAAGATCACCAACAAAGCGATGTGTGACATCATTTTTGAACACGTGGGAAAGGCCACCTGGCCGGAAAGCATGAAATGCATGAAGCCGGGCGGAAAGCTGGTGACCTGCGGTGCAACAACGGGGCCGGAAGCCAGCTTTGATATTCGGTTCCTGTTTGCGCGGCAGCTCTCATTTCTGGGCTCGTTTATGGGAGCTCAGGGAGAGTTCCACGAAGTGATGAAACACATTTTTTCCGGTAAGCTGAAGCCTGTAGTGGACCGGAGTTTCCCCCTGCGCGATGCTGCCGCGGCGCACCAGCGGCTGGAGAAGAGTGAGCAATTCGGTAAAGTGATTTTGAATCCGTAGGAGATTTACCATGAGCGTCCTTGAAACCAGCAATTTCGGCAACGACGAAGCTACCGACTGGCTCTACGACCTGGAAGAGACATACGGCGCTGAGCTGCTGGCGGAGGCCTTTGACACCATTACCAAGGGCGAATTTCACGAGCAGGCAGATTGCTGCATTGCGCTGGCAGCCGCGGAAGTGGTGGCCGCGGCCAAAGGCAAGCCGGCGCCTGATCTCCCGGAGGATGCGCGCAAGTGGCTGGGCAATCAGGATACGGCGGACGTGAACAAGATCAAAACCCTGAGCAAGAAGGCGATTACTGCCGTGAAGAAAGTCCAGGCGCACTCTGAGCTACGCGATCAATGGGAAGACTCAGACGAGTGGCATAGCTGGAACATGGTGGTGGAAGGGCTGTTGAAACGATTGGCTTAATATTCACTGCCTGACCGAAAGCAAGTCGCCTGTGAAGACACTTTTCTCGCTTAGTTTGTATCTTGCTGTCCTGGCAATTCCGCATTATCTTGCAGCCCAGGTTCCCATAGAGCGATCTCTGCGGCTCAACCCCGGGAACTACTGGGTTTACAAAGGAACAGTAGCGTGGAGTTGTCCGGTCGCCAGTCATCCTGACCGGGTTTGCAGGAAAGAAATCTTTTGGAAATCGGAAATTGTTGAAGAGCAGACGCGCCCAAATTTGAAGGCGTACCTGGTTCATGGAAGTTTTGATGACCTGAGTTGGTACGTACCCGGCAAGCAGCCGGACCATTATCTATGGCTTGTCTATGGCAATCGTTTCTACACTCTTCGGGCTGATCAAGATATGATTCGCCGCTTCCACGATTCCACAGATACACTGCTGAGCCTGATTGAAAAAGAACAGCCCACTCTTCAATTTCCATTGCAAACCGGACAGTGCACTCAGGAGTTGAAACCGGAAGAGCCGAGACAGAGGAAAGATCTGTTGTATTGCTGGCATTTCGAGAAACAAAACGCGGGGCCAGTCAAGTTTGCGAGCAGCAAATCACAAAAAAGGAGCGTCTGGTCGGCGATTTATCAGACCATGCCTGATGAGGAGGTCCTGAAATTTGCCTCAGGCGTCGGGTTCACCTCTTTCGATTACAGCCATCACGGAACAGCGGCTGAAGCTCACGTACAACTGGCCCATGCTCATCTCAGGTAAGGTTGAGA
>DATEJX010000058.1:0-10995 GCA_035277785.1 Candidatus Angelobacter sp. | reverse complement strand
CACCCAGGACGGGAAAAAAGTCCATTTCTATGACGATCTGATCAAAGGCAAGATCGTCGCCATCGATCTGATTTACACCACGTGCCACTATTCATGTCCTCTGGAAACGGCGCGCCTGGCGCAGGTGCAGAAGAAGCTCGGCGACCGGGTAGGCAAAGATATTTTCTTTTATTCCATCAGCATTGATCCTGAGCACGACACACCGGAAGTATTGCGGGCTTACATGAAACAATTTCAAGTGGGACCGGGCTGGACCTTTCTGACGGGCAAGAAAGAGGACATCATTTTCCTGGGCAGAAGGCTGGGACTATATACCACTCCTACTGTTAACGCGGATGGCCATATTGCCCATCTCTTGATCGGTAATGATGCAATCGGCCAATGGGTACGTAGTTCCGCCCTGGACAACCCCAGTTTTCAAGCCAGGATGATTGGTGAGTTTCTGGATAATTTCAAGCACGATAACCCGGCCCAGCAGGTGGGTTCCGCGGACGGAAGCGCGCTCAAAAACTTCGACACAGGCAAATATTTGTTCGGCAGGGATTGTATCGCGTGCCATACCATCGGGCATGGAGACAAGATCGGGCCAGATCTGCTGGGTGTTGTCCACGTCCGCAGCCGGCAATGGCTGACGCAAATCATTCAGCACCCCGACCAGATGCTCGCAGAAAAGGACCCGATTGCAACGGCGCTCCTGAAAAAATACAAGGTGCGGATGCCCAACACCTACGTGGACAACGTAGATGCTAGTTATCTCATCCGCTACCTTGAGGAGCAGACCACGGCGCAAGAAAAACAGTCAAACGATGGCAACGCAACAAAAGTTGCAAATCAATAGAAAATCAAATAATGGCCGGCGCTGTGACACCTTAACTTACAAGCAGCCCGCTTTGCGCATTTCGTGAGGGCTGGAAGGCGTTGGCGAGTTTATATGATTCATTGGCCTGAGTATGGGCCGTCTTCACCGGAAGACGGCATAGTTTGCTGCCGCAAACTTGTCGTGAATACTGCAGTCATCTCATGGTTTGAACTGCTGGTTCGCCTGGGAAATCGACAACGGAGGTGCGTCGTTCCTGCGTCCGCTTCCCACGCCGGTTCCAACGCCTCAGGGTGTTACCTTTGTCCCACCGGATGGCATCGCTCCCACAGCTTTCTAGAGCGCGTGGATGCCAGGGCACGAACTGGACTGGCGGGTCAGCAAGCGGCTCGCCAGTCCTCAACCACAAAAACATTACTCTGCTAGTCCGTTGCCAGCCAGATTCTGGTCACCAAGTCACGATGTTTATTCCGCGAAGCCGCCTGCAACCTCCTGCTCTTGTTTAGAGAGCCGTTATGGCAGATTGCCCGCAACTGGCCATAGAGGCACATTCGTGCGCGATAGAGTCGGGTATTGGCGGTATCAATCTTTATATCCAGCGTCGCCGCAACCTCGGCCATGCTCAGTTCACGAATCTGTCGCAGAATGAAAACCCGCTTGTAGATCTCATCCATTGATCCCAGAGCAGCAAGGAATTCTGCTTCAAGTTCCTTGGATTCGAGCGCATCTGCGGGCGAGCCTCGCGGATCAATGAAATCCATTCCTCCGCCATACCCTTCATCGTCCGAGATCTCGACTGTGAACTTCAAACGTCTCTTATTTCGCTCTATCGCTTTCAGGGCCTCATGAGTAGCGATTTGCAGCAGCCACGCCCTAAAGCTGTGTCCCGGACGCAACTGGTGCGCATGCTGAATGACTTTGAGCAGGGAATCCTGGAGGACATCTTGGTCGTCCACCCGCCCGCGCGTAATGGCGCGAATGGCCGTTTTCAACTTCTGCATGTGCAAAGACAGCAGACAGTGAAGGGCCTCGGATTCACCCGACAGCAGACGGCCCATGAGGCAGGCTTCCTCAGTGAGGAAACCAGCCTCTATGCTGTCGCTGATGCTTCGCGTCCAGACAGGATAGACTCGATGTTCCTGCAGCGACGAATCAACCATCGCTGTCATCGCTTTTGGAAATTCACCAGCCTCGTAGCGAAACCTTCCGCCACATGGACTGGTATCAACAAGTGTTACTGGGAAAATTTGAGATCCGTCTTGAAAAAGAACTCTTACTTTTGCACGCGAAGGCAGGCGCACTACGGCCCGCCTATCGGGGCTGGCACCCGGAGACATACCAACCTCCTGAAAGACCTTTTAATTTGATTTTGAAAATGCGGCAGGCTGCACCGCGGATTTGGAGAGATTCTCGTCCTAACGTCCGGAAACAGCAAACAAATTATGATCTTAGGCCCTTGGAATCATGCGCGGGCATTCTAACTGACTTGGCAACGCATCCTCACGAGACTCTGTAAATTATAAAGTTTAGTCCCATGTATTCTTAACAAGCTTACGAGAGTGCCACAATAAATCATCTTTTCCTAGCTTACTTCGGTTACTTGAGGGTTATATCAACCGGCGATATAAAAGGTACATTCGAGAGCTGTACCTCGCCTGGGGTGGTGGGCCGCACGGCTCAAGTGCAGGAGAAGTGAAGAATGCAAGACAAAAAGCACTTAAAGGTCCAGGGCATTCGCTTTGCGCGTTCTTTGCAGACCTTGCTCAAAATGGTCAACATGTTCTCTGCAGATCACAAGAGCACTTCCGGACTGCTGCAGCGAACCTATGAGTTACTCAATCCACTGGTAAAACAGTCTCGCTGTCTCACTCTGGGCTTTATCGATCAGAGAATGCTCCTCAACAACATTCTTACCGTGGAAGAAAGCGTGAAGCCGCTGGAGAATGAATTCCTCAAGCGCGGCATCGGGGCGGTCACCTTTGATGCAGGCATTACCCTGACTGCTTTTCGTGAAGCCATCGCGTGCATCGGAGCTAACGCTAAAGTCATAGAGCAGAACGGAGGCCTGCTTCCGTTTCTTGAGCAGCGAAAGCTTGAGTTTGTACGTATTTTTCCAGCGTCCAAAACCGAAAAGCGAAATGAAGAAGGGGACACCATTCTTGAAATGGGTTCCGAAGAATATCTGATTTCAAAAGCCCTCACCGAAATTAACGGAGGGTTTTCCCAGGGGATTGACGCCGTGCTAAGCCACATGGAAACCGCAGCGAACAGCGGAGGCGTTGGTGGGGTGGGGAGTGGCACAGGTTTCGGTGGAACAGGGAATGGGTTCGGCACGGGAAATGGCATACCTGGAAGTCCCGTCGCCGGTTATGGTCCGGGAACGGCAATAGGCGCGCTTGGCCAGGGCTTCGGCCTCCAGGTTGGCGATTTGCAGCGCATGGCGGAGCAGAAGTTTGAGGCGTTTCTCAAGAACCCTGAGCAAGACCCGCAGACGGCGTATGTTGAACTCGCCAAAATGCTGCAAACCGTGCGTCCTGACGTTGTGTTGAACAATCTGGTCAACGACGGAAAGGATGGCAACGGGGCCGGCAATCAGGAACTGACTGCCGAGGTATTTGAAGATTCGGCGCTGCGATGGGCTATGAAGAAGCTGGCGGTGGTGCCCGCCGGCGATGACGCCGTGATTGTGGAAGAGCAAATTTTCCGCGTGCTCATGCGCAGCCTGCACGCGACTCACGCGGCCACGCGCCTGGCGAAAAAGCTTGCAGAAATGGCCAAAGAGTACGCGCTGCCGCCGCAGGTACTTGCCCGGATTGAGGCTGAAGTCCGCTGGCTCACGCTTACTCCTCATCAAAAACTTTGCGAACTGCTTGCTGTCACCCATTTCAGCTCATCTGAATTCCGGCGCTGCCTGGAACTGATCAAGGAATTCCTTCGCCAGGGTGAACCCGAACAAGCCATGGCTCTGGGCCTGCAGTACTTCTCAATTTTTGACAATCCTCTTGAGCTGGAGTTGAACGAGGTGGCGCGCGTGCCCGAAATCCTGCGCGCCCTCGCCGGAACGCAGGGCGAATTCTGGCACGCCGTAACGGACTGGCTTACGGGAGCGCTTGCCAGCCGCAAACTGAATCCCATGCTGCATTTCCAGATCGTCAACGGATTGGCGACCCTGGCCAGAATTGCGGCCACCTATGAACAGTTTGACCTGGTGCAGAAGATTGGCCTGGCTCTGGACGCAAGCGCGGCAACCGATCCGTCAGAGCATCAAAAATGCTGTTCCACCGCCGTTAGCTCATTGATGCCGCCTTCCGCTGTGGATCGCATAACGGAAATGTTCTTCGAGAGAAGAAATGACTCGGCCTGGACCAAGCTGGCCGCCAACGTTCTGCGCTGGGCCGGGCCGGACGCGATTGAAAGAATCTTTATCGCTCTTGACAATGAAGTAGTCGCGGTCAACCGGCTGGGATTAATTCGTTTGCTGGCGCGCCTTGGCCCGTCTGCTTTGGTCCCTGCGCGCAAAAGATTGCAGCGCACGGAATGGTATGTGGTGCGCAACGCCTGCAAAATCATTGGCGAGTTGAAGGACCCGGAACTCTTGCAGGACATTCAGCCGGTGTTCGGAAACAAAGACGAGCGTGTTCAGAAAGCAGCTCTGCAGGCGATCATTGATTCCCATCTGCCGGGCGTCGCATCCGCCCTGGCGGCGGTTCTTCCTCAGCTTTCTCCTGTTCTGTTGGAAGAAGCTCTTTATGAACTCATGTTCCTTGCGGATCCAGACAGCCTGCCTGCCCTGGAACGCTGCTTTGCTTCACCCTTGCCCGCTGCGCTGCTTTGGCGCCTGGTAAGCGTGGTGGCAGCCATTCAGACAGCGGAAGCCGACAATCTGCTGACTTCGATTATGAATGACCCAGCTATGCCGCAGAATGTCTCCGGAGCGGCGAAGCACGCCATGGAAAAGCGCCCGTTTGCGCGTACTTCGAAGCCCGCCAAAAAAGAACCGACAGATCCTGGAATGGTAACGCAGGACTTGGGCTACGCCGGCGCGTAGAGAACAGCGCGGCATACCACAAAACACTCTCGCTTAAAGCCCACGCAATGCCGGCGCTACAGGCTGCCGTGCCGCCCGGACCGCGGGAAAGATTCCGCCCAGCACTCCCATAGCCAAAGCGAAGATAATCCCTCCCAATAGCAGTGGAGGCGTGATCTTGAAGGCAAAAGCCAGATGGGAAAACGTCTGCCAGTTCATGGCTCCCGTCGTCAAGCCGTTGAGCGGAAGTACCGCGACACAGCCGAGCGCGCCACCAACAAACGAAATCAGCAGGGCCTCAATCGTGAACGACACCACTACGCTGGTAGCGGCAAAGCCGAGGGCCCGCAGCGTAGCGATTTCACGCGAACGCTCTGAGACAGCCGAGTACATGGTGTTGAGCGCCCCGAAGATTGCGCCAATCCCCATAATGGCAGCCACAATCGAGCCCAGCCACTTGATCATGGTGCTGAGCATGACGGATTGCTTCTCGTAATACTCAACCTCGCGAGTGATGTCCACACTCATTCTTGGATCGGCGGTTACCGCATCTTTGAATTGCTGCAACGCATCCGGCGAGTTCAGATGCACAGTGACAGAATTGAAGAAGTCCTCGGGACGGTGATATGCCTGCTTGAGCAGCTTGACATCGCACCACAACTCGGAGTCGAAGGCGCTTCCTCCCGCATCAAAAACGCCCACCACCCGCCATTTTGCTCCGCCGAATTTGACCGAGTTTCCCAGAGACAGCCCTGCATAGGTGCGGCTTACGTTCCTGCCGATAATCAACTCATACAATCCTGGCTGAAACATGCGGCCTTCAGCAATCTTGATCTTCTGGCGAACCTCCATGGCTTTGGCGGATACACCACGAATCTGAACGTTCGCATCTGTGCCGGTGGTCACCAGTGGGAATGGCGCTATGAGAACCACCTCCGGACTGACTTCTGGCTGGCCCGAGCCGCGAGCCACGCCGGGCTCATCCTGAAGGATTCTGGTCTGCTCCAGAGGAACGTTGCTGTCGATTTCTGATGTGGACCCGGCCCGCCTGACAATTGCATTGTCGTACGCACCGGACGAAACAAGCGTAGCTTTGAACCCTTTCGCCAGTGAAAGCACCGCCACAAAAACACCTACCGTGCCCGCGATGCCGAGAATGGCTACAACGGCGGAAGTCCAGCGTTGCCTGACGCTGCGGAAGTTGTAAACAACCGGAATCGCCATGTCACACCCTCCTCAGCGCGTCAATCACGCGAAGCCTCATCGCTGTGATCGACGGCAGCAGCCCGCTCACTGCTCCCACCAGAACGGCCACACCCACTCCCACCAGGAATATTCCCGTGGACAGGTACATGAGGGGTAGAAATTGTCTTATCGGGTTCACGTTGGCGGGCAACAATGTGAAGCCTTTGGCCAGCAGCAGACCCAACGTTCCGCCAATCAAAGCAATGACCGCAGATTCGCAAAGTACCAGGAACATGACGAACTTATCCGAGTACCCAACCGCTTTCAGAACGGCCAGTTCTGACGTGCGTTCGCGAACCGCAATCGCCATGGTGTTGCCCGTGACCAAGAGGAGCGTGAAAAACACAATAGCGCCAATGCTCACGATCAGGAATTGAATGTTCCCCATCTGCTTGGCAAATCCCGCGGCAAAAGACGACTCGGTATCTGTGCGCGTTTCGTAGTCAGAGTTGGCGAACAGCGCATCCACGGCCTTGGCTATGCGCAAAGCATCATCAGGGTTGTCGATCTTGATGGTGTACCAGCCCACCATTCCCAGGTAGCGGGTAATGTTGTGCTGCTCAATGTAGTTCTCAAAATTGTCCCAATGGAACCAGAACTGTGTCTCATCATCCTGCGCACGAGTGCCCTGGTAAATGCCGTCAATATTGAATTCCCAGGTGCCGGGCAGGAATGTGCCCTGAATCGGAATCCTGTCGCCCACCTTCCAGCCGAATCGCTTGGCGGTAAATGCGCCCACAATAGCGCCCTGGCGATCTTTTACGAAGTTTTGCCACTGCTCATCGGGAATTTTGAATTCGGTAAAGATCTGCCGTTGCGTTGTGGGATCAATCACAAACTGGGCGAAAAAGTTCTTGGGATCCTGATATACGCCGCCAAACCAGTTGTAGTGCGTGACGCCCTTAACACCGGAAATCTGCAGAATGCGATCCTGATATGACAACGGCAGCGGATTAATCAAGCCGATTCGATTTGTGACGACCAGACGGTCCGCTCCGGCAACTTCCACACCCTGGTTGAATCCATTTCTGATCACAATAAGAAGACCAAACAGGCACATTGCCACAGCAAAAGAGCCGATCGTCAGTAGCAGCCTGATCTTCTTGCGAAACAAATTTGCCAGTATCAATCCGGCGTACTTCATCGCGCACCTCCGCTGAAGGCGCCTGCGCCTTCAAGCCTTCCCGCTTCCACCAATGCGCCTTTGTCGAGATGAAGAGTAACGTCAGCGCGCTTGGCTACCACAGGATCGTGCGTCACCATCAGCACGGTCTTCTTGTATTGCTTTACCAGCGTCAGGAGCAACTCCATGATTTCGTCGGCGCTCTTGCGATCCAGGTCGCCGGTGGGCTCGTCGCATAGCAGGAAAGTGGGATCGGAAACAATGGCGCGAGCGATGGTCACACGCTGCTCCTGCCCGCCGGAGAGCTGCCGGGGGAAGTGGTGCATACGGTCTGCCAGCCCCACGACGCCGAGAGCGGTTTCCACGTGCTTGCGCCGCTCTGACTTGGATAGCTTCGTCAGAAGTAGGGGCAACTCTACGTTCTGAAACGCAGTGAGGACCGGGATGAGGTTGTACATCTGGAAGATGAAACCTACATGCCGGGCACGCCATTCCGTCAACGTGCTACGGGACATATGGGTGATCTCGTCGCCTGAGACAGTGATGCTTCCGGCTGAAGGGACATCCAGGCCGCCCAGAAGGTTGAGCAGAGTGGTCTTGCCCGAGCCGCTTGGCCCCATGAAAGCGACGAAATCACCTTGATCCACGTCAAGGTTGAGGCCCTGCAAAACATGAATTTCTTCGCCGCCGCGGTAGTACTTCTTGTCCAAGCCGCGCACACGAATAAGACTTGAAGTCCCGGATCCGTCAACACGAACCATTCATCCACTCCTTATTGTTTCGTTTCCACGCTCTGGCCTTCGTGAAGCCCGTCTGCACCCCGCACCACTACGTTGTCCCCGGGAACAAGGCCAGCCATAACGTCGACGTCGGTTCCGTGCTCATCTCCCAATTTGACCGCCCGCCGTTCCAGCTTCCTTGCCTTTACGACATAAACGACTGGTCGTCCGCCATCGTCGCGTACTGCGCTCTTGGGGATGACTGCCCTTGGCTGCTCGCCTTTGGCGGCTTTCTTTGGTTCATCGCCGAGAAATGCCACCTTGACTCCCATGTCCGGCAGAATGCGTGGATCAAGCTTGTCAAAGGCGACGCGGACTTTTACCGTTGCTTTCTGGCGGTCAGCAGTTGGGATTACCGTGCGCACCGTGGATGGGATCTGCCAGTCAGGATATGCGTCGAGCGTAGAGATGGCCTTCTGGCCAGACTTCACGCGAGCGATGTACGACTCGTTCACATCCACTTCAACTTCCAATGACGTCATATCAACCACGGTAGCAATGCCGGTGCGGGTAAAGCCGCCGCCTGCGGAAATAGGCGATACAATCTCTCCGCGCTGGGCGTCTTTGGAAACAACCTTGCCGTCAAAGGGCGACCGCACGGTGCAATTGTCCACGTCCTGCTGGGCCACAGAGATTCTCGCATCGGCTGCGCGCGTCTGTTCTTTCGTGAGCGCAATTTTCGAGCGCAGACTGTCTGCGGTGGTCTGGGCAGTGTCCAGCGCTTCCTGGCTGTTAATGCCGGCAGAGCGCATCTGCTTTGCTCTTGTGAGCTCGCGCTCAGCGTTGGCGAGCTGCACTTGCAGATCCGCTAACGCGGCAGCGGTGGCATCGCGGTCAGTCTTTGCGGAAACCAGGGCGGCATTTGGTTGCGAGCAGTCCAGCAACGCCAGCACCTGCCCCGACTTCACTTGCAATCCTTCTTCCGCATAGATTTGCTCCACGCGGCCCGTGACTTTGGCTGCAACCGTGGCGCGCCGTCTGGGGGTTACGTATCCGCTGGCATTCAGCAGCGCCACAGCGCGCTCATCACCTGCAGGACGCGCCGGCGCTACTTCCACCACGGGCGTCTGTCCGCGAAAGGAGAGAAACAATCCGCCAAGTACCACGATTGCTCCCAGCACGGCGGCAAATAATCCGAGCCGTTTGCCGGTTTTGCCTTTGCGGCGTGACCTGTCTTCAATCCTGAGGGAACTCAGGTCGTGCTGCGGAGGTTGTGAGATCGTAGTCATACAAAATCAGAGGGCCGGAGAAACCGATCATACCCGGTGACGAGGGCTGCTAAACCGCAAATTGTTTTCCCTTATGATAAATGAGCAGCACCCGTTGTGCTCCCGATCAACAGGCACCAGATGTGAAAATTAGATTGGTTTTATTTTGCCGGGTGTGGCGGATGCTGTGAATTTTTCCGGATCAATGCTCGCCGATTTTTGCTCAGGTCTTTTCCGTCGCGCTCAGAAGGATAGGGCTTATCTCCTCTTAGACCCTGCCATAACACCTGGTTGAAAGCTGCACTATCAATGTTGTCTTCCACGCTGAAATCATAGCCCCTGGTTTGTTGAGCCCAGTACGTGGAATCGTGTTCTGGCCTGGCAACTTGCGCTCTGCTTCGTGCTCCGCTGCCTCTTGCCGGCGGAAGCGGCAATTTAGTGCTGCGCAACACCGCAGGCACGCGGGCGGTGTAAGTCCATGTTGCTTGTTCCTGCGAAAACACCTCGGTCATAGCCGGCTGCAAAGCATCATTGAGACCCATGGGCTTCATCCCCAGGACTTCTTCAATGGTCCGCAGCATGGAGACTGTGGTGAAGTGCTTTGAAACCACCGCGCGATGCCTCACGTAAGGCCCAATCACGTAAGCCACGCTGCGATGAGCGTCCACGTGATCTGGACCGTTTTGCGCGTCGTCTTCCACAATGAAGATAAGCGTGCTGTCTGCGTATTTGCTGTGGGCCACTTTTTCCGCCACCAGACCAATGGCATAGTCATTGTCCCCCATCATGGCTTCCACAGTGTTCACGCCGTCGATGGCATCAGCAAAGCTCCCGAAGTGATCATGTGGCAGGCGCAGCAACTCCAGCTCCGGCAGGTTGTTGTTTTGGACGTAGCTATCAAACTCCCGCTCCCATTCCTTAAAGCGCCAGTAATCAGGCAAGCGCATATCAAATCCGCGGAAATACACATCCGTGATCCCCGCCAGCGCTGCTTTGGTGGGAGTTGCCACTGCCGTTCCGCTGTCGCCCGGTTTTCGCAGCAGAGGAACAGAAGGCCCACCCTCTTTGGTCGCTGAATAGTGAGCAAGGTCGACAAAGAAACCGTAATTGCGCACGGTCAGCTTTGCGCGTAGCGCTGAGTCCCACAGATATCCGGCTCCTGCCGCGCTGTCACCCGGACCATCCGGTGCGGCCACATCCGCAGCGCCCGGAAGCTGGTCTTCAGCATCTTCCAGCTTTGTGTTGCGTTCGTCAGGACGGACTGAGCCCAAATTGATGCCGCGGTTTACTCCCTCCACTTCATAGCCAAGACCGCGGCCGGCATAGTTCAGCGGAATGGTGCGCTCCGCCTCATCAGTAGTGCGCGCCGCGGTACTCCAGTTCCAGCCCACACCGCTGACCTCGCCGCTATCATAAAAATTATCCAGCGTAACAAAGCGCCTGGCCAGTTCATGATGATTGGGCGCCATAGCATCAGGAAAAAGATTCAGCGCGGGATCACCATTGCCTTTTTCCAGATCACCGAGCACCTGGTCATAGCTGCGGTTCTCTTTCACGATGTAGATCACGTGGTGGATCTTCTGCCGTAGAAAAGAGAACATTGCCTGTTCACGATCTACCCTGGCAGGCGAAATGAAATCATTGTTGCGGGCCACCCGCTCCGTCAGTCGCTGGAGGTCCTGAGTTTGTGGCAAGGGGATCACCTCCAGCGATCCCTTTTCCAGTTGCCAGACGTATTCCTGGGCCGCCGCGCACGGTCGGTCACCGGATGTGTTCAGGTTATTGCGGCACGCGTC
>DATEJX010000057.1:0-2848 GCA_035277785.1 Candidatus Angelobacter sp. | reverse complement strand
TCGTTGAACTCGGTCACCGTCGCTGCCGGTGTCTCCAGCACCGGATCGCCATACAGGGTAATGGGATAAACCATCTTCTCTCGTCAGAACCTCTTCAGTTGTTGTTTGTAGCCTTCAAAGTTGCGAAGGGTTTCTTCCATGCAATCTCCGCCGAACTTCTCCAGCGCGCATCTCGCCAGCGTCAGCGCTACCATGGCTTCCGCCGCGACGCCGGCAGCAGGCACCACGCAAACATCTGATCGCTCATACGCCGCCTTCACCGGCTCTCGTGAGGCAAAGTCAACCGAGCCCAGCGGACGCCGCAACGTTGAAATGGGCTTAAGATACCCTCGCACTAAAATGTCTTCGCCATTGGAAATGCCGCCTTCAATTCCTCCGGCATGATTGGATGCGCGCGTGAAACCGGTGAACGTTCTGCTCGCCTGCCCCGCTGAGTAACCAATCTCATCATGCACAGTCGAACCAAACGAAAGCGCTGAGCCCACTCCCGTTCCGATCTCCACGGCCTTCACAGCCTGCAATGACATCACTGCCTGCGCCAGCATTCCGTCCAGGCGCTCGTCCCACTGCGCATAGGTTCCCAGTCCCGGCGGAACTCCGTGCGCCACCACTTCAAACACTCCGCCTACGGAGTCTCCTGTACGCAGCGCCTGGTCCACTTCAGCCTTCATGCGCTCTTCCGCCTGCGGATCGGCACAGTTCAGCAAGACCTCGTTCTTCGAGTGTAGTTCCTGCAACTTTTCCCAACGAACTTCCGCATTCCCCAGCGTTGCCCTCCCAACGGCGATGACATGGCTTAATACTTCAATTCCCAATTCGCGAAGAAACAGCTTGGCGATCGCGCCCAGCGCCACGCGTGAAGTCGACTCCCTGGCTGAAGCCCGTTCCAGAACATAACGCGCTTCAGGAAAGTTGTACTTCAGTGCTCCGGCCAGATCAGCGTGCCCCGGACGCGGCGATGCCACCCGCTTATGCTTCTCAGGATCGCCCGCCTCCACCGGCAATACGTCCTGCCAGTTCTTCCAGTCCTTATTCTCGATCAGAATCGCGATTGGTGAACCTATGGTCTTTGCGTGGCGGACTCCGGAGACAAGATGGGCCGAATCGCGCTCAATCTTCATTCGCCCGCCGCGGCCAAATCCCTGCTGCCGCCGCCACAGTTCTCGGTCAATGAACGCTTTATCGATCCCAAGACCCGCAGGCATGCCGGAAAGAAACGCCACCAGCGTCTCTCCATGCGATTCTCCGGCTGTAAAATAACGCAGCATCCCCTGTTGAATCCCCCAAATGAGCGTGTTCGTTCACGCCGTGACAAACCATTGATTGTAGCCGATCAACAGCTACTCAAAGAAGAAACGGCCTTTCCATCTCTTGTAAATCAGTTGAATTAGTGTAATCAGCGGTAAGTCCTGGTTTGGAGCGCACGAAAAAGCGGGCCATTTCGGCCCGCCTGTCTATGACGTCTGATGGCTGGCGACTCTCACGCAGCGCGCGTGATTTTGCTCCGCACCTTGTTCCGTATTTCTTCGTCGATATTGGTCAAATGATGCTGGTCCCGCCCGTGCTGCTCGGCGTTGCGCAAGACTTCATCAGGGCTTGAACCGCGCGTCTCCCAGTTGCATCCGGTGAAGCCAGCATCCGCGCAGCGAAAATGATAGTTTCCCTTGCCTTGTCCGCTCTGCGTAGTTTGAGGAGCTTTCCTGATCTCGGCCATGGTTTTTCTCCTTGACCTTATTCTCTGATGAATTCAGAGCCGCTTGGGATGAATTCGAAAGCTGCGCCTCAATGCTCTGGCAATCTTGAGATAGAGCCCTTTGCATCCCACTGGTGGAGGAAGGACGATGCCGGAAAAGAGCACTCTCAAGCGCGCAGCTGAAGACAAGCGCGAAGGCAAATCTCCCAGCACTCAGGCAGGAGAATTTGTGCGGGAAGAGATGGATCATATTCGCGAAGGAAAACACGGCGCACGCTCCACCAAGCAGGCCATTGCCATTGGACTCTCGAAGGCGCGACGCGCCGGTGTGGATCTCAAGCCACCAAAGAAGGGCCGCGCTTCAGAAAAAACGCGCAAGTCCGCGGAACGCGATTACCGCAAAGGGCACTCTGCAAAAAAGAAATCTTCCTCTTCGTCAAAGCGTTCCAGCGCGGGGCTGAAAGCGCTCAAGAGAGAACCACGCGCAGCGGCCTCTCACACCGCGCTTTCGCGGCAAGCGAAATCGGCTGCCAGGCGCAGGAAACGCTCAGGCCCGGCCACCAGCAGCGCCCGAGGAACTCACCGCCGAGCTGCTTAGGGTTGGCGCGAAACGTCGAACAGACAGAGCTATGGGCAAGCCGACGAGTACTGTGTGCCCAATGGGGCCGGTTATTAGAGTTGCCAGGGTAAAGTGGCCTTTGGGTGTCCGTGAGAGTGGCACCACAACAAAATTCATGAAGAGGAAGACGCATTCTCCGTAGAGCAATCCGGAAATGACGGCGTGCTCCGTCATGAACGAAATCCATCGGCTGGCAATGTAATAGACCGTGGCTGCTCCAAACGCGATCACAAAGTGCAGCATCAGCCCAAGCGCCGCTGTGCCCGCCCCACCGCGGTATGCCGCAGGGCCAAGGAGGCCACTGGCAATATGCCTGAGGATTCGCACCGGCTGAATCCCCATAAGCCCCCAGGCCGTGAACGCCTGGGTGATATCGAAAACGCCGCAGAGCAGGCCGCCCCAAAAAATGGCGAGAAAAGCATCAGGCGACTTTGGAGATGTGGTCATAAAGTTCGTTCTGGTTAGACGTGACACCTTAACAAAGGGCACTCGGTTTTTCTAAATCCGCCACACCCGCGGCGGAGATTACGCGTTCG
>DATEJX010000056.1:0-2631 GCA_035277785.1 Candidatus Angelobacter sp. | reverse complement strand
CGACCACCGGCATCAGACGCGCGCCCTCTGCAAACAGCGTACGGTAACGCTCCCAGTCGCGACGCTGTCCGGCGGGGCCGGAGAGAACTTCATACGAGGCATGCAGGATGCCATCGAGGGTGGAGACATCGGATTCAAGGGCTGGCTTCATAGAAGCCGATTGTATAGCGTGACGCAGCGGAGAAAAACAAAGGGCGCAGAAATGATCTGCGCCCGCATTGTTGGGTTCTGATGCATTGTAAGAGTTTATTGCCCTTTCACCTCCTGAACCGCCGGACCATGCAAGCTGACGCGAATGCCGCGTTGCCAGTTGAGGCGGGACGTTGCGCTCCAGTCAACACTGTCGAGCGTTGCGCTCCCCTGGTCTCCGCTGAGCGGAACGTAGATGAGTGCGTCACCTTCGCGCCAATATTGCTGCGCCGGAATCGTGGTTCCATCTTTGAGCGCGAATACGGTGGCACCAGCGGGCCACGTATTTGCAGCGGCGTTGCCGGATTGCGTCTGGTCCGCTGTGGCTGGTTGCGTTCCCGTGACGGAGGTCAAATTCGCTGGCGGACCGTCTGTGTATGCGATGGTCACAGCATTTGGCGCCGATGGCAAAGGTGTTTCCGTGTCCCCAGCCGGCGAGCCAAAGTGATGCCAGCCCTTCTCCTGTTCTGACCTGTCCCGGTCGCGCAAGACAGGCGGCGCGGCTGGAGCTGTCCTCTGCGTCTCCTGCTGCGGAACAATAAAGTCATCCATCACACGAAGCGTGAGGCGGACTTCGCCCTTCAGGGTCGGCCGCGGCCCTTTGGCAGGCAGCGTCAGCACCTTCCACGGCCAGAGCGGTGGCAGGGTCCATTCCACCACATCGCGCGTGGCATGCCCATGTCCGATCACTTTGCCTTCCTTGTCCACTCGATAGCCAGACACGGAGATTACCTTTGCCCGCAGTGGTATATCGGTAGACGGCAGACCAATGCGGTCGATGGCCATCTTCAAAAAGCCCTTGCCCACAAAGTGGCCGGGTTCCTGGGCATCTTCCAGATGGCCCACGAAATAGGTGCCGCGCGGAAACACGGGTTGGCCGAACTCCTGCAGGTTCCGGGGATAGCAGAGAAATGGATCACCGACGCTGGTGGTGGCGGACGAGAATCTCGGCTCGTTGAGCGTGCACTCCATCAGCGTGCCCGCCGGGATGTTGACGTCGCGGGCCTGCAGGGGGAGCGCAGACAGAAGGAGCAAGAGCAAAAACAGAGGGTAGCGCAAGTTGCTGTGCATCTTATGGTCCTCCAGTTGGGGGTCAGGATCTGGAAGCGGCTTCGCCGGGCCGTTTCCAGATGGAAACAAGAATGGCCGCGGCTGGCGATGCATCATCTATGCCCAATACGCTCGCGCGGGGATTCGCGCCCGTTTTGGCAAAACTACAACTGCTGGGAAACAAACATGGGTGTAGTGGTTCGTGCGAGCGTCCTGGTCACCCGGCCAAGACTCTGCTTAGGAGCAAGCACCGGGCCACTGTGACTATTAACAGCCACTCTGATTGCAAACGACTTCCAATTCGCTGCGGCATATATCTAGTTGTGAGCTGGTGGTTTTCAGCCAAGCAGAGTGGTGATTTTCAGCCACGATGCCCGGCCAGCATCAGACGTACCTCAGTACATAAGTGTTTTCAGGCTTGATTAGAAAGTTCTGATCTCAGGCGGCTGATTACGGCAACTGGTTTCGGAGAGCTTGCATGACGGCTTCTTTCGAAATTCCGGTTTCCCTTAGAATTTCCGCAGGCTCGCTGCTCTCCTCACCCAGGATTGCGGCTACAAGGTGGAGTGGCTGCACCTGCGGATGATGCAATTCCTGCGCGAGCTCCGTCGCCGCGTGGAAGATGTGTTCCAGGCTGGGAGACATTGGCATGTCCACTGAGTCAGCGATTGGTTCCTGCTGAGGCAAGACGTTGTGCAGCCTAAGAAGAACTCTTGAAGCAACTTCTGCGGAGAAAAATGGCTTTGGCGGCTGTATTGGCCCGGACTGGGTTACATGGCCAGCAAACCTCTTTGCCAGCTCGCCCTGGTCTTCATTAATAATCGCTGCAAGAAGGTCGGCCGGCTCAAGCGCGGGCCCGCCTCTGCTGCCCGCGTCCCGGCGAGACAGGAAAATTATCATCCTGGATCTATCCGAAAAGCTTTCAAGCAAGGTAGTCATCGCAGGTTTATCTAGCCTACATCTATAGTCAGGCAGTTGGGGAAATAATTACTAAAACCATTTCACCTCGGAGACGCTACCCGGGGTGTGGAGAAAGTCCATCTGCCACAGATGAACGCAGATAAGCGCAGATCAAACAGATTAACTGGCGGGAATTGATACGACCGGAACAGTTATCCGCCTGAATCAGTACTTAGGTTATCTTTCCGGCCAATAACAAAGCGGTCCAGAATTGTCCTCAACACATCAAGAAGTGAAAATGGTTATGAGTATTCGGGCAAGGATCTCGGGTTTCGGGCGAATGCACTTCTCTCCCCTCCAGGTGTTTTCTCTCTGCCTGGTTTCTTCCCTGCTCTTTGCACAAGCATCCACGCCTGATAATCAGGCCGCAGCCGCTGATGGGAACGCTCAGGCGCAATTCGCGCTCGCGAATGATTATTTTCGCGCACGCTA
>DATEJX010000055.1:0-4512 GCA_035277785.1 Candidatus Angelobacter sp. | reverse complement strand
TCAACTCCTGATATTTTGATAATCAGGGACTGGCTCCATGGCAGGCAGTATTCACGCGATCGAGATTGTTTTCCTCCTGTTGGTGCTGTTTGTGGTTGTCTTCGGGGTATTAGCCAGAAAGCTGGAGACTCCGTATCCCATCATTCTGGTGCTCGGCGGACTTCTGCTCAGCTTCGTCCCCGGCATCCCAAAAACCAATCTGAATCCGGACATAATCTTCTTTGTGGTGCTGCCTCCGCTTCTCTACAACGCGGCATGGCTCACTTCATGGCGCGAGTTTTCCCACAACCTGGTCAGCATTTTGTTCCTGGCATTTGGGCTGGTCACATTCACCGTGCTCGGAGTTACCGAGGCCGGTCGGTGGCTCCTCCCCGGCTTTGACTGGCGGGTTGGTCTGGTGCTTGGGGCCGTGGTTGCGCCCACGGATGCCATAGCCGCTACCTCGATTGCGAAACGCCTGGGACTGCCCAAACGCATTGTGGATATTCTCGAAGGCGAGAGCCTGGTGAATGACGCCTCCGCCCTGCTGGCGCTTGAGTTTGGGATTGCGCTGCTGGTCGGCGGCCAGGTCCCGACAGTTACCTCCGGGCTGCTGCGCCTTGCCTACCTGACGGCGGCAGGGATCGGCATCGGCTTGATCATCGGAGAAATCGTCCACCTGATCGAGCACCGCATCGACGATGCTCCAATCGAAATTGTTCTGAGCATTCTTACTCCGTATGTTGCTTATCTAGTGGCCGACTTCGTACGTGCATCGGGCGTGCTGGCTGTAGTTGCCTGCGGGCTTTATCTCAGCCGCAAGAGCTCGCACTTCTTCTCTCCCAGCGTTCGTCTTCAGGCGTGGGCGGTCTGGGATTCGCTCACGTTCGTTCTGAACGGACTGGTATTTGTGTTGATAGGTCTCCAGCTCCCGTACGTGCTGGAGACAATCAAGGACCACAGCCTGGGAACATTGATCCTTTATGGCGCGATATTCAGCGCGTTCCTGATTGCCTTGCGCGTGTTGTGGATATTCCCCGGAGCGTACCTGGCCAATGTGATCCGCCGGCGAGTTCTCCACCAGAATGAACGCATGCCCGCAGCCCGCCAGATCTTTGTTGTCGGCTGGACGGGAATGAGAGGCGTCATTTCCCTGGCCGCGGCAATCGCGCTGCCGCAGACGCTCGGCAACGGAACTCCCTTCGTCCAGCGCAATCTCATCATCTTTCTTGCGTTCTTTGTGATCCTGGTCACGCTGGTACTGCAAGGCCTGACCCTGCCGGTGATCATCCGGGCACTTGGACTTGCGGGAGCTGCGGCCCCGAACACTGAAGAGAAAGAGGCAAGACGCACTATCATCGAGGCAGCCCTCGCGCATCTTGAACAGGCGCGAGGCGGAAGTGATGCCGCCTCGGCAGAAGCTTATGATGATCTGGCACAACATTACCGGCGGCGTTTGGAGGCCCTGAACGAGAGCCCCACAGATGCCGATGAGAGGGCTGCCTCCGGATTTTACAAGCGGTTCATTGATCTCTCGCGTGAACTCCTGCATGTGGAGCGACAAACCGCCGTTCGGCTTCGCAACCAGCGCCGCATCAGCGACGAATTTATGCGCGAATTGGAACACGAACTTGACCTCAGCGATGCGCGACTCCTGGCCAAAGATAAACACAGCGGCGCGGGCCATTAAGGCTTCACCCACACTTGAGGCCCCTCTCGCGACGTCGGAGCAACTGAGCCGAAAGTCCCTGAGCGCGGCAGAAAAAGCGCGCAGTCGAAGGATTCGGGAACTTAAAGCAGAGTGGCGGAAGCGTGTGAGAGTCGAACTCACCAGAGCCAGCGAAGCTAACTCTCGCCGGTTTTGAAGACCGGAAGGGTCACCGGACCCCATGCGCTTCCTCTTTTTTTCAGTTTAGCATTACGGCAGTCATGGCCTTTTTGGTGATCACGGTGATTCCGGCGATTACTGTGTCCACTGCTGCACCCAACCGTTCACCGTGTTGTACCAGAGCTGGCTGTTCTGCGGCTTCAGCACCCAGTGTCCCTCGTCAGGAAAGTACAGCATCTTGGATGGAATTTTGAGCCGCTGCAGAGTGGTAAAGAGCTGGAATCCTTCCGAGACATCCAGCCGGTAATCAAGCTGTCCATGCACTACCAACGTTGGCGTCTTGAACTGGCTGGCGTATTCATGTGGCGACCACTTGCGGTATCCCTCGCGATTCGTCCACGGTGTTCCCTTGAACTCCCATTCCGGAAACCACAATTCTTCTGTAGATCCGTAAGCGGATTCAGTATTGAACATGCCATCATGTGATACCAGGCACTTGAAGCGGTTGGTGTGACCCAGCAGCCAGTCAATCATGTAACCGCCATAGCTTGCGCCCAGCGCACATTCACGGTCCTTGGCGATAAACGGATATTTCTGCTCAGCGTAGTCGAGTCCCTTCATCAGGTCCACATAGGGTTTGCCGCCCCAGTCGCCGTTGATGCCGTCAATGAACTGCTGTCCGTACCCCGTCGAGCCCCGAGGATTGATCATGATGACCACATAGCCATCGGCGGCAAACAATTCCGCGTTCCAGCGATACGACCACTCGTCGCCCCACTGCCCCTGCGGCCCTCCGTGAATCAGAAATTTCACCGGATACTTCCGCTGGGCGTTGAAGTTTGGCGGCTTGATCATGAATCCCTGCACCTTGGTTCCTGTATCGCCCGTAAACCAGAACGACTCCATGGGTGGCATCATGATGCGTGACAGCACCGGATCGTTCAGGTGCGTGAGTTGGACCGGCTCTTTGCTACCCATCGCCAGCTTGAAAATCTCGTTTGGCGCCTGCACTGACATGCGGCTGAACACCAGCGTCTTCCCATCGCCGGTGACTTGCAGTTCGTCATTTGCGCCGCGGAGCAATTCGTGGACCTGATTCGGTTTATCGATCTCTAAGCTGTAGATTGGTATTTCGCCTTTGTCTTCGGAAGTGAAATAGATGGTCCTGGAATCCGGCGACCATGCCATTGCTTCCACCCAGCGATCAACGTTCTCCGTCAGGTTGTGAATCTGTCCCGCCTTGCGGTCATAGATCACCAGCCGGAAGCGATCGCTCTCATACCCGGGCCGCACCTGCATCCGCCATGCCAGCCACTTTCCATCAGGCGAATAGACCGGCGTGGAATCACCGCCCGGACTGGTGCTCAACTTCTTCGGCTCGCCTCCAGTGATCGGCACGACGAAAATGTCGTTGTTGGTGCTGGTGGCTTCCACTTCGTCAATATTGCTGGTGAACGCCACTTCCTGTCCATCCGGTGAGACCGTATACAAATCCTGCCCGCCCAGGCTGAACGGTGGAACGTCATGGTCGCCCGGCGTTATGTCTTTGGCTGTGCCTCCTTCGGCCGGCACCACAAAGAGGTGATTGCGTTTGAAGCGCGTGTAGGCATTCCAGTGACGATAAAAAAGCCGGGTAAAGATCATGGCCTTTACCTTCGACTTGGCCTGCGCTTCTTCACTGGTCTTATTACACAGGTCGTCGCGGCAGCCGGGATAGACTTCTGAAGTGAAAACAATGTTCTTCCCGTCCGGCGACCAAATGGCTCCATCGGCGTCGGTCGAGATATGAGTGATCTGGATAGGACTCCCGTTGAGGTCCTCAATTGCGGGGTTGAAATCTGCCACCCAGACTTGCTGGCTGCCTCCCTTCGCGCTGACAAAAAGGAACTTTTTCCCATCCGGTGACCAGCGCGGTCCAGATTCGGCTGCCGGATCAGAGGTCAACGGCTTCGCATCTCCGCCTCCAATCGGAACCACCCAAATGTGATTCGTCCGCTTGTTCTCGTCCAGGTTCACATCCATTGCGGTAAACAGCACCCATTTGCCGTCAGGTGAAACTGAGGGTGAGCCAATTCGCTTGAGCGCCATCATGTCTTTGAAGGTAAAGGGGTGTTTTGCCGTACTCGGGGCGGTTTGGCTCACCGCCGCAAGAACAGTTGCCAATGTGAGTACAATAAGGACTGCAAACTTGGAACCGCGCATCAGGCCTCCTGAGGAGCACGCCAGTTTAAATGACTTTTCGTGCTTCAGGCCAGCAGCGCTCGAATCTAAAAGCCGGGCCAGTGGCCCGCCGTCGTGTTGATGAGGGAACCTGCTATGACTCTGTCCAGACTCGCCCTGAACGCCGGGCTTGTCCTCCTGCTTTTGTCTTCTCCCCACGTGGTTTCTGCCGAGACCAATTGTGAAGCCGGCGCTGGCCCCCTGCGCCAGGAGCAACCTGTAGGCACTACCACGCAGGACATCATCCAGAAATTTGCTGCCCGCGAGGCCATTTTCAAGCAGGCGCGCAATAACTACACGTTTACTCAAGACATCGTTGTCCAGCAACTGGACGGCAACTCTGTTAGCGGAGAGTTCAGGCTGGTGCAGGACATCACCTACGATGACAAGGGAAATCGCATCGAGAACGTAAAGTTTGCTCCCCAGTCCTCGCTCACTCAGATCTCATTGAGCCGTGAAGATTACGAGGATTTTCGTAACCAGAT
>DATEJX010000054.1:0-8783 GCA_035277785.1 Candidatus Angelobacter sp. | reverse complement strand
GTTGCGGTCTGTATCCAACGTGATGGCCGTGCCTTCATCGAACGGGCCTGTGCCGCCAAAATAACTGGACCACAGAAGCGCTGTGCCGCTCGGGTTCAGCTTGCTGACAAAGGCGTCATGCTGGCCTTGATCAATGAACGGCCCATTCAGCCGTGCGTCGAAGGGCTCGCGCCCCGGGAAGTCAGTGGAGCCCGTGGTGCCGATCACATACGCATTGCCCGAACCATCCACGGCAATGCCGTGTCCTGCCTGGCAATCACCATCAGACCCGGTGAGCCGGGTGGAATAGGCAAAGGCCGTACCAGGGCCGTTGATCTTGGTGACGAACGGCCCGCATGCGCCGCTCGGCTGGAAAGCGCCCGGCGTGGTGGGGAAATCTGTGGAGAAAGTATCACCGGTGATGTAAGCGTTGCCGCTTCCGTCCACCGCGATTCCGCCGCGTCCTTCCGTGCCTTCATCCCCCAGGCCGCCGATGTACGTTGAATAGACAATCGCGTTGCCCTGCGCCGTGATCTTGGTTACGAAATAGTCTCCGCCCTCCGTACCGCCTCCGAACTTGGTTTGCGGGGCGCCGAGTGTCACCGGGAAATCCGGGGATGTGGTGCTTCCGGTGATGTAGGCGTTGTTGGCGGAATCAAGTGCAATACCATCGCCGCCTTCGCTCTTACTCCCGCCGAGAAAGGTGGAGTAGACCACGTTCGTGCCGGTCGGGTTCAGTTTGGTGATGAAGACATCGCTGAGACCGTTGAGGGTCCTGCTGATGGCTGCGGGTGTTGTGGGAAAGTCCGTTGACCGGGTTGAACCGGTGATGTAAGCATTGCCCGCGCTATCGAGCGCAAGCCCCTGCGCCAGTTCAGTTGAGCTGCCTCCCAGCAACGTTGAATAGACCAGGTGAGCGCCTGCGGGACTGAGTTTGGTCACAAAT
The DNA here is from genome assembly GCA_035277785.1 of Candidatus Angelobacter sp. Classification (GTDB taxonomy): domain Bacteria; phylum Acidobacteriota; class Terriglobia; order Terriglobales; family Acidobacteriaceae; genus Angelobacter. The sequence continues at coordinate 7,858 of DATEJX010000054.1, read as the reverse complement.
GCGTCGTTGCTTCCCCTGAGTCCTGACTGAAAGGCGCCGGGAGTGGTAGGGAAGTCTGGGGCTTCAGTAAAGCCGCTGACGTACGCGTTGCCGGCAGAGTTGACCTTGATGCCAAAGCCCACAGTGCGTCCGGAAGTGCCGCCGATGAAAGTGGAGTAGATCAGACTGCTGCCGTCAAATGCAAACTTGGAGACGAAAGCTACAGGGCTGCTCGATGTGCGTTGAAAGACTCCTGCTGTGGTGGGAAAGTCCGCAGCACCGGCCACGCCTGTGATATAGGCGTGGTTGGTAGAGTCCACGGCGATGGCTTCGCCGGCATCAAAGCCCGTCCCACCAATCATGGTTGAGTAGCGCAGCACCGGATCGATCACCAGCGTGCTCTTTGAGTCGCGCTTGAGGATATGAAATCCAACTTCATTTTTCCCGAGTTTGGCGTACTCGACTTTCGCGGCAGTTTTCTTCCCTGCCACAAGAGAATAGGCGATTGCGGGCGCTTGCTGGAGTTCGCCCAGCTCCGTGTGGATCACGAGATTGCCCTTGCGATCAACCTGGGTGCTCTTTGCGCCTTCGACCAAAAAAGCAATTTTGCTGGTATCTGCTCCGGGACGGACCACAAGGTCATATTCCAGGTGGCCTGCTGATCCGTACAGCAGCAGATCGACCCCGGGATAAAGGTCGCGATAACGCACTCGCGCAAAGTGATGCACGCCCATGCGCCAGCCAGAGGGATTGCGTCCGATTAAGTAATTGCTCACACCGGGGAGAGGTTGTTCTGCCTCAATCCGAGGAGCATTGGCGCCCTTGAAATGCATACGGAGTGCCACCCCTCTTTCAGGCTCACTGGCACTGATGGTGCGGAGCGCGGAAACATTTTTTTGGATGGCCAGTTCGATCACAATCGCATCATCAGCCAGGAAGATGTTGTAGCCAGGTCCATGAGAGATGAATCGCGCGGGTGAAGCTGGTGTGGGCGTAGCGGGCTCAAAATAAAGTTGAGTCCTTGCGTTTAGAACCACAGGTCCGGATTGAGCAACTGACTGCTGGGCTGAAATGCTGGAAATGATCAGGAGAACCACAGGTATGGCGGTCAATAAACGTTTGAGCGACGTGGGCACAAGTTCCTCCGGGGCATGAAATGGCGGGCAGAGGGAATCAGGATGGATAAGATGGAGCAGCTTGGGTGAGAGTTGCCGCAGCTTTCCAGGTTGAAAGGGATAAGTTTCGTGTAGGACTGAACTAAGGCTCAGCGGAAGAAGACGTGCCTATTCTCCTGTCCCGCCAATTCAGTAGCTCCCGAAAAAGCCACAGGGCGTCCAATCCCTCCTGCGCACGCTGCCATCCAAGAACGTGAGGACTCATACAAAAATCTGAAGGAGATTCCATTGAGCAAATCCAGCGTCGCCGCTCCTGCCACCCTCAAGACCATTGGTTATGCTGCGAATTCGGCGCAATCGCCGCTGGCGCCGTTTTCATTTGAGCGCCGCGAGCCCGGCCCGCCCGACATCCAGATTGAAATTCTTTATTGCGGCGTCTGCCACTCTGATCTGCATACCGTGCGAAATGAATGGCAGGGCACCATTTATCCCTGCGTGCCCGGGCATGAAATTGTCGGGCGCGTCACTGCTGTCGGCAATCAAGTGAAGAATTTCAAAACCGGCGATGTTGCTGCCGTGGGCTGCATGGTGGATTCCTGCCGCACTTGCGCAAGTTGTCGTGACGGCCTGGAGCAATACTGCGAAGTGGGTTTCGTGGGCACGTATAACGGTGAAGACAAGCATCTGGGTGGCGTGACTTACGGCGGATACTCGAACAAGATTGTTGTTGATCAGGATTTTGTTTTGCGGGTTCCCGCCAATCTTGATCTGGCCGCGACGGCCCCGCTGCTATGCGCAGGAATTACTACGTACTCGCCGCTGCGTCACTGGAAGGTAGGCAAAGGGCAGCGCGTGGGCGTGGTTGGTCTGGGCGGACTCGGCCACATGGGCATTAAACTGGCGCACGCCATGGGCGCAGAGGTGGTGCTGTTCACCACATCGCCGAATAAGAAAGAAGACGCGCAGCGCCTTGGCGCCAGCGAGGTTGTCGTCTCAAAAAACCAGAACGAGATGGACCGACAGCTCAACCGCTTTGATTTCATTCTGGACACAGTTTCCGCTCCGCACAATGTTGATGCGTTTCTGCAATTGCTCAAGCGCGATGGCACGCTCTGCATGGTGGGTGCTTCGCCGGAGCCGCTGCCCGTCCCGGTGTTCAGCCTGATCATGAAGAGGCGCCAGTTCGCCGGATCGTTGATCGGCGGGATCGCGGAGACGCAGGAAATGCTGGATTTCTGCGGCAAGCACGGCATCACGTCTGATATTGAGATTATCCCAATCCAGCAGATCAACCAGGCTTATGAGCGCATGCTTAAGAGCGACGTGAAATATCGGTTTGTGATTGATATTGCGTCGTTAAAGCAGTAAACAGATTCTTCACCGCGGAGACGCAGAGGCGCGGAGAACAGAAAATTCAGCCGCAGATTGGCGCAGAAAAACGCAGATCTGCGGCTTTTGATTTTTGCGGCTTCCGCGCGTCTTATCAGTACCGTTATTCAAGTAACCTCCTGACCTATCGCTAGTTACCGGGGTAACTTTGGTGCAATGGCCTTTTGGTGCAAACTGCAAGTAACAGATGGGTCGCGAGGCAGTGACGGGCGCCGGTGACGGATGAACGACAAGTAAGCAGCGGCCCAATGTAGTTCAGTAAGGAGAAAGTGAAGATGTTAACGCAAGTTCAAACCGCGAGCGCGGCTTCCGGCAGAGCTCGCGATGCCCGGCGATCGCCACGGGCCAAGATCAGCATGCACGTGAAAGTCTGGCGACGGGTAAAACGCGGAAAGGCACTTGTACCGGGCTTTTCCCGGAATATTTGCCAGGACGGAATCGCTGTCTTTATTCCCGCTGAGATTCCCCTTCATGAAAAGCTTGAGCTCCAGTTCACACTGCCGGGTTCGAGCAGGGAAATCACGGTCCAGGCAATCGTAAGGCGTGCCCACAATTTGCAGTACGGCATGGAATTCACCAGCCTTGACGCCACCAGCAAACGCCTGCTTGGCGCGCTGGCAGTGGGATAAGAGCCAAACACTTTATTGCGATATTCAATGCCTGCCGGCGCAACTTGCAGGGCGCAGTGAGCTTCTACTCACCGCGGCCCGCAGAGCTGAATCGAGGTATAAACCCTTCTGTGCGCTCATGAATCTACTCATCAGCACCAGCGGTGCAAGGAGCAGAACACATGAGAATCGGCATAATAGGCGCAGGACATATCGGCGGCACTCTTACTCGCAGGCTTACTGCTTTGGGCCATACAGTTTCAGTAGCTAATTCACGCGGTCCGGAATCGCTCAAAGATCTGGCTCAGGAGACCGGAGCCAAACCTGTAACTGCAACCGAGGCGGCACGCGCGGGAGAGCTGGTCATCGTGACCATCCCCATGAAAAACCTCAGCAAGCTTCCTCGCGACCTCTTTCAAGGCACATTTGAAGGCGTGGCCGTGGTTGAAACCTGCAACTACTATCCACGGCAAAGAGACGGCCGCATTCAGCCCATTGAAGACGGGTTGCCGGAGAGCCGCTACGTGGAGCAGCAGCTTGGCCGTCCGGTGGTGAAAGCGTTCAACAACATTTACGCCGATCACCTGATGAACTTGGGGAAGCCGGCAGGAACCAAAGGACGAATCGGGCTGCCAGTCGCGGGCGACGATCAGAAAGCCAAGTCGCTGGTGATGAAAATCATGGACGAGATCGGCTTTGATCCAGTGGACGCCGGTGGGCTGGATGAATCATGGAGACAGCAGCCCGACACACCGGTATACGCTACTGACCATGATGCGGAAGGCGTCCGCCGCGCACTGGCGCAGGCCAGCCCGGAACGGAAGCCGGAGTGGCGAGCCACGGATGCCAGCCCGGGAACATATGCCAAGCCGGCGTAAGGTAGAAGCGCTCCGGCGCTGTAGAAGAGAGAAACGGGTCGGAAAGTTTGTGCCACCACAAATTTATTCGCCCCGTTTTTGCTGCTTGATCGGGTTTGTGGCGCGTGCCTATAATGCCGCCATCAATCCATTCACAGCCTAACGTGATGCTATGACGCATAAGAGCCACATCGAGTGCCCAAAGTGCGCAGCTTTCCCAGGAAAACCGTGCCTTTCGCAAACAGGGAGGCCCTTAACCAAGCCGCATAAGGTTCGTATACTGGCGGCTGGCAGCGGCAATGCCCAAAAACTGAAGGCGCTCGATGATCCGCATTTGGTTGCGACTGTCACCCACGGGAAGCTCTCTATTTAGCGACGCGCCCTGCGTGTTGCGGGTGACGGCCCCTAGTGGGCTTCGATGACGCCATGACACAACCCCCCGTGGATTGGCAGGAAGAGCGGCGGCGTGAATTCGCCGCGACATTCTTGTAGAAACGGCAGCGAACCAGTCCCGGACTGGATTCTTAAGCAAGTCCGATTAAGTCTCTAAGCTTCAAGGACGTCATCCTTCAAGGACGTCATCCGACGATCCATTTTGAAGCAAAACGGATGGAGCCCAAGCAGCGCAATCCCGGGTTCCCGGCATCAAAGTCAATGCATCGGTGTGCGTGTGCGAGTTGCCTTGGTGGCTTCATGCCATTCGGATGGATTATCCGAGCTTAGCGAGCCTAACTTTGACGAGTTCTTTCTACCGTGAACGATAAGACTGCCCTAAAAACTTCGGCCCAATCGCCAGCTAACCCGGAAGAGCTATTTTCCGGTGGCGGAGAAATGGGCGCGCTGATGCGGCAGAAGGACTGGGCAGCCACCCGGCTGGGTCCTGTCGAGAGCTGGTCGCCCGCGTTGCGCATGATGGCGCGATTCCTGCTTGCCAACCGCTTTCCTCTTCTGCTTTGGTGGGGCCCTGATTTCTGCCAGCTTTATAACGATGCCTACCGTCCAATTCTGGGGACCAAACATCCGCACTTCCTGGGGCAGCCGGTGCGAGAGTGCTGGAGTGAAATCTGGCACATTCTGGAGCCGCTGATCCGCACGCCGTTTGAAGGCGGCCCAGCAACATGGATGGAAGACATTCTCCTTGAGATCAACCGTTACGGTTTCATGGAGGAGACGCACTTCACCATCGCGTACAGCCCCGTACCGGATGAAAGCGCGCCGCGCGGGATCGGCGGCGTGCTGGCCACGGTGCATGAGATCAGTGAAAAAGTAGTAGGCGAGCGCCGTACCATGGCCCTGCGCGATCTGAGTGCCGGAGTCCTGGAGGAGCGAAGCGCGGAGGAGGCATGTGCGCGAGCGGCGGAGATTCTGGCCAACTATCCCAAAGATATTCCTTTCAGCCTCCTGTACCTGCTGGATGCCGACCGCAAACTTGCACATCTGGCGGGCAGCAGCGGCGTGAACGCAGATGAACGCATCAGCCCGGCAACCATCACTCTTCAACAAGACGATCCGGCTTTGTGGCCGTTATTCAAGGCCATGGAGAGCGGCGAAATTGAGGTAGTGGATGATCTGAGCAAGAGGGTGATTCCCGTTCCTGCCGGCCCGTGGGCAGACCCGCCGAGCTCTGCGGCCGTAGTGCCGATTCATTCGAACATAGCCCATCAGCTTGCCGGGTTTATGGTTGCGGGGCTGAGTTCGCGCCTGCGCTATGACGACTTCTATCGCGGATTCCTCGATCTCACCTCATCACAGATCGCCACCGCAGTGGCGAACGCCCGGGCATATGAAGAAGAAAGAAAGCGGGCTGAGGCCCTGGCTGAAATCGACCGGGCCAAGACTGCATTCTTCACCAACATCAGCCATGAATTCCGGACTCCGCTCACCCTGCTGCTCACTCCCATTGAGGAGACGCTGGCAAAGCCCAATGCCAATCTTGGAGAGGACGAGCGCGAGCACCTGGAGATGGCGCACCGCAATGGCATGCGGCTGCTCAAGCTGGTGAATGCGCTGCTCGACTTTTCCCGGATTGAAGCCGGACGCCTTCGTGCCAATTACAGGCCTCTCGACATCTGCACTCTGACCAGAGATCTTGCCAGCATGTTTCGCTCCACCATAGAACGCGCTGGCTTGTCCCTGGCCATTGAATGCCAGCCGCTCCAGGAACCCATCTATGTCGATCGCGACATGTGGGAGAAGATTGTCCTGAATTTGCTGTCAAACGCTTTCAAGTTCACTTTTGACGGCGGGATTCAGGTGCAGTTGCAGGACAAGGGCGACCACGTGGAACTCGCCGTGAACGATACCGGCACCGGAATCCCTGAAGGGGAACTGTCGCGCTTGTTTGAGCGCTTTTACCGGGTTGAGGGCGCGCACGGACGAACGTTTGAAGGATCTGGAGTCGGCCTGGCGCTGGTGCAGGAACTGGTGAAACTGCATGGCGGAGCGGTTACGGTGGAAAGCGCGGTAGGAAAGGGAAGCACGTTCCGGGTTTCCATACCCAAAGGGAACGGGCATCTGCCCCAGGAACATATCGACGCAGGCGGCGACAGGGCTTCGGCTGATTCCAACCCGCGCCGGACCAACAGCTACGTTTCAGAAGCTTTAAGGTGGATTCCAAACCGGCTGGAGCAGCCAACTGAATCGCCAACGGAAGAAGTGGCGCCTGCACAAGGCGAAACGCCTGTTGACACGCAGGGGCTTGCCACTGAGAGGCCGGCGATCCTGCTGGCCGATGATAACTCTGACATGCGGGATTACGTGAGGAAACTCCTTGAAGAGCACTATCGCGTGATGGCGGTGAACAACGGACTTGAGGCATTGCAGGTGCTGGAAAAAAGTTCTCCAGACCTGATCCTGAGTGATGTGATGATGCCTGGCCTTGATGGCTTTGGTTTATTGCGGGCGGTCCGCGGCAACCCTGCGACTGCTTCAACTCCTGTAATCTTTCTCTCTGCCCGTGCCGGCGAAGAAGCCAAAATGGAAGGCAGAGATGCCGGAGCTGATGATTACCTTATCAAGCCGTTCAGCGCTCGCGAGCTGTTGGCGCGTGTGGGCGCCCAGATCAGGCTAAAAAGGATGAGGGAGGAAGCGGATGCGCGGGTGCGCGAGAACGAGAAGCGGTTACGGCGGAGCGAAGCTGAACTGCGCACCGCCCTGATTGCGGCGCAACATCTCGCGGCCATCGTTGAGTCCTCTGACGATGCAATCGCCAGCAAGGACTTGAACGGAATCGTGACCAGCTGGAACAAGAGCGCCGAGAGATTATTCGGCTACAAGGCGGCTGAAATCATAGGGAAACCGATCACCACCATTATTCCCACTGAACTACTCGCTGATGAAGACATGATCCTGGGCAAAATCCGCAAGGGCGAGAAAATTGATCATTTTGAAACCGTGCGCGTCGCCAAGTCAGGCGAAAGAATTGACGTCTCGCTTTCCATCTCTCCGGTCAGAAACGAACAGGGCAGGATCATAGGCGCGGCCAAGGTGGTCCGCGACGTTACGCAGAACAAGAAGATCGAGCGGGCGCTGAGGACGACGGAAAAGCTGGCTGCCGCCGGCCGCCTTGCGGCTACCGTAGCGCATGAAATCAACAATCCTCTTGAAGCCGTCCATAACCTGGTTTTTCTGGCCAGGAGGGACGTGACCAACAGCGAGAAAGTTGCGGAATATCTGCAAATGGCGCAGCGGGAATTGGACCGCGTGTCGCATATTGCGCGGCAAACGCTTGGCTTCTATCGTGATACTTCCGCGCCCACACAAATTAGCATGGTCAAAACCCTGGACGATCTGCTTTTTCTATATGAAAAGCGGCTCGAGGTGCGAAACATTCGCGTGGTTAAACAATACAAGGACCAGGGTGAAATCAGGGCGCTGGCAGGAGAGGTCCGCCAGGCCTTGTCGAACCTGA
>DATEJX010000053.1:0-3358 GCA_035277785.1 Candidatus Angelobacter sp. | reverse complement strand
GGGAACCAAGCCGCTTCTCCGGTTCGCCAATGGCATGATTTGAACTCCGTTACCACTGCGCTTTCCCGGAGAAAATCCCTCTGCCATATAAGTGTAAGGTCGGTACCCGGGAAATATGCCCGAATGAAAATTTTTTCATGTCCCCAGATTAACGATCTTAATCTCTGGTGGATGCTCAAACTGGGACTTGCTCACCATAGGTTTATCGCTGTACGATGTATCTAATCATAAAGAAACCTCGGCAGTATTTTTGGCTGAAGGTAGCAAGTCTCTCTCTTGGTTGAAGCCCCGGACAATCCGGGGCTTCTTGTATCTGGAAGTCGCCCCGAATCCTTGTTTCTCAGAGCCTCTGTTGGCCACTTTTCATAACGATCTGCCGCTCTGACGATTGCAATCCAAATTTACGCCCAGCTGTTTCGTCAGCTTTAGCCGAGCTAAAAGCTAAGAGCTAAAGGCTAAAGGCTGAAAGCGTCCAGTTCCATTGCCAGCGACTCTCCCATTCATCTTGCTGGATAAATGCTGCTTATCCCATTGATAAAAACATTCAATTTCCATCTTCACAGTCCGGGCTTATATGGTCTCCAATGGAAATCACTGCCATGCCCAACTCCAAACCTGCTCCACAAGCTGTGCTTCAATTCGCCAAAGAGAAAGGCGCACGTCTGCTCGACCTTCGTTTCACTGACCTGCCCGGACTGTGGCACCACGTCTCCTTTCCCATCGAGCAACTTTCCGAATCTTCATTTGAAGATGGCTTCGGCATGGACGGCTCTTCCATTCGCGGCTGGGCTGCTATCCATGAAAGTGACATGCTGCTCATTCCCGATCCCAGCTTTTATCTCATGGATCCATTCACCCAGGCGCCTACGCTGGTGATGGTCGCCGACGTGATCGATCCCGTCACCAAGCAGCGCTATGACCGAGACCCGCGTTACATCGCCAAAAAGGCTGAGATGTTTCTGCTTTCCACCGGCCTGGCCGACACGGCTTATTTCGGCGCCGAAGCTGAGTTCTTCATCTTTGACAACGTCCGTTTTGACCAGAAAGAGAACCACAGCTTTTACTTCATTGACGCCGAAGAAGGCCGCTGGAACTCCGGCCGCAAGGAAAACAACCTCGGCTACCGTCCGCGTTTCAAGGAAGGCTACTTTCCAGTTCCGCCCACTGACCATTACCAGGACCTGCGCACTGAGATGACCATGATCCTGCAGGAGTCCGGCCTGGAAGTGGAATGTCACCACCACGAAGTTGCCACCGGCGGCCAGACTGAAATAGATCTCAAGTTCAACAAGCTGGTCCGCTCCGCTGACAACATGATGCTCTACAAGTACATCGTGAAGAACGTGGCCAACCAGCACGGCAAGACCGTCACCTTCATGCCCAAGCCGCTCTTCAACGACAATGGCAGCGGCATGCACACCCACCAGTCGCTGTGGAAAGACGGCAAACCGCTCTTCTCCGGCGACGGCTACGCCGGCCTCTCCCAGACCGCGCTCTGGTACATCGGCGGACTCATCAAGCACGGTCCCGCGCTCTCCGCCATCATCGCGCCCACCACCAACTCATATAAGCGCCTGGTGCCTGGCTTTGAAGCTCCCGTGAACCTTGCTTATTCCCGGCGCAATCGCTCCGCCGCCTGCCGCATTCCCATGTATTCAGCTTCGCCCAAAGCCAAGCGCGTTGAGTTCCGCCCGCCCGACCCCAGTTGCAACCCTTACATCGCCTTCGCCGCCATGATGATGGCTGGCCTTGACGGCATCGAAAACAAAATCGATCCCGGCCCGCCGCTGGATAAAGACATTTACGATCTCGGCCCGGAAGAGCTGGCCAAAGTCCCCTCCATGCCCGGCTCTCTTGACGACGCGCTCAACGCCCTCGCCCGCGACCACCAGTTCCTCCTCAAAGGCGACGTCTTCACCGAGGACCTGCTCAACACCTACATCGAATACAAGCGCGAAAAAGAAGTGGACGCCATCCGCCTTCGCCCCCACCCTTACGAATTCGCGCTCTATTACGACATCTGAGGCGGTAAGCCCTCGACTTACTACCTGCCCGGTCTTGCCGTGTGACCCGATTCCTCTGCGCTCTCAGCGTCCTCTGCGGTAAAGCCCTTCTTTCCGTTGCGACCTTTGCGCCCGTTGCGGTAAATGCCTTTGGGCCTTTTTTTGCCAAAGTGGCCGGATTTCATTCCTTCCGCGCTCACCAACCATGCCTTATTCAGTCAACTGACTAATAGGTTCGATGATGATGAAAAAGCCGATGAGATTTTTTAGGTTCGCGGCAGCCCGGCGCAGATTTCAGTCAATCTTTTTCCTCGCTGCCGTTGCACTCGTCTCCGCTCTCTTTACAAGTGTTGCCAGTGCGGCGAAACAGCACGACGCCCCGCATTGGATCGGCGCCTGGGCAGCCGCTCCTCAGCGCTACGTGAAAGGAAATGCGCCGGCGTATCACAATCAAACTCTGCGTCTCATTGTGCACACCAGCGCCAGTGGGAACAAAGTTCGGATCAGAATTTCGAATGTTTTCGGAGAGCAGGCACTTGTAATTGGTAGCGCGCATATTGCACGCAGAGCTGCGGGAGCAGACATCCTTGCTGACTCCGATCGGGCTCTGACGTTCGGGAAGAGTGCATCAACCACAATTCCTGCCGGCGCGCTCGCAATGAGCGATGCCGTTGACCTGGATGTCCCTGCCTTATCGGATCTGGCCATCAGCCTCTTTCTTCCTCAAGCGACGCAAATAACCACCCTCCACATTCTGGCGAAGCAGACAAACTATATTTCAACCGAAAGCGGAGACTCCACCGGCGCGCCGAATTTTCCTGTCCTCAAGACAATCAGCTTCTGGCCGTTTCTAACGGGGGTCGACCTGCTGGCGTCCGGACAAGGAGCAACCATCGTGGCTTTCGGTTCGTCGTTGACCGATGGAGACGGAACCACCAGGGACACCAATCAGCGCTGGCCCGACGTTCTCGCACAGCGACTGCAGAAAAATAAAGATGCCGAACTCGGAGTCCTGAATGAAGGGATCATTGGCAATCGCTTGTTGCGTGACAGTGCAAGCCCACATCAGGCGGGTGGGCCGCCACCGCTGGGACCTGCTTTTGACCAGCTCGGCCAGGCGCTGGGCGATGCAGGCGTCAAGCGCTTCCAGCGCGATGTGCTTTCTCAGCCAGGCGTCAAGTACGTGATTCTCGGTCTCGGCGTGAATGACATACTGTTCCCTGGAACGTTTGTGCCTGCAACCCCAGGCGTAACTTCGCGGGATTTGATCGCTGGCAATCGGCAACTGATTGCGCTTGCTCACAAGCACGGAATCCGCGCCATAGGCACCACCATTCCGCCATTCGAGCACGCTC
>DATEJX010000052.1:0-5000 GCA_035277785.1 Candidatus Angelobacter sp. | reverse complement strand
GGGGCAGGTATTGGAATTGCGGGCCCGGCGCCGTACAGGGGCTGCGATCAGAGCCCTGCTCGATCTGAGTCCCAAGACGGCGATTCGTCTACGATCCGATGGAACGGACGAAGAAATTTCTCTTGAACAGGTAAAGCATGGAAATCGGCTGCGCGTTCGGCCAGGCGCCCGTGTGCCTGTGGATGGCAATGTAGAGGAAGGTAGCAGCGCAGTCGATGAGTCGATGATCACTGGGGAGTCCATTCCGGTGGAGAAGGCCGCGGGCGCAAAGGTGATTGGCGGAACGTTAAACCAAACTGGTGCGTTTGTGATGCGTGCGGAAAAACTCGGTTCGGAAACGCTGCTGTCGCAAATTGTGCGCATGGTGGCGGAAGCTCAGCGCAGCCGCGCCCCTATTCAATCGCTAGCGGACAAGGTTGCAGGTTATTTCGTACCGGCGGTGATGCTTGTAGCTGTTCTTACCCTTGTGATTTGGGGGCTGTTCGGGCCTGATCCGCGCTTCGCGCATGCAGTTGTCAATGCAGTTGCCGTGCTGATCATTGCCTGCCCATGTGCGCTGGGTCTGGCGACGCCGATGGCTGTGATGGTGGGAACCGGCCGTGGCGCACATGCGGGAGTCCTGGTAAAGAATGCCGAGGCTCTGGAAACGCTGGAAAAAGTTGACACGCTTGTCTTCGACAAGACAGGAACACTCACGGAGGGCAAACCTAAACTCACTGAAGTGGTAGCGACCGGAGCTGTTGCAGAAAAAGAATTGTTGCGGCTTTCGGCTTCACTCGAGCGGTCAAGCGAACATCCGTTGGCGGCGGCGATAGTAAGAGGCGCGCAGGAGCGCGGGCTGCACCCGAGTAGCACGCGCAATTTCCAGTCGTTGACCGGTCAAGGTGTGTACGGTCACGTGGATGGTCACGAGGTGATTCTCGGTAACGCAAGTTTACTGGCTTCTCGAAGCATTGATGCTGCGCCGCTCGCCAGGCGGGCAGAGGAGCTCCGCCAGAGAGGCCAGACGGTAATGCTGGCTGCAGTGGATGGGCGTGCGGCCGGGCTGATTGCCGTTGCTGATCCAATAAAATCCTCGACGTGTGAAGCGCTGGAAGCATTGCGACGCGACGGTCTGCATATGGTGATGCTCACCGGTGACAACCACATCACAGCTCAGGCTATTGCGCGCGAGCTGGGGATTGAAGCTTTTGAAGCTGAGATCCTGCCGGAGAAGAAATCTCAGGTGATGAAGGAACTCCAGAGCAAAGGCCGAATCGTAGCCATGGCGGGTGATGGTGTGAACGATGCGCCGGCGCTGGCGCAGGCAGACGTCGGGATTGCCATGGGCACTGGCACCGATGTTGCCATGGAAAGCGGGGATATCACTCTGGTCAAAGGCGATCTGCGCGGCATCGTCAGGGCACGCAACCTGAGCCGATCTACCATGCGCAATATACGGCAGAACCTGTTCTTTGCCTTTATCTATAACCTGTTGGGTGTGCCGATTGCGGCGGGAATCCTGTATCCGTTCTTCGGTCTGTTGCTGCAACCGGTGTTTGCCGCGGCGGCCATGAGCTTTAGTTCAGTGTCGGTGATTGGGAATGCATTGCGGTTGAGAAGGGCGAAATTGTAGGGTGCGGTCCTGCTTCTTTCCGGAGTCCCGAACGAAGTGAGGGATCCCTATCAGCTCCGATGATGCAATGGTGCTCGAAGAGGGTAGGGATCCCTCGCTTGCGCTCGGGACTTTGGAGAAAAACGATTACACCACCTTTTCCTTCCACTTACCCTTCCTGAAGACATAAATCCCGATCAGCGCCAGCAGGATTTCCGCCGCCAAAATTCCGTAATAAGCCCCGTTGGGGCCGAAGTTGAACTTGAAAGCCAGTACAAACGCCAGCGGTAACTGCACCACCCAGTAAACGAAGAAGTTGATCAACGTCGGAGTCCAGGTGTCGCCGGCGCCATTGAACGCCTGCACAATGATTTCTCCATACGCCCAGAGGACGTAACACAAGCTGATGATCCGCAGGCAACTGGCTCCATAATGGATCACTTGCGAGTCTGCGCTGAAGATGCTTACCAGTTGCGGAGCCCAGATCAAAAATACGACCGAGACTACGCCCAGGAAGACAGCATTGAAGAAGCTGGCTCGCCAGACGGATTGCTCCGCGCGCTCCGGCTGCTTCGCCCCAAGGTTCTGCCCCACGAGTGTGGCTGCCGCGGAACCCAGCCCCCAGGAGGGAAGCGTAGAAAAGATCACGATCCTGATGGCGACAGTGTAGCCGGCCGTAGCTTGGCTACCAAAGGACTGGACCAAGCGCACCATCACAAGCCAGCTCGCCGTGGCAACCAGAAGCTGCAACACTCCAACGCCTGCAACTTCCAGAATGTTCCACATCACTTTCAGCTTCAGACGGATGTGCTTCTTCAGGATTTCCAGATGCGCGCTGCCTTTGCTCAGCATGTAAAGTTGAAAGAGCACGCCGATGCTGCGTCCTATGCTGGTGGACACTGCCGCTCCTGTGACTCCCAACTTTGGGAAAGGTCCAAGTCCTCGGATGAGACACGGATCGAGACACAGGTTAATCAAGTTGGCCAGCCACAGCACGCGCATAGCGATGGCGGCGTCGCCAGCGCCGCGAAAGACTGCGTTGATCAGGAACAGCAGAACAATGATGCCGGATGTGCTGAGCATGATCCGCGTATAGAGCGATCCAACAGCCAGGATTTGCGGGCTCGCGCCCATCCACGCCAGGAGATGGGGAGCAAATGGAAAGGCGATGGAAAAAATAAGCAACGCGAAGCCGAGCCCGATCAGAATCGATTGAACCGCAGCTTCCGCCGCGCCATTTTTGTCATGCTCGCCAACGCGGCGAGCGACTACGGCGGTTGCGCCCATACTCAGACCAAACGCCACTGCCATCACCAGCACGAGCATGCCTTCGGTGATTCCTACGGTGGCGGTTGCGTCCGCACCGAGATGCGCGACGAAAAAAATATCTACGATCCCGAACAGCGATTCCATGGCCATTTCCAAAACCATGGGAACCGCGAGAAGCACGATGGCGCGATCTACGGATATGGCGGTGAAGTCCTGACGAGAGCCGAAGACGGCTTCCTTGATCAGGGCAAACCAATTGTTTCGGGTAGCAGCGTTGGCCGATGCAGTTGAACTCACTTGCGTCTCTCCGTGCGGGCTGCCAGACAAGGCAGCAGAAAACAATCCTGCGTGTCAGGAGGGTTCGCCAGACAACTCTGGCAAACGGCGAAGCGAGGTTACTTGGAGAGGCGCATAGGCGTAGCTAGTTTTTTACCACACGGCCCGAAGCCGGTCAATTTCGGGGAGCGGAAATTGCCGACTCTGCAGAGACATGCGGAAGTCCATGTCTCTGACGTGAGCGATGGTCGCGTGAGCTACTCAGGCAGCCGGATACGTACTGGTGCTGGGCAAATGTTTCTGCACAGGCGTCCAGAATCCGCTCCACTCCTGGCCGCGTTGCGGCGCCACCATGAGAATCAGCGTACCTTCATCCTCAGGAACATCAGGAATGCGGTACACAACGGGAAAAGCCATTTGGTTAAGGAGCCCGGAAGGGCCGTAGTGAACTACCGTAACGAAATCCCGGCCCGGAACCAAACGATAGCGCGCTTCCTTTGTGGCCAGAGGTCCCAGAATTTCATTCAATACACTTATACTCACCATGTAACAGAGTTCCATCGCAGTAGGGTTCCTTTGGACCCCGACTCTCATCTCTGTGCGCTGGGGAGAGCGCTCATCCGTTATAGTGTGTTTTATAAGCCATTCATTACGAAATTATTGGAGCTGGATTAAAAGACTTAATATTTTCAGCCGAAACTAAGGCTAAATACCGAGCTTTCCAGGCATTCGTAAAGGCCAAAGGGGGAGCACGTCTCAACGCAGCAGGAAAATTAGCCGTTAGGACAGAAAAAGCAGGCCGAGCCCGGCACCATCCTTAACAGAGTCAAGCCGCATCGCCCGCAGTGGCTGCTGCTGGGAGATCTTCTTTGTATAATCCTGCCTTCGAGGTTCCCGGAATATGAAGATACTTCTTACTGTTATCATATTGATGGGCAGTGCTCTTGCGCAGAACTCTGCGGAAGAAGGTAAGGTGGTTCAATATCAGCTTGATCGCAAAGAACTCAAATACACTTACTCAGCCTCATACCAGCCGGTGGCGCGGCTGAAATCTGGGAACATCCTGGAAACAACCACAGTTGATTGCTTTGGCGATGCGATCAAGAAGCCAGGAGACACCCTGAGCATGGCTCCGGGCGACAATCCTTTGACTGGTCCGTTTTACATTGAGGGTGCTGAGCCGGGCGACACGCTAGCGATAAAGATCCTCGACTTGCAGGTCAATGGCAATCAGGGCATCGGAGCACTTGCTCCTGGCTTTGGCGCGATCAATTCTACAAATTACACACCGATGTTGAACCCGCCAATCAAGGAAAAGATCTGGTTTTATCCCATTGATCACGCCACTAATACCGCCACTTTTCAGGCTCTGGATTCCAAGTACACGGTCAAGATTCCTCTGCACCCTTTCTTCGGCTGCATTGGAGTGGCGCCGGCAGGCGGGGAAGCACGCAGTTCCGTCGTTCCGGAGGCGTTTGGCGGCAACATGGACTCGCCCGAGGCGAGCGTTGGGAACACCGTCTACTTTCCGGTGAATACGCCGGGTGCCATGCTATTTCTGGGCGATGGGCACGCTGCAATGGGTGATGGCGAAGTGGCCGGAACCGCCATTGAGGTTCCTTTGCGCAGCCGAATTCAAGTGCATGTGATCAAGGGCCAGAAGATCAGCTGGCCGCGATTCGAAAACGATGAGTACATCATGACGGTAGGCGCGTACCGGCCGCTGGATGATGCCCTGCGCATCGCCTTTACGGAGCTGGTGAGCTGGATCCATAACGACTACGGCCTCTCAGAAATGGACGCGTATGAGCTGCTATCAAAAGTCGCGGAAATTCGGCTGAGCGAGATGGTTGATCCGAAT
>DATEJX010000051.1:0-8441 GCA_035277785.1 Candidatus Angelobacter sp. | reverse complement strand
TCAGGGCTTCAGCCACCAGGAAGGCATAAAAAAACACACGCGCGACCGGATTCAAGGTGCTGGAGGCGCGCCAGTAGAAGTAGCGCGCCGTGAACACCGTGGCAAGCACCATGGCAAGTCGCGTGGCCGCCAGCTTTAACTGGTAATGTGGCGAAAGACTGCTTTCAGGAGTTGCGGAGGCGGGACCTTCCGCAACCGGATTTTTTTTCAAAACCGGGGCTGACGAAAAAGCGCTCACAAAGGCCCCAGCCCAGGGCCAATTTATCCGTCTCACTAGATTCGCCTCGACTTCCTGATTCGCAAAATTGCATGCCCGGAAGAGGGCCATGCCAACCCGTCAGAAAGTGTACTATAGGACATGTACTTTAGTCCAGCGAAAACTTATGCACACGGCCCAATGGGCATGTACTTGATTAGGAAGTTGGTGCATTAGTTGTTCGGCGAATGAGCGGGAAAGGCAATATTACTAATGAGTTGTAAATAAAGCGCTTAGGCGTCTTGTTGAACACGGCATTTGCCAAGCTTTAAGAGCGGGGGAACCCCAAGACCACTTTGTGCACTAGGAGTGGGAAACCGGAGCCAAGAATCGTAGATCGTCTTTCAGTATATGTTCAATCAGTTCAGCCACTCCGGCTCCGCAGGCGCCCTCCATAACTACATCCGCCCGGTTCTTCAAGGCACTAAGCGCATTAGCGACGGCGACGGAGCAGTCACACAGGGTCAGGAAAGCATGATCGTTTTCGGCGTCTCCTACGCCGATTGTGTTATAGGCGGGAATCCGGAGTTCCTCCAGCGCGCATTTCAGTCCGGTGCCCTTGTTGATGCCTGAAGGCAGTACCATTACCGCGTCTTTGTTGAAAATGACCTCCAGGTGCAAACCGTGCTCGTGGATCACATCAAGCACCGTCTTCTCATGCGGGCGCGAGGTGGCAACAATTGCACTGCCCATGGAAACAGGCACACTGCGCCGGCGCAGCTCATCCACGAATGCGGCATTTGGAGGTTCGGGCAGCAAGCGCCGCGATTTGGATCCCGGGTCGTAGAGCAAAGCGCCATTTTCGGCCACGACGCGGCTGAAAAGCTCGAGATGCGGGAAAATATTCTGCAGGTCGTCAAGCTGGCGTCCGGTAACCATGATCAGCCTGCGACCGCTTTCCGTGAATCGCTCCAGCGCATTCAGCGTAGACTGATGCACCTCGCCGTGAGACGCCAGAGTGCCATCGTAATCCACCGCCAGAGCGAGATAACGCATACGGCTATGGGATTACCATTTTCCTGAAGGCGTTGCAGTCACGGCCCACACTATGTCGCGGTAACAAGTATCACCTTGCCGGTTGACCGTCGCTGCTGGAGCAGCCGGAGCGCCTCAGATGCCTGGCTAAGGGGAAGACTGTGTGAGACGTGAGGCCGGAGCTTACCTTCCTGAAACCAACGGAATAGTTGAGTGAAAGAGCCACGCAACAGCTCTGGCTTGTGTGCCTGGTAGGAACCCCAATAGAAGCCGATGACGTCGATATTTTTCACCAGCACGATGTTGGCAGGAATTTGAGAGACGCGACCAGCCGCAAAGCCGATGATGATGATGCGTCCACCCCATGCGATGGAACGGAGACTGGCGTCAAAGGCATCACCTCCGACAGGATCGTAGATCACATCAGCGCCGCGGCCGCCGGTGATGGCTTTCACGCGTTCGCGAATATCTTCCTTGGAATAGTCGATGAGATGATCGGCGCCGTGCTGCTGCGCGATGGCCAACTTGTCCGCGCTACCGGCGCAGGCAATCACTCGCGCACCCATGGCCTTGCCAATCTCGACGGCCGTGAGGCCAACGCCTCCGGCAGCCCCAGTGACCAGCAGCCACTCGCCTGGCTGAAGATGGGCCCGCCACTCCAGTGCGCCATGAGAAGTGCCGTAAGCTACAGGAAATGCCGCGGCGGTTGAAAATTCCATACGGGAAGGAATGGGCAATACGCGCTGGGCATCTACAACCGCTTCTTCAGCAAAAGCTCCGAGCCCCGTAAGGGCCATGACGCGATCGCCGGGTTTGAGTCCTTTGACTCCGGACCCAATCTCACAAACTTCGCCAGCGGCTTCGGCCCCCGGCGTGAAAGGAAAAGCGGGCTTCTCCTGGTATTGTCCGGCGACGAGAAGCAGGTCAGCGAAATTCACTCCCGCCGCTTGCACCTTGATTCGCACCGCGCCGTCACGCAATGTCGGCGAAGGAACATCCTCAACTCCGAGCTTTTCCGGACCACCCCATTCTCTGCACACGACCGCCTGCATATCCGCACCTCACGTCGGGAAACGGACATTGTACTGGAGAGGATATGGCCCGGGTTGCGGCGCGGGATTGTAAATCGAGCTGGCAGAAGCGCAAGCCACCCAGTCCAATTCTCAGTTAGGCTGCGCGTTTCGGTTTCTTCTTGCCCGGACCTTTCTTTACCTGGATCTGAACTTCAGATTCGCGCTGAACGTCCTCTACCCGTTGCGGGCCTTTCTTTTTGCCCATTTGTTCCAGGCTCTGACGAAGAGCGGCCATCAGGTCAGTGGGGGGCGCCTGTTTACGCGGCTTTTCCACCGTTGTCACTTCCCCGCCCTCCATGCGCGCTTTGATCAGTTTTTTGAGGTTCTCTTCAAAGGTGTCATGATATTTCTCCGGCTCCCACGTGGCAGCCAGGGCCTCAATGAGCTGATGCGCTACCTTGAGTTCGCCTTCCTTCAGATGTCCGTTGGTATCCAATGCGGGGGCTTCGCGTATCTCTTCCTGGTAGAACATGGTGTGCAGCATGAGCCCGCCCTGATGAGGGCGCAGGAGCACTGTATATTCGCGATTGTGCATGGCCAGCTTGGCGACGGCAAGATAACCGCTATCCTGCATGGCGCGCGAGAGCAATGCGTAGGGCTTCTTGCCCGCTTCGTCGGGTGCAAGGTAATAAGAAGATTCGAAGTAGACGGGATCTATTTCCTCTTCCTTCACAAATTCCAGAATCTCCATGGCCTTAGCTGTTTTAGGCTCGATCTTTTTAATTTCCTCCGGCTCGATGACCACGTACTCGCCCTTACGGTACTCATAGCCTTTGACGATCTCACTGCGCTCGATCACCCGTTCGTCGTGCGGGCAGTAGAGCTGCTGCTTGACACGGGTAAGGTCATCACGATGCAACATGTGGAAACCAATACGTGTACTGCGTGCGCCGGAGTAAAGGCGCACCGGCATGGAGATGAGTCCAAACGTAAGATATCCAGACCAGACGGACGCGGGCATGAAAGTCTCCTCTTAGGCACCAGGGCTGCATAGTTAGGATGCGCTACACTCGGATTTATGCCGCCAGTGAATCAAAACGTAACTGGACTCAAGGAGAGAGCTCTGTCACGCAACCGCAAATCGAGCATTGCTGATGTGATCGGCTTATTCTCGGCTGCACTGCTGGTTGGTATTGATCTGTTGAGGCAGGCCAACGGCCCGGCGGCGCAAAAACGACGTATGCTGCTGGCGCTGGTGATAACAACAGCCTTTGCTTTCGTTGCCTGGCTGGCCCGGGGAGTGAACGCGGGCGGCGCGCTTGCCGGATCGAGCATCGCCTTTGTGCTGGCATCGCGCGACCTGCGGATGTTCTGGGTTCTGCTTCTGGTCTTTGCTGTCACTCTTCTTGCGACGCGCGCAGGCAAGTCGAGAAAAGAGCAACTACATACAGCTGAGGCGTATCGCGGCAGAAGCGCAGCACAGGTGATGGCAAACCTTGGCGTCGCAGCACTCATCGTTTCTCTTGGGCCACAAATCTGGCCTTTGCTTGCGCTGTCCGCCCTGGCGGAAGCGGCAGCTGACACTTCCTCCAGTGAGATCGGCATGGCATTCCCAGGACGAACGCTGTTACTCACCACATGGAAGCCAGTGGAACCGGGCGTGGACGGCGGAGTAAGTGTGAAAGGAACGCTGGCAGCAATTCTGGCCGCGTCGACAATTGCCGCTGCGGCGCTGCTTATGCAGCTGGTTTCAGCTCACCAGGCGGCTCTGATTCTCCTGGCTGGAGTTTCAGGGTCACTGGTGGACAGTCTTTTTGGCGCGCTGATGGAGCGTCGCGGTCTGCTGAGCAATGACATGGT
Organism: Candidatus Angelobacter sp.; assembly: GCA_035277785.1. Lineage (GTDB taxonomy): Bacteria > Acidobacteriota > Terriglobia > Terriglobales > Acidobacteriaceae > Angelobacter. The sequence continues at coordinate 4,337 of DATEJX010000051.1, read as the reverse complement.
GAATCTGCTGAGTACGGCAGCAGCGGTGGGATTAGCCTGCATTCTGGCGTAAAGGCGTTGCAAGCCTGATGAACTGATTACGAATATCGCGGTGTGCCGAAAGTAAACCGCCCATGTAAGGCTTATGTGTAATAGCATAGGCAGTTCTGAAATTCCGGTTGGCCCCCATGAGCCTGAAGATTGCTACGGTTGCGATTTATGTGGAAGACCAGAAACAGGCGCTGAAGTTCTGGACGGAAAAGGTGGGCCTAACGATTCTCCGCAGCCATCCGGTGGGCCTGGATTTGGAGTGGGTAGAGTTGAGTGATGAAACTCCCGGCACATGCCTGGTGTTATATCCCCGTTCCATGATGCAGGACTGGGCTGAGCGGAAACCTTCCATTGTTTTTGAATGTGCTGACGTTCAGGCAAAATACGAAGAACTTTCAGCGCGCGGCGTGGTTTTCACTCAAGAGCCAAAAAAACTGCCCTGGGGCCCATTTGCCATCTTCATGGATACTGAAGGCAACTGGTTCGGGCTACGGGGAGAGGCAAGACAGTAGGTAAATATTTTCGCAGAGCGTTGCCGTTACCAGCCACCGGCAGCCGCGCCACCAAACAAGTAGTCCTTGCGGCCCAGAACCAAGCCGCGCCGTCGCTCATTGCTTGTAATCTCGCCATTCAGACTCAGGGTGGTGGCTTGGTCAGCCGTAAAGAATTTCTCCCGTCGGAGCGAGGCCGCTTTCGCGGAAAGAAAAGCCCAACCACTGAAAAAACACCAGCAGGAGATAAATCGGGCTGAGCACGAGGTAGCGTCGCCACAGGCGGCGTGGCTCGCTGCAACCACGCGGTCCTAATGCCATGCGGCGAACGGCGAACACTGAAAGGTACGTCATAGTTGTGCAGCTTCCACAACGAGGTGCAGCGACCTTCAGTTCGATCAATCAGACGTCAATCACCCGCTGCAAGAACACATCCTACCTTGCGGCAGCTTTAGTTTTCTCCTAAGGTTGCTGTCTTTCCCATTTTGGAACCACGTATCGATATCATGCTGTCCAGTTGTGCTGCTCTACTATGGTACGAATGCACTCGTACCTAGTACTTCTTTGCTCTTGCTAGTTCAGCAACCACTCTGTATCTTTCACTCTTCATTGCGTCGTTAGTTTGCAATTGTTTTATGTCAATTTTAGCTTTGCTGTTTGCAGTTACTTTCAACTATTAGGAGATACCAACAATGCGTCGACACTTACTTATGCGGATATGCTATGTAGCTGTTGTTGTTTTGCTTGCTGCCGGGATCTATATGAAGCTGCATAAGCCGCTTCCCGTTGCACACGCGCAGACAAATATTGCAACTACCCAAACTGGCTCATTTACCGGGTTTGGCACCTGCTGGGCAGCAGATTGCTATGTCATCAGCACCAGCGCTCCTTATGTGGATAATGGATGTAATGGGACATCTTCCGCGCAATATGCGACCGCGCCTGGTGCCGCCGGCAATACTACTATCCATGCCACTCTTCTCGGAGCATTCCTCGCCCAAAAGAAAGTAGCCTTGGTCGTGCAAGGCTGCATATTTGGCCATCCACAGATCATCGGGGTCGGAGTCTCCGCGCCCTAACGCGTTGGCAGAGCCGGGCGCGCCATGCTGGTGGAGCAGGCGGAGAGCCACTGTAAGAGCTGTTTAAATGGACAGTTAAGCGCACAGCGAGGAATATCAAATGAAAGTCCCAAGAGGTTTGCCGGTAGTGTGTCTGCTCGGTTGTCTGTTGGTCTTCCCACGTCTCGAATCGTTTGGGCAAACGCAGCAGTTCGGAGTTGTCCCAGCCCAGGGACAGAGTGCTGTGTCTGCCCAGGTTGTGGCCGGCAACGGAATCGAATACCACGGCGGGCCCGTGATGCGTGGGCCCCACGACGTATACCTTATTTGGTATGGAAACTGGTCGATGAATTCAGCCACAACAATATTGCCTGATTTTATCGGGTCGCTGGGTGGCTCGCCCTATTTTAATACTAATACTACTTACGGAGATACCATCGGTAATGTACCCAATACAGTGACAATGGCAGGGCAGTTTTTTGATGACTATTCTCAAGGTACAGCTCTTAGCAATCAGTCATTGATTAACATTGTGGGCAACGCGATAAATATTGGAGCTCTTCCCATCGACCTTAACGGCATCTATTTCATTTTGACGTCGCCTGATGTGGATGAGCAGGAACCCGGGTTGCAATTCTGTAGCCAGATATGCGGCTTCCATACCAATGCGTCGATCTTTGCAAACGACATTAAGTATGCGTTCGTTGGCAACCCAGACCGGTGTCTGGCTACGAGTAACAGCTGTCTGGAATTTAACCCAAGCCCGAACGGCAACCCTGCCGCTGATGCAATGGCAAGTGTAATGGCCCACGAATTGAACGAGACCGTAACCGATCCCGATCTAAATGCGTGGTTTCATATAAACCTTTCCGGTGAGAATGGAGATCTGTGCAATCCATTTGTGGTAGGGTTTCCCCCTACTTTCCCGGTCAATGGGGCCCAGGCCGACATCATCCTTGGTGATCGAGCGTACCTGATTCAGTCCAATTTTGTGAACGCACCGGCTCCCCAGGGCGGCTGCCAGATGAGTTTCACCTCATCACCGGTAAACGCGGATTACTCGTTGTCCGCTACACCAAGTTCGCAAACGGCCATACAGGGCGGTGCGCCCATCACTTACCAGGTGGCAATCAACAGAACAGGAGGGTTCACAGGAGCTGTCAGTCTGAATGGCGCCTTTCCTCTCACGAACGCTCCGAGCGGCATCATTACTGTGAGCTTCAGCCCTAACCCCACGACAGGCAATTCTTCCCAAGCGACTGTAACAGCTTTCTCCAGCGCCACTCCTGGAAGTTTCAGCCTGATATTTCAAGGAGTCAGTGGCAGTCTGAAAAGAAGCACTCAGGTCACCCTAAATGTTCAAAGCAATGGCGATTTTTCGCTGACACCTTCAGCAAATCTGATCCTTGCTCCGGGAACAACCAACTCAAGCACTCTCGCCATCAACCGGTTCAACGGGTTTGGTTCAGCGGTGAGCCTGAGCATCTCTGGTCTTCCTTCCGGCGTTACAGCCAGCTTCAATCCCAGCAGCACTACGGGAAACTCGTCCACAATGACATTGACCGCCGCCTCTAATGCGGCTCCGGGCTCATTCACGGTGACGATCACTGGCGTAAGTGGGACTTTTACGCGTACCGCATCGGCCACTTTGCTAATCAGTTCTGTGCCATCGTTCTGGGAAGCTGTGCACCAGATCATCGCTCCGCCCTTTTAGGCGCAAACCGCCGTAAGCTCTTTAACCCCTTTGCAGTATCCCCGCAAAGCGCACAAAATCCGGAACCATGTTGACTTAGCGGGATTGCTATAATCCACCTGTTCCCGTGGAGAGCCGTTCTGTAATCCGCGATGTTCCTGATCCTACGCCGTGGCTGTTTGGCCTGGCGGCGGCCGCGGCCTGTGCCATCTGGTTTGTGGACAAGGGGCCTGCTCAGGCTGTGATTCTTGCCGTGGTTGCTGCTCCCGTGGTTGGGATTTTTGTTTACGCTCTGGGGACGAATCTGTATCTTGCTGCGGTTTGCCTGATTGCTGCCTCGGCGATGCCTCGGGTAACCGTCTCCTTTTCCGGCGTGAATGCCCGCCCTGAACACCTGATGGCGGGGCTGTTGTGTCTGACGCTTCCCTGGGCGTGGAATGCGCGTGAAGGAAAGATTGAGTGGCTGCGGGCCGACTGGCTGCTGGCGAGCTACATGGTGATCAACCTGGTCAGTTCCTGGTTCATGTCAGTGGACCCGAAGCAAACCACAAAATGGGCGCTGGAACAGCTCTTGGCCATGGCTCCTTACTTTATCTTGAGGATCATGGCAGGAAGTGAAAACACTTTTCGGCGCGCCTTCCGCGTATTGCTGGTGATAGGCGCGGTGGAAGGCCTGTATGCCACGGTTGCCATCTACGCAAGCAAGCTCTTCGGCGCCAGCTTTGGCCTGAGCCTTGATCAGTATGAAGGCATCCCCGCTGTTTACGGTACCCAATACGAACCTAATATCCTGGGCTCTTATTGTGCTGCCTGCACGGTGATGGCGGCCGTGATGTACCTGAAGCAAAAGAAGCGCTGGTACCTGATCGGCTACATGCTGAGCTTTTCCGGTATGGCTGTGAGTTTTGCGCGCGCTTCTGTGCTGGCGTACGTGGCAGTGATCTCACTGTTGGTGCTCGCCGGACTTTATCGGCGCTGGATCAGCTGGCGTATGCTGCGGAGATTGGCTCTGGCCACTGTGATGGTGGGTGTGGTGCTGTCGCCGATCCTTGTTGCTTCGTACGT
>DATEJX010000050.1:0-21079 GCA_035277785.1 Candidatus Angelobacter sp. | reverse complement strand
CGAACAATGGTTGTGGTGGTGAGATCGCCGGAGAAGTAGGCAGTTTCATCAAGATAGGTCTCGCTGCCCGGAGTAGGCGTGCGCGATCCCAGGCGAAAGGGAACCTGATACTCCGTGAAGATGTCGGCCAGACGTTCCATTTCGCCGGTATTGGGTGCGGCAAAGATCACGCGCTCGCCTGCGGCTGTGAGCTTCCGTACCTCTTCCACCATGCCGGGAACAGATCCATGAAACCTGGTGGTAGGTTGCGATGAGAATTCAATGAGTGCAGCTTCTTCCGCAGTAGGCGTATCCGTCAGACCGAGTTCCGCTTCCGCGCGGGCCATGCGCAACAAGCCGAGTTGCTCCATTGACCCGCCGGGCAATTTTTCCAGCCGCGCATTCCACTCGTTCGGCGGCAAAAAGATATCTCCCGGGGTGGCCAGTTTTCCCACCAGGCTCTGCTCATGTCGGCGGACAACTTTCTCCCACCAGCGTTCCTGCTCGGCTTCAATGGAAGAGGGTTCATCCGTGAAAACCACGGCATTGGGAAGGAGATCAAAAATCGTGTTCGGCGCACCGGCGTTGGCGTAATACTCCCATCCGGGAAAAACCGTCACCCCGGTCTCTGCCAGCGCGCTGCGCATGGTCTCAGTATCGGCCTGAACTCGCGAGCCGGAGAGCCGCGCATGCACTTCCGTGAGCACCTCTTCACGAACGGGAATTTCTGTGAGTGGCAACAGCGCCACTTCATCCACCGGAGCAGCAGAACGCTGCGTCCCGGGATCAAATTTGCGTATGGATTCAACCTCATCGCCAAACAGCTCAATGCGCAGCGGCCGGTCGGCCTCGGGCGGGTATGCGTCAATCAATCCACCGCGAACCGCGTACTGCCCCGGCATTTCCACCACATCCACTGCGGTATAACCTACGGTGTTCAGGTGCTGCACCAGTTCCTCAACCTCTACCGGCTCTGAACGCCGGATGGTCCGCGCCAGGGCGGCATAGTGTTCGGCCGTACGAAGGCGCATCGCTGTTGCTTCCATCGACGTGATCACGATTTCCGCCGCTCCGGTGGCTATCTTCCAGAGCGCCGTTGCCCGCTCCTCCTGGATCTCAGGATGAGGTGACATATTTTCAAATGGCAGAACGTCATAAGCAGGAAGCTTGACAGCGGACTGAGGCGCGCAGGCGCCGGTCAGTTCGCAAAAAGATTGCACCACCGCGAACAGCCCTTCCGCAGCGCGGTTCGTTGCAGTCACAAGAATCAGTGGTTTGCCAGCAGTACGATGGAGATACGGAACCAGGAGAGCTTTGGCGGCAGGAACCAGGCCGGATAGACGAATGCGCCCCGCCGGAGGAAGTGACTCCCCCCTACGCTGTTTTAGATATGCCGCCGCCTGTAGAAAACCCGAGCTTTTTTCCACGTCCGCCAGGACTTCGCGGACGAAGGGAAGAATCACATACCTATTTTACTTGAAGGCTGCTTCTGACGCTTTCTTCCCTGATCCGTAGACCTGGGACGCTAATCCGACCCCGGTCGCAAGAAAAATGATGCCTATTAAAAAGTTCCAGTACATCAATGACCATAAGAGTTGGTCTTGGTGAAGGAAAAGCACGTCGTAGTGTCCTCTCTTGATGACCCAATTCACGACCGCAGCGAGACCAAATCGAAGCGGCTCATGAATTCCCGCGACAAATGCCTGGATAGCACCCACAATTAGCATTGCACTCAGCATGCCGCCGATGCTCACGTGGAAACGTGGGTGTCTAACACTCAATGCGCTCATCCGTTTACTCAAAAGGATCAGGGGCAGCTGTTGCCTCTTGCGGTTGTGCCGGACTGGCTTCTGGAAGAGAGTACAGCCAGAAATACAAGAGCCATGCAACAACCACATAGAGAATGGCCGTCAACAACGGAGAGATTAGAGTCGACCACGGAAATGATGCTGACTCACTGAGACCAAAAACAGAATGCTGCTGTCCTCGGCCTGACACATAAAATTCAAAAGGCCGGACCATGCTGCTAATCAGAATACCGGCCGTTTGCGCCAATATAAAACCAATGGTGATGGCGCCAATGTATTCATAGCGCAGAATTTCACGCAGTTTTTGCATTCAAGCTCCTCGCTAGTTCCATCGCATAAGCCGCACAATCACACGTTGACCTTGTTTTCTCCCAGCACAACTTTCACGTCCACCTTTTTCTTGCCGCGGAAGATAGTCACCGTCACAGTGTCGCCTGCACGATGTTTCTGCATGATATGCGAGAGTTCCTGCTGATCTGTGACCGGGTCGCCATCAATGGCCACAATCAAATCACCGCCAATCGCGATGGGTGTGTTGCCTAGAAGCGCGCGCTCGTTTCCGCCACGCAGTCCGGCACGCTCCGCAGCGCTGCCTTGAACAACCTGCATAATCAGCAGGCCTGAATCGGCTGGGAGACCCATTTGATCCGCCAAATCCGGGCCAATGGGCAAGGTACGCACGCCCAGCGTGGGATAGCGCGCATGTCCCAGGTGAACCAGATCGTCCAAAACAGCCTTGGCCGTATTAATCGGAATGGCAAAACCGATGCCGGCGCTCTGCTCAGCTCCGCCGGTGAGGATCATGGAATTGATACCGATGACCTGGCCATGCGAGTTGAGAAGCGGCCCGCCGGAGTTCCCGGGATTGATGGCCGCGTCGGTCTGGATGGCTTCATCAATGAATCCGCGTTCCCCCCGAACCGAGCGAATTGAGCTGATGATGCCGCGCGTCATGGTGCCGCTCAGGCCGAAGGGGTTCCCAATGGCGAAAACCTTCTGTCCTACCACCAAACTTTTCGAGTCTCCGATTTCCGCCGCCGGCACTTTGCTGTTGGGAATTTGGATCACCGCAAGATCGTGCGCAGGGTCCACTCCAACCACCTGGGCTTTGTACTTGGATTTGTCGCTGGTGGTCACCTCAACCTGACGCGCGCCTTCGATCACGTGGTAGTTGGTAAGGATATGTCCCTCTGCGTCAATGACAAAACCAGAGCCCATGCCTTTTTGTGGCACCGCGCCGTAAAAGAAGTCGTATGCCACGGTTGTGGAAGTAATGTTCACCACGCTGGGCAAGGCCTTCTTGTAAACGCTGATATTGAGCTGCTCTTCTGAATCAAACGGTGGCGGCGCGGCCTCAGTCAGCTCCACGTGGGCCGGACGGCTCACCCACGAAGGCATGAGCGGCCCGCGTACATGTGTTGTAAGCAGGTAAAAACATCCGGCGAAAACGATGGCAAGGAAAATAGGACGGAACGACTTCATTTCTCACCTTTGAAAGGCCTGGCGCTTCGCCAGCACCCTGAGCTCAGCATATATCCTTTCCACCTGGTGGCGTGTCAACTCGACGGGACCCGAATTATCAATGGCAAAATCAGCTCTGCGAACTTTTTCATCATCGCTCATCTGCGCTTTGCTGCGGCGCTCCACTTCACTTCGCGCCGCCAATTCTGGCATGCTCGACCGCGCTGCATAGCGCGCTACTTTCTGCTCAGGCCGGCAGGTAACTACAATTATGGTGTCAAACCGCTCTCGCGCTCCAGCTTCCAGAATCAGGGCCGCTTCCACCATGGCCACAGCGTAAGGATCTCTTTCACCGATTTGATACATCCACTGCTCCTGCCGTTTGATGACGGCGGGATGCACAATTTTGTTCAGCTCTTCCACACGGCCGTTGTCGAAGGCCGCTGTAGCCAGCCGTGGGCGGTCAATCTCTCCGTCTGGGCGGACAATGTCAGGACCGAACCTCGCCACCAGTTCCTGGTAAACCGGCTCACCCGGGCGATACAGCTCATGGGCAATGGTGTCAGCCTCAATCAGGTGCGCGCCAAGATCGGAGAACATCTTGCCCACGGTGGTTTTGCCGCAGGAAATTCCGCCGGTCAGGCCGACCCGAAGCATCGCGTTTACCTCCGCCCTCGCCGCATGCGGCAAGCCCTCACCGTGTTGTCCATCAACATGGCAATGGTCAAAGGTCCAACTCCGCCGGGCACGGGCGTGATTGCACCAGCCACCTCGGCCACGCAAGGATGAACATCTCCGGCCACCACTGATCCTTTTTCGGCAAAAGCCTTCTCTCGAACAGCATCGCCGGCAAAGAGCTCTTCAAACTTCGTTCGATCGGTAACGCGATTAATTCCTACGTCAATCACAGTCGCACCTGGCTTGACCCAGCTCTCAGTAACCAGACCGGCGCGTCCTACTGCAACAATCAGAATGTCTGCCTGCCGCGTGATCTCAGGCAAACCAACTGTTTTTGAGTGGCAGATTGTTACTGTTGCATCATGGTTCAACAGCAGCAGAGCCATGGGACGGCCCACCACCTGGCTTCTGCCCACGACAACGGCATGACGCCCGGCAATCGCAATGTTATTTCTGAGCAGAATTTGCATCACTCCGGCCGGAGTACACGGCGCCAGCGTGGGCCGCTGTGTCGCCAGCTTTCCGACGTTGACCGGATGAAATCCGTCCACGTCCTTTTCCGGATCAACTGCCAGCAATACCTGTGCTGAATCCACCTGCGGGGGCAGCGGAAGCTGCACCAGAATACCGTCGATATCCTCGCGCTGGTTCAGCCGGTCAATCTCTGCCAGCAGTTCCTGGGTGGTGACTGAAGCTGGAGCAGTAATCTTTTCGCTGTGAATTCCAACTTCCTGGCACGCTTTGATCTTGCTGCGAACGTAAATCTCTGAAGCGTGGTCCTCTCCCGCCAGAATTACGCCCAGACCGGGTCGATAGCCGGCAGCAGCAAGCGCGCGCACCTGCTCAGCCACTTCAGTCCTGATCTGTGCGGCAATCTTGTTGCCGTCAAGAATTGTTGCCATGGTTGCCGTCATGCGAAGAAAGTATCTTAATTACATCCTGGTGAAAGGTACACATTGCAGAAGGGTCAGACCTCACGCTGTTTCACATGTGCCTGGATTGCGGCAAGAGGACTAGGCCTAATGTGAAATGTCAGGCTGGAGCGCGCGTGCTGAAGTCTACTGAAGCTTACAAGTTGGCGGCGACTTCGAAAATGGTTATTGACTACCCGTTTGAACCAGCTTGCCCGGCAGTAAAAAATGTCTCTACCTCGGCCAGGTCTTTGGTTCGGCTGTAGGCTGGCAGGCTGTCAATAAAAGTCCTGCCGTATCGCTGCTTCAAGAGACGATTGTCGAGCAGTGCCAGCACGCCGCGATCCTTTACTGAGCGGATCAGCCGCCCAAATCCCTGTTTGAGTGAAATCACTGCCGACGGCACCTGATATTCGAAGAAGGCATTCCCCCCGGCGGCGTCAATCGCCCGAATGCGCGCCGCAACCACAGGATCATTGGGAACTGCGAACGGCAGCCGGTCAATAATCACGCAGCTCAACTGCTCGCCCTGCACGTCCACGCCCTGCCAGAACGACGCTGTAGCAAACAGAACCGCATTGGGCGTGAGGCGGAACTCCTCCAGCAACGCGCTCTTAGGCGCTGAGCCCTGCAGCAGCATGGGATAACGCAGCTCGCCCAGAAGGCGGTCATGGATGTCATTCATCTGGGCATAGCTGGTGAACAGGCAAAACGCGCGGCCCTCAGTGATCTCAAGCAGCCGGCGAATTTTCTCTGCCGCCGAGCGCGAAAACGCCGTGGAGCGCGGATCAGGCATATCTGGCGGCACATACAGGATGGCCTGCTTCTTGTAGTCGAAATGCGATGGCACCACCATGTCACGTGCGTGCTCCAGGCCGACGCGCTGCCGTATGTATTCGAAGTTTCCATTCTGAGCTCCGCCAGAAACGGCCAGCGTAGCTGAAGTCAACACCGCTGTATCGACGTGTTCAAACAATGTTTGCTTGAGGATCTGCGAGACATCGATCGGCGTCGCCTGCAGAATCACGTGGCCCATGCCGCCGCGAGTCTTTCCTGCTGTAACCCGCCGGCCTTCGACACGCCAATCAATCCAGAAGACCGTATTCTTGTCGTCGGATTCCATGATGAAGGCCAACTGCGCCTTGAGCTCTTGCGTTCGACGGGCAAAGCCAAAGACTTCATCCGGCTTTTTCGGCAGGATTTCCAGCTCGGAAAAAACCTGGCCCAGTGCCTTCATCACCGCGTCATAGTCTTTTTCGTTCTTGATCAGAAACTGCTCTCGATTGCTGAAGGCAAACCGCCCTTCACCCGCAGGCAGCAGCCCGAAAAAGAAACGAGAGCGTTCACGCAAACGCGCCAGCGCCTGCAAAAGTCCGGGTGAGATCGCCTGCTTCTGCTGCAACGTGCTTTCCACATCTCGGGCCAGTTCTTCAAAGCGAAGATTGCTCACGCTCACGCCAAAATAGCTGCTGGCCACATCTTCCAGCTCATGCGCTTCGTCAAAAATTACCGCGGCAAATTCCGGCAGCACGCCCGCATCAGGTCCGCCGCTCTGCCGCAGCGCCAGATCGGCAAAGAACAGGTGGTGGTTCACGATGATGATGTCGCTCTCCGCCGCGCGGCGATGCATCTCCGTAATAAAACAGCGCTCCCACTGCTTGCACTTGGTTCCCGTACACCGATCTGTGCGCGCATCCAGCTTGTGCCAGAGCTGGGTATTTTCCGGCAGGTCTTTGAGCTCGGCGCGGTCTCCCGTTTCAGTGTCTTGCTCCCATGCGGCAATCTGCCGGTACTGTTCAATCTCCTGCAGGCCATTTAGCACCGGCTGTTCGGTCAGGTCGTAAAGCTTTTGCCGGCAAAGATAGTTGTTGCGGCCTTTCATGTAACAGACCCGCAACGGGCCGAGATGCTGTACAAGAAAGGGGATGTCTTTAAAGAAGAGCTGTTCCTGCAGGTTCTTGGTTCCGGTGGAGATGACCACACGTTTGCCACTACGGATCACCGGTAGCAGATAGGCCAGAGTCTTTCCCGTTCCGGTACCAGCCTCGACGATCAGGTGCCGCCGCTCTTCCAGGGCCTTTTCCACTTCCTGGGCCATTTGCAGTTGCCCGCGACGGAATTCGTAATTGGGATGGGCCTGGCTGAGCAAGCCACCCGGAGCAAAGAACTGGTGCAGTGTTGGCTGGCGACGAGTCTGCGCGGTTTCAGGCTGGGAAGCGGAGGCCATGGCGAGCGTGATTTAATAATAGCTGAGCATCGGTATTTAGCACTTGGTATTTAGTATTTGGCCTGAAGTCGTGCTACGGAAACCCAAATACCGAGTACCAAGTACTAAATACCAAATTTTTTTAAGCTCTGAGCTGCTGGAACTTCCTGAATCGTGTCGTCAAAACAATCACTATCCCGAATTCCCACCGTCGCCATTGTTGGCCGACCGAACGTGGGTAAATCCACGCTCTTCAACCGCCTGATCGGCTCGCGCCGGGCCATTGTGGGCGATGAGCCGGGAATTACCCGAGACCGCATTTACGGCGAAGCCAACTGGCAGGGCCGCCGCCTGAGAATCATCGATACCGGCGGCATCATTCCCGATGACAATCAGTTGATTCCCGCAGAGATCTTTCGCCAGGCTCGGGTGGCGCTCGAAGAGGCTGACGCGATCGTGATGGTGGTGGACGCGCGGACAGAACTCGCCGCGCCGGATATGGAGTTGGCCCGGCTGCTGCAGCGCACCGGCAAGCCGCTCTTTCTCGCGGTCAATAAGGTTGATACGCCCAAACAGGAGCCCGAGGCCGAAAATTTTCGTACCCTGGGAATCCAGCGCCTTTATCCCGTTTCCGCCGAGCACGGAACCGGCGCTGCCGACCTTCTCGAAGCTTTGCTGGAAGAACTGGCCGCTGCAGCAGAGGCGTTGCAAGAAGCGCAAGAGCAGGCCGCGGAAGAGGCGTATCTGCCCACAGCGGAAGGCGATGAAAAGATTCTGGAAACGCCACCTCCTCGCGAAACCAGAGTGGCCATCATCGGTCATCCCAACGTGGGCAAATCAACTTTGCTGAATGCTCTCACTGGCACCTCACGCGCCATTGTCTCTCCTATCGCCGGCACCACGCGCGACGCGGTGGATGAAATCCTTGAGAAAAACGGCAAGAAGTACCGATTCATTGACACCGCAGGGATCCGCCGCAAAGGCAAAACGCACTTGATGGCTGAAAAACTTTCCGTTGTGATGGCGCGCAAGCATCTGGAATCGGCCGATGTGGCGCTGTTGGTTATTGATGCGGTGGAAGGCGTCAGCGCGCTGGACGCGACGATTGGCGGCTACGCACATGAAAGCGGCCGGTCCGTGGTCATCGTCATTAATAAATGGGACCTGGTTACGACTGCACGGACCGACGGCCGCACGGCCGCCGATGCGCAAATCTATGAAACCCAGGTTCGCCGGGCACTGAAGTTTCTCGATTACGCTCCAGTCGTGTTTGTCTCCGCGGCTGAGAGCAGGAATCTAGACAAACTGTTTAAGACCCTGGAAGTGGTCGCCAACGAGCGCCGCAAGCGCATCAGCACCGCACAGATGAACCGCTTTATTGAAAGCGTGGATTTCGAACGGGCTTCCGTGCCGTATCGACAGAAGGTGAAGGTTTATTACATGACTCAGGCACAGGTCTCGCCGCCTACGTTCATTCTGTTTACGGATAAGGACGTAAAGCTGCATTTTTCCTACGAGCGTTTTTTGGAGAACCAGATCCGGAAGGCATTCGGCTTTGTTGGCACGCCCATCTGGATCAAGAACCGTCCGCGACGCAAAGTGGAGCTGGGCCCAAAGAAAGATAAGAAGCGGCGATGATGGCACGGACTTTTCGATACTGGTCACTTGTGTTCCTGCTCGGGTTTGGTTTATCGGCTTCTGCTCTGGACATCCCGAAAGAGTTGTGGGGCAAGTGGCGGATCACTCGGATCCTTCCGGCCAAAACAATCTCCTGCTGGGGTAATAAGGAAGCAAAGCAACTTTTGGGAACCGAAATTGACTATGGGGCCCATCTGTTGAGGTGGCAAACAACTAAAGCCAGTCACGTTGACTCTGAAATGCGTGAAGTCACAGCCGAGCAATTCGAAACCGAAAGTTCCTCGCAAAGTGCGAATGGTTCACAAGTCAATCTTCGACAATTGGGAATCCGGGCGATTAAGGTACAACAAGTTCTGATCAAGCACGATGATGCCAAGGTCACTGGGACAACAACCGAGCTTCCGGGAGATGACGTCCTGATCAAGCGCAAAAACACGATTGTATTCTCGGTTTGTAATGTCTACTTCGAAGCGAGAAGAATTTCAGCAGCGTCACGTTGACTGCCGCGCGAGATAAGTAGAAATCTCAATCTCTTCCAGCCACGAGCCGACTTTCTCCAACGCTTTTTCGCACACCATCTTGTGTCTCACCTTTTTATCCCGCACGCGCCGTCGCGTTGCTTCATCCAACTGCGTCAGTAAATCAAATGTGATGTTCGCCGGCTGAAAATTCTTTGCTTCCGCATGGCAAAGATAGTGCACCAGAGAGCCCAGCGCTGTTTCGCGTGGAGGCGCAATGCCCGGTAATCCCTGGGCACTGCGCGCTGCGTGGACTCCGACCAGCATTCCCATGGCAATTGACTCGGTATAGCCTTCCACCCCGGAAATCTGCCCGGCAAAAAATACTTTGGGATGCTGCTTCAGGCTGAGCAGCTCGGTCAGCAGTGACGGCGCGTTGATGTAGGTGTTGCGATGAATCTGCCCGAAGCGCAGGAACTTTGCGTTTTCAAGCCCGGGAATCAGCCGCAGCACTCGCGCCTGCTCACCGAACTTGAGGTGGTTCTGAAACCCAACCAGGTTATAAGAATCGGCACGAAGGTTCTCGCGCCGCAACTGCACAACAGCATATGGCCACTTGCCTGTCCGCGGATCATCGAGTCCTACGGGCTTCATCGGCCCAAAACGTAAGGTGTCACGTCCGCGCCGCGCGATCTCTTCGATGGGTAGGCATCCTTCAAAATAGTTCAGCTTTTCCCAGTCGTGCCCATCCACCGACTGTGCCTCAACCAGAGCGTCGTAAAAACGGTCATACTCCTCTTTGGTAAACGGACAGTTGATGTAGTCAGCGGTTCCTTTGCCGTAGCGTGCGGCAAAGTACACGCGCGACTGATCAATGGAATCCGCATCAACAATAGGACTGATGGAATCGTAGAAATAAAGATGATGGCTGCCGGAGAGCCGGGCAATTTCCTGCGAAAGCGCATCCGACGTCAGCGGGCCTGTTGCAACAATCGTCAGCCCGGCATTTTCGTCAATGCGCGTGACCTCTTCGCGAACCAATTTGATTCGCGGCTCTGCCGAAACCGCCTCAGTTACCCGAGCAGCAAAGGCATCTCGGTCCACGGCAAGCGCGTGTCCGGCAGGGACTGCGGTTTTCTCGGCAATTCTGATCAGCACTGATCCACAGCGCCGCATTTCTTCCTTCAGCAGCCACGGCGCAGTGTTTTCACTTTCTGACTTCAGCGAGTTGGAACAAACCAGCTCGGCGAACTTGTCAGTCTGGTGCGCCGGCGTGGATTTCAATGGACGCATCTCGAACAGCTCAACGTCCCGTCCCGCCCGCGCACATTGCAGTGCGGCTTCACACCCGGCCAGCCCGGCGCCAATGATCTTGATTGGATTTTGGCTCACCTCTGCGCCTTTACTTCCTTCATGCCCGCAAGCCGTTTCAGCGCCGGTCCCGTCAGCAGCATGGTTTCCCATTCTCCCAGGATGGTGGCGCCGAGAGCCTCATAAAATTTAAGCGCCGGCTCGTTCCACTCGAGCACCATCCAGCGAATTCCGTAGCAGTTCTCGCGGATAGCAATTTCCGCCAGATGCTGCAGGAGTGCCTTCCCGATCCCTTTGTCGCGCATCTCTGGCAGTACGAAGAGGTCTTCCAGATAAAGCCCCGCCTGTCCGCGCCAGGTGGAGTAGTTGTAGAAGAAAAATGCAAATCCGGCCGGCTGTCCGTCCCACTCGGCAATTACACAACGATACTTTGGCTCCGGACCAAAACCATCGCGCAGCAGATCCTGTTCCGTCGCATCCACGGCATTCGGCTCGCGTTCGTATTCGGCCAGCCCACGAATTAAATCGAGGATCAATGGAACATCAGCAGGTGTGGCACTGCGAATTGAGAGCATCATCGAAGAAGCCTTGCAGCTGATTTTCGCCGATCGCAGCGTTGTCTGGCAATTGAGCACCGAAAACCGCTAGCGGTCCAAAGCCGACAACACTGCAGCCAACTCAGCGGGCCGTGAAACATGCGGGCAGTGCCCGCCGGGCAATTCCAGGGGAACAACTCCCAGCAGCCGCTCGGCTTCTCTGCGCCACCACTCGGGGTTAATGGTGCGATCTTCCCGGCACAGTATGTACGTCGATGGCACCGCCGGCCACCGCTGCAAAGAACACGGCTCCATCATTGCTGCACGTGCATACGTGAGTCGCAAAGTTGTAAGCGCCCATTCGGCTACATCCGGATCGCAATCATGAAAAAGAAACCGCTTGGGCACTTCAGGATCCCTGGTAGGATCCTTGCCAACCCAATCAGGATTGAACATTTCAGGATGTGCCTGGAATCGTTCCATCATGCTCTTTCCGGACTCTGGCACCACAGCGGCGAGAAAGACGATGCGCTCTATGTCAGCATACTGGGGCACAAAGGGCAGGAACATTCCGCTGGCGGAAGTGGCAACCGCAATCGCGGCCTCTTTGGAGTTTTTAAGCGATTCTCCGATCACCTGCGCGTACTGCGCCGCTCTGGCCTCAGGCTTGTCCGTCGGCAAATCGACGCACACGGTTTCATGACCGAGCTTCTTCAACTGGGGTATAAGCAGGTCCCATCCTGAAGGGGCCTGGGCAGAACCGTGCACAAGGCAGAACAAACTCACGCGCTCGCCTTCAACCTCTGCGTGGCCTCGTCCTCAGCCTGGTAATTGAATGGCGCAAACCAGACCTGCTGGGGAGGATTGGCGCGCTCCCATGGAATCGTCCGGCGAATCCCTTCCTCGATGGAAATTGGCTCTTTATATCCAAGTTCCTGACGAATGCGAGCGGCAGTAGCACTGAACTGTTGCTCAATGCGGCGCGGGTACAAAAGATGTTGGGGCGTTGTCTCACGTGGCAGCACCACAAAGTCACCTTTCCAACCCACTTCCCGCGCAATTTTTTGCGCCCAGTCAAGTTCGCTGAAGCTCTCTTCCTCGCAGATGTTGTAAATGCGTCCAGCCGCCTTTTCTGAAGTGGCAGCCAGTGCAATTGCATTTCCTACGTTTTCAGAAAACCCGCGCGGCGTATGCCAGGCGGCCATATCGTCCGAAAACAAGATGAATGGGCGCCGATCATCCATTCTCTTAAGCACGTAGTAAAAGCGGTGAATGTAATCTCCGGGACCGTAAACCATGGGCAGTCGCAGGACCGTGGCGGCAAGCTCGGGGTCACCCAGCACTGTCTCTTCAACTTCAATCTTTTCGTACTCGTCGTCGAAATAGCCGAGGATACTTATCAATCCTTTCAGCTCTTCCTTGCTGTACTGGGAACGCGTCCGCAGCTCTGAATCTTCCGTCAGCGGCACCGGCTGCGGTGACCCGGTTTCCGTTCCGCGAAGGATTCCCATGGCACGGTAAACATCCATACTGCTCAGGACGACGATTCGCCCGGTAATTCCGCGAAAGACATCCATCAGGCGTTGCGCCTGGCGTTTTGAGCCGGTGATGAAATCCACCACCACATCGAAATTCCTGCGCTTGAACTCGGGCCGGAAGTCTTCCAGTTGCTTGTGATCGCCAATGATCTGTTGCGATTCCGCAGGCAAAGGTGTGTTGCCACGATGAAATATTGTGACTTCATGTCCGGCGTTTTTGAGATATGCGGCCGTGGACCGGCCCGTAAAGCCGGTTCCACCGATGAGAAGGATTTTCATGCGAAAAGCTCCTGACCTGTTTCGGGGCCGGGAAAATGCTAGGACGCGGGCGTGATCTCTTCTGACGGGGTTTCAGCCCCGGCCTCTGCGGTTTCTACTTCAACCGCGCGCCGTTTCTTCTTCGGCGGCTCCGGTTGAGGCGGTTCATGCGTGGGATCGTAATAGAGAATTCTGCCGCACGAACTACAGGTGATCATCTGCTCGTTGGTCTTCAGTTCCTGCCAGATTTGCGGCCGTAGCATCACGTAGCAGGCCTGGCACTTGGCATCGCGTGCTTCAGCGATCGCAGACTTGCGTTGCCGCATCACGCGGTCATAATGAGCCAGTGATGAGTCAGTGACCTCACGGCGCAAGGCATCGCGCTGCTGGTTCAGTCCGGCCAGCAGTTTTTCGTCTTCCGCCGTGCGGGTGCGGGCTTCAGCCTTTTCCTTTTCGACTTCAGCCGCTTCCTGTTTCAAATCTGCTTCTGCTGTTTTGAGGCTTTTCTCGTCTGATTCCAGAGAAATCATCAACTCCAGAATCTTGTCTTCACAACCGCTGATCTGCTTTTCCGCGAACTCAACCTCGTGCATGAGGGCGCGGTATTCATCGTTGGTCTTTACGCTGGAGGATTGTTCACGATACTTGATGATTTTCTGCTGGAAACTCTGGATATCAGCTTCATGCTTGCGGCGGGCCGCCTCGTTGTTCTTGATGGCGGTCTTGGCTTTGTCCACCGCCGACTTATGGTCTGACAGCTGGGCTTCAATGGCGGCTACTTTTTTGGGGAGAGCTGCAATTTCCTCGGTCAACCGGGTGGTTTCCCGGTCCACTTTCTCGAGTTCGATTAGCTTTTCAAGATCACGATTCATCGTAGGTGACTGGTTTAATTCTAACACGCAGAAACAGGGCCCCGAGGGCGTGTGCGTGCTCTGGGAGCCCCATAATTCGCTGCCATTTAAGCCAATGATTAGGTCTTTCCACTGATTGCGGCCTCTACTTGCGCTGCTTAAAGTCGATGCAGGATGGTCGTGGAAGTCACAAGACTGCTGCTGGGCGTGCTGATCGCGGTGTTTCACCGGCCATTGGCCAACACCATCATGCAGCATGAGCGCGCGCTGGACATGTTTTTCCGCCAGCGAGGCGTCCGCTTCCCAGCCCCTCCCAGTGACGCAACGGCTCAGAACCTTTACTTCGTGATCGGGATTTTCATCTGCCTGTTTGAGGCAGGGAAGATCTGGCTTGGAATGAGCTACTAGTTAGGCCTGCAGTATTTTGTCAGAAACCTGAACACATCATCTGCCCAGACTGAACTGCCCATGTACGTAAAGCTGTGACCTTCCTGCGCGCCTTTCCCAAATTCAGGATAGATCTTTACCTCGGCTACCTTGCCGTTCTTTCTCATTGCCTCAGCGAGCACGGTACTGGGCCTGAGGTCATAGTCATTCGTTGCCTGAAAAAAGAAGATTGGCGCCTTTGAATTGCTGACGGCCCTGACCATCACTGACTGCAACTGAGGAGCGAGAGCCCAGCTTTCTGCACCGCCGGAGGCATCCACCGCGGCACAGTAGGACTCCTTTTCCGCTCCCAGCACCGTCTCAATCCCACCAAAAGAATTGCCCATCACAGCAATCTGGTTTGTTGCCACAAAGTTTTGCTTCCGCAACCATGCGAGTCCGGCAAGCTGGTCGTTGAAGTGGTCGGTCTCAAGCAACCGAACCATGGTCGCCGCCGCGGCATTGACGCCGTCTTTCTTCCACGCAGCTTTGATCTCATCCTCGATGTATGGACCAGCATTCGCGCTCTGACCCTGGCCTCGCCGCCAGGGAGCAAAGAATACCCATCCGCGCTGCGCGAACAGAGGCCCCAGCTGATCGAAGGCTTGCTGGCTTAACATGCCGGGAGCGCTTCCGTGGTTGTACAAGACTGCTGGGAAAGGCCCCTTGCCTTCAGGCTTGTACAAGACCCCGTGAAGGGTGAGATTCCCGCTGGGAAATGTGACCACGCCTGTGGCGGGCGAGGCCAATGCAAATACGGTAATGAGAAACACCAGCCAGCCGGATCTCGACATGGCCGGGTATTTTACTCCACTAAATTCAATGGCTGAACCGCAATAAAAAGGCGCCGCGTTGCCGCAGCGCCTTTGGTCTATGTTCTTGTTATCTCACTTTCTCTTCTTTGCTCCTGACGAGCCGGAACCTGCGGCCGCCGGAACACCTTCGACAGGCTGCTTGTGATAATTGGGGAATTCCGGACGCTTGGCAACTGGCAGCGGGTTCTTCTTAAGAGCATCCATCACCAACTGCACAGCCTTTTCCAGTTGTGGATCGTGCCCGGTCATGAAATCGTGGGGCGTGATTTCTTCTTCCACGTCGGGATCTACGCCGTGGTTCTCCACGTCCCACTGGCCGTTGCGGTTGTAAAAGGCCACGCGCGGTGCAGTAACCGCGCCGCCATCCATCAACTGCGGGTAATCATAGATTCCCACCAGACCACCCCATGTCCTCTTTCCCACCAGCGGTCCAAGCTTGGCATCGCGGAAGTACCAGGGCAGAGCGTCACCACCAGAACCTGCGTACTCGTTGATGATCATTGTCTTGGGGCCAAAAATCGCGCCTTCTGGCGTGGTGAAGTCTTTGCCTTCGCGCGTCATCCAGTAATTGGCGAGCGGACGGCGCAGGTAATCGATCACATAGTCTGCGGCCGCACCACCCCCGTTGAAGCGTTCATCAATCACCGCAGCCTCGCGGCCAACCTGGGCAAAGAAGTACCGGTTGAAAGATGTGTAACCGCCAAGGGCAGTGTCGGGGAGGTAGACATACGCCACGCGGCCGTCGGTGATTTTGCTTACTTTTTCGAGGTTCGAGTAGATCCAGGCGCGATTGCGCAGAGGCGTTTCACTGTCAATCGGCACCACAGTTACATTGCGCGCGCCTTTGCCGTCCGGCGATGGACCGATCCTTAAAACGGTTGATTTGTCCGCGGTCCCGGCAAAGAGTTCAAAGACCTCGTCCGCTCCCTTGAGCTCGCGGCCATTCACTGCCAGCAGGTAGTCGCCTTCATTCACGTTCACTCCCGGCTGGGTCAACGGCGCGCGAAGCTGCGGGTTCCAGTTTTCACCTTCATAGATGTGTTGGAAGCGATAGCGTCCATGGTCAATGGTGTAATCTGCACCCAGCAGACCGACTTTGCCTTCATCTGACGGCGGATCGAGAGGCGTGCGGATAAACATGTGGCCCACCGTGATCTCTCCCAGCATTTCTGAAAGCAGATAGCTGAAGTCGATGCGGTCGCCAACGTTCTCTAGAAAAGGTTCGTAATGGGCGCGAGTCTGCGCAAGGTTAAGTCCGTGGAGATTCGGATCGTAGAAGAAGTCGCGCTCAATGCGCCAGACCTCGTTGTACTCCTGCTTCCACTCCGCGCGCGGGTCTACCAGTACTTCCATATCCTCCAGCTTCAACGGCGGTGTCATCTTGGCCGCCGCCATTGGGCCTGCGCCTTCCGGCGGAGCCGCTGCTGAGCTGATAAACCACTTCTTCTTGCGTTGCGGGCCCTTGCTGTAGAGCAGCTTCTTGCCATCAAAGGACACTTTGAGATCGCCGATGCCTTCCATCACTTTTTCCGGCTTGCGCGAGGTCAGATCAAAGCGCCAGAGAGTGGTTTCCGGTGGGCCGCCGAAACGCAGAGTGGCCGGATCTTCCATAAGAAAAATCGTTCCTGCTTTTCCGGCAACCAGCGCGCCGTAATTGCGCGGCGGAATCGGCAATGCCAGGATTCGCTGGCTGATGTTTTCAGGATCAACCCGTACCGTTACAGCTTCTGCTTTGGCAGCCCGGGCCGGCTTGGCATCGGCGGCTTTGGCCTTTTCTTCAGGATTCATCGGCTCCTGCTCGCCCTCGGCTTTTGCCTCAGCTGATTTATCTGCGTCCGGCTTGCTTTCATCTCCGGCTTTCTCTTCATCACTTTCCGGAGCCAGTGGTGACGGTTGGTCTTTGCGCAGCACAATCAAATAGGCGCTGCGTGTCACAGGTCGGTTGAAGCTGGAGAGATCGAGCCATCCCGTGGTTGGACCAACGTCAGTGCTCGCGGTGAAATAGAGATACTGTCCCTTCTTGTCCCAGGCCGGAAATTGGGCGTCGCTCAGACCATCCGTCAGCTGCAGAACTTTCCCTTGCTCCAGCGAATAGGCACAGATTGCGTTCATGTGGCTGGGGAGCTGTTTGCTGTAAGCGATCCAGCGGCTGTCCGGAGACCAGAGTGGCTCCATGGTGCGCTGCGGCAAATCGTAAGTTGTGGTGTCAACTTTGACCGGAACGGGTTTGGCCAGGTCGATATACCAGAGGTTCAGCCGCTTGTCGGTATACGCGATCTTCTTGCTGTCCGGCGACCAGACGGGATCGTAGTAGAACGACGCCGGTGTGCCGAGTGGAATCTTTTTGGCCTCACCGAGTCCGTCAGGACTCTTGATGAAGAGTTGATACTCGCCCGACTCATCAGAGAAATACGCAACCCACTTGCCGTCCGGCGACCACGCTGGGTCGCGGTCCATCACTCCGGGAGTGTTAGTGAGGTTGCGGACATCCCCTTTTTCCGCTGGCGCGGTCAGGATCTCGCCGTGCGCCTCAAACACTGCACGAGCGCCACTGGGAGAGAGGTTCGCTGCAACAATCTCATTTTCAACTTTTTTGAAATGGCGCCGTGCGTTGGGCAGATCGGCCGGTACGGCGACCGAAACTGCCTTTGCCTTGCCCGTGCTCAGATCATAAAGACCAAGCGAGCCGAACTGCTCATACACAATGGCCCCCGGACCCGCCGAAGCAGATTTAATGTCTGAGGTCTCCGGCAACAACTCTTCCACATTCTTTGCCTTCACGTCATATGCATAGAGACTGAATGGGCCGTTGCGATCGGACAGGAAATAGACCTTGTTGCCCACCCACATTGGAGTGCCGTCATTGGATCCGTCGCGCGGAATTTTCTCAATTCCGTAATCTGTCAGGTTGGCAATCCAGATATGGGAAGCTTTGCCTCCACGATAGCGTTTCCACCCAATCGCCGCGAGACGCCCGTTGTTGTCCGTGGGCACGTAGGCAATGTGTTTGCCATCGGCTGAATACGACCCGAACTCGGCCATGGGCAGCGGCAGTTCATGGGGCAGGCCGCCCTGCAGCGAGACGGTGAAGAGCCGGTTAAAGCGTGAATAGCTGTTTCGCCCGGAACGGAACAACACCTGCTTTCCGTCGGGCGTCCATCCCACCACTTCGTCAACGCCGGGATGATGCGTGAGCCGCCGCGGCACTCCGCCCTCAGCGGGCATGACATACACGTCCACATTGCCGTCGTAATCGCCGGTGAACGCGATCATGCTGCCATCAGGCGAGAAGACTGGAGTGCTCTTGATGCCGCTTCCGCTCGTTAACAGATGGGCTTCGCCGCCATCGCGAGAGACGATCCACAGATCGCCTGCATAAGCAAACGCAATGTGTGTCTTGGAGAGCGTTGGCCTTTGCAGAAGCAGAGGGCCGCTGGCCTGGGCCCCAACGGTCAGGAAAAGAGCACCGAGCAGGAATGAGAGTGAAAAGAAGAACTTCTTCATGGGCACCACCAGGGAGAGATGTCGTCCGGGAACTTGCAAAATTATCATCTAACTACGGGGAGAACAAGGGAACAGAGAGCTTTTTTCCAAGTCCCAAGCGGAGCGAGGGAGCCCTTTCGCCTGAAGAGTGTTGAGGAAATAGGGTCTCTCGCTAGCACTCGAGATTACAGATTTAAGCCGACCTGCGTACAGCACTCTCTATCCGACTCAGAGCTTCTCCAGCAGCACCGCCACGTGCGCGATCGCCGCATTGTCAGTTCCCATGCCTTCAGGAGTTTTGGCTTTGATCCCAACCTGATCGGGCCTGATTTCCAGAAGTTTAGCCACATTCTGCTGGATGCGGGCGCTATGCGGGCCAATTTTAGGTTCCGCAAGGATCAGCGTGGAATCAATGTTTGAAATTGCATAGCCGGCGCCCTTGATCTGTTTCAGCGCTTCTTCCAGAAAGATGGCCGAGTTAGCGCCCTTCCATTTCGGGTCCGAGGGAGGAAAGTAGCTACCGATATCGCCCGCCGCCACAGCGCCGAGTAATGCGTCCGTGATGGCGTGGAGAAGGACATCCCCGTCCGAATGGCCGGCGAGGCCTTTATTGTGGGGAAGCTCGACACCGCCAATTTTCAGCGGAACGCCTTCTCGGAATTCATGCGAGTCCCAGCCGTAACCAATTCTCATGAATTACCTACCAAGGATACACGCGGATGAACGCGGATTTTTTCATTTTCATTTGCGAATGCAAATCTTCTGAATTGTGGCCTGGGAGCACCGAAGTTGAGGAGTAGCCCCACCTCCAATTGTGTGCTGCGAAGATAATTCATCACCTGTGCTTCATGGGATCGATCAAGGTTTTGCACCGCTTTAAGCTCAAGGAGTATGCGGTGATCGACGATTAAGTCGGCCTTAAACTGCCCCACGTCAGTGCCTCTGAAATATACGGGAATCGGAGCCTCTCGTTGCACGGATAGGCCCGCGGTGTGGAGCGCGAGGTTCATGCAATTGCAGTACATAGATTCAAGAAAACCGTGCCCAAGCTCGTTGTAGACATCATAGTAGATGCCGATAATTTTCTCGGTTAGCTCGGGATACAGTAATTTTGAATCAAGGTTTCCGTTTGCGTTTTGCATTTGATCCGCGCTCATCCGCGTTGATCCGCGGTGAAAATCATCCTGCAAGGTTCTTCGTTACTCGCTCGGCCTGGCCCAGCAAAAACTCTGCCAACTCCATATCGGCCGGCGTGGTGATCTTGATGTTCCGGGCTGAGCCCATCACCACCCATACGCTTTCTCCCAGGCGTTCCACCAATGACGCTTCATCGGTGCCGGTAAAGCCGTCGGCAATGGCGCCGTCAAAGGCGCGTTTGATCAGCTCATAGCGGAAGCCCTGAGGTGTCTGGGCTTGGACCACACGTTCGCGCGGAATGGTGGAAGTGATGATTGCGCCTTCAGCGGCGCGCTCCACCTGCTTGATGGTATCGACAGCAGGTAAACCGGCGATGGCGGCGCCGTGCTTCTCTACTTCATGAATTACTGCGGCAATGATTTCATCATCGACGAACGGGCGCACAGCATCGTGCACTAATACGACGTCATCGGGGGCTGATTGCAGGCTGGCCAGAGCGTTGGCTACGGAATCCTGGCGATGCTCTCCACCCTCGACCAGCGATATCTTAGCCCCGATCTTTTCCTGCTCCAGGCGGTGTTCGAAGTGCTCTATTTCATTTTTTCGCAGCGCTACGACGATATGCGTGACCTGTTTGTTACGCGCGAAAACGCGAAGGGTGTGAACCAGAATGGGCGTGCCATTGAGTTCAAAAAACTGTTTGCTGGGTACGCCTTTGCCCGCAGGCGCCATGCGGGTGCCGAGTCCGGCTGCCGGGATGATGACAAACACTTTCATCAGGGTTCAAAAGTATAGCAACTTTAACTCTCCAGCACTTGTCCCTGGGCATCACGAAATCAAATCTCTCGTTTTAGCCCTGAGCAGCAGGTTGCGCATGACTCGAACTCCACTCGTGCCTGAGCAACCCAAAGAGCGCTTCATCTACCGGCCTGCCCTGAATGACATAGTGTTCCCGTAGCAAGCCCTCTTGCTGGAAGCCAAGTTTCGTCAGGACGCGGCATGAAGCGCGGTTCTCAACATGCACAAAGGCAATTAATTTGCGGAGCGGGGTTTCGCGAAAAACCTTCTCTATGAGAAGTGATACTCCAGCCGTAGCCATTCCCTTTCCCTGATGAGACTCGGCAATGCCATAACCAATCTCGGCATAACCCATCGAGTGACTTATGTTCTTGAGCGATAAGGTGCCCACCAGTTCGTTTTCCCGCTTCACAAACCACCGATAGCTTTGGAATTTGCGGAGATCCGGCAATTCTGAGCCTTCCTTTTCAAGCGTTCGCGCAATTTCCTCCCCGGTCATGTTTTGCAGTGGATTGTGGCGGATTGAGAGCGTCTGGTTACGCCACTCAATAAACACGTTGAGGTACGCGGGCTGGTAGGAGACGAGTTCCATGTGGTCCAAAAGTTTGCGCCACGGAGTTCGCTGTTGGCAACAGCAGGCGTTTTATCATTAAGCGATGATTGAGAAGGTGCGCAGATTCATCGGCGAGCAGGGGCTGACATCACCGGGCGATCGCGTCGCCGTTGCCGTATCCGGCGGAGCAGACTCGGTGGCTCTGCTGCGAGTACTTTTGGATTTGCGTGCGGA
>DATEJX010000049.1:0-4615 GCA_035277785.1 Candidatus Angelobacter sp. | reverse complement strand
TACCCGTTGCTTTGCGGCCCATGCCACGACGAATATCTAACCCCAGAGAATCATTTAGGATTAATGTGGGAAAGCAGCCTGAAAAGAATTCTCGGCTCTAAGAGTGACGTTGTTGAAGTGAAACGGTTTACAACCCCCCTCTCCCTGGACAACTCCAACGTAAGTAGATGCTTCTGATTGTGAGTAGCTGGTTTTTTCTTTGTTTCCCTGGTGGTGTCTTTCAATTGCGACGTTGCCGCAAATCTCTTCACGTACGATTCCTGGTCGCACGTTCTCGCTATGACTTGCGGCTACGCGTCGCCTCTCCCTATCTTTCACCATAAGCCGCGAAACCTGCCAACGTCAACGTGCGCCAGAACATATAAGAGAGCGTTGCTGTTTGACATCCCGTGTTCCTTGGAGCGTGTCTAACCCATTAACTTCACAAGCCGCTGTGCAATTGCAGACAGCAACAAGGTCAGAAGATGGCAACAACCCAGACGAATGTCGTTCATCGTGATGTGACCGGCAACGAGCTTCAATCAGAGGAAATATCCCGCCGGATCTCTGAAATGGGAGAGTGGTTTCACAACATTGATCTGAAGGGAGTGTCCACTGCGCCGGACCATTTCCTTGGGGATTTTCCCCGGGTTAAGTGGAAAAGCATAGAACCTGCATTGCCTGCCGACCTGCAAGGCGCTTCTGTGTTGGATGTGGGCTGCAACGCCGGCTTTTATTCGGTGGAACTCAAAAAGCGTGGTGCTGGCAGGGTACTCGGCGTGGATGTAGATGATCGTTATCTCGCCCAGGCCCGCTTTGTCGCGGAGACGCTCTCTCTGGACATCGAATTTGCCAAGTGCTCGGTCTATGATGTTGACCAGCTTCCCGGCCAGTTTGATTACGTCCTGTTTATGGGCGTCTTCTATCACCTGCGCTACCCGCTGTTTGCGCTCGATAAAGTCATCAAGAAGGTCAAAGGCCACCTCGTCTTTCAAACCATGGTTCGTGGTTCCTTGAATAGTCCCGAATTGAAAGACGACTATCACTTCTGGAACAAAGAAGTCTTCAACGATCCGGATTTTCCGCGCATGTATTTCATTGAAAAATCCTACGCCGGAGATCCCACCAACTGGTGGATTCCGAATCACGGGGCCATGGAAGCGATGCTGCGCAGTTCCGGCCTTGAAACTGAATCACATCCTGAACCGGAGACATGGATCTGCCGTCCTGCATCGGTTGTCAAGGAGAACAAGTACATTCTTGATCACGAACTCGCGGGAACGCTTTAGGTCCGCCCGGCTTTCTGCAAAGGTGCGCAATGGTTGAAGCAGTCATGCTGTGGAACGAACCGAATAACCTGTCCCACTGGGACTTCAAGGTCGACCCTGACTGGAAGATGTTTGCTGAAATGATCATCAGCGCCAGTAAGGCCATACGCCAGGAATGCCCCGGCTTGCCGCTGGCTCTGGGCGGCATCTCTCCCATCGATCCTAACTTTATCGAGCTGATGGGTTCTCACGGAGTTCTCGACGCCGTTGACATTGTTTCCGTACACGGCTTTCCCCTTGATTGGAACCACTGGAAGATCCACGAGTGGCCAAAAAAGATCGAAGAGATTCGCGCGGTAACGGGTAAGCCTGTGTGGGTTTCAGAGGCTGGAGTTTCATCCTTCGGAGCGGAAGAGGTGCAGGTCTTTGGCTTGCAGAAGACGGCTGAGCTGTTGCTGCCCATGGTGGATCGTGTGCACTGGTACAGCCTGCTCGATCTTCCGGCTACATGGACTGCAACCACCCGTCATAAAGAAGCGGAGGGAAGCGCCTACTACCGTCATTACTATATGGGGCTTCTCCGCGAAGATGGTTCAGCCAAGCCCGCCGCCGAGGTTTTTCCTCAAGGACTGGGCATCTGCCAGTGGTTCCATTTTGAAGATCATCGTCTGGATCTCGCCGTGGAGTGGCTGAATCGTCTCGGCGTCAGGTATCTGCGCACTGGCATCAGCTGGGCTGACTGGTTCCGACAGGATTCTGAAATCTGGTTTGACCGGCAAATGAAAGCTCTTGAGCCGTTCGAAACCACGCTCACACTGTGCTTCACGCCTGAACACATGGGACTTCAACCTCATTACACCAGTCCGCCCAGGCGGGCTGAGGATTTTGCCGAGTTTGCCACATGGGCGGTGCGCAAGTACGCCAAGGCTCGTAATACGAGTGAACTCTTGATAGGAGCGAAATAGGAATGGCCAGAAACATTCTCGTAACCGGTGGTGCTGGATTTGTGGGGTCTCATCTGGTGGATGGTTTGCTTGCGGCTGGGCATAAGGTTCGTGTGTTCGACAATCTCACGCCGCAGGTCCACGGCCACTCGATGCCGGACTATCTCTCGCCGGAAGCGGAACTTGTTCGAGGAGAAATGCAGGATTCGCCCGCCGTCCGTCGCGCTCTGGACGGAGTGGACACCGTCTTTCACATGGCTGCGGCAGTCGGCGTCGGCCAGTCCATGTATGAAATATCCCACTACATGGGAACCAACACTCAGGGTACGGCCGTGCTTCTTCAGGAACTGCTCAACCGCAGAAGCAAGGTACAGAAGCTGGTGCTCGCTTCCTCTATGTCAATTTATGGCGAAGGAAAATACCTTTGCGCGCAATGCGGCGACAAGGCTCCCCAACTACGCTCCAATGAACAGCTCAGAGCCAAAGATTGGGAGATGGCCTGCCCAGCCTGCGGTGAGGTGCTCACGCCGATTCCTACGGATGAATCCAAGCCACTTCAGTGCAGCTCGATTTATGCACTTTCAAAAAAAGATCAGGAGGAAATGACTCTGTTGTTCGGCCGTACTTACGGCCTGCCCGTGGTGGCACTGCGGTTCTTCAATATTTACGGATCGCGCCAGGCGCTCTCCAACCCTTACACCGGGGTTGCGGCCATCTTTGCCTCGCGGCTGCTGAATGGCAACGCTCCTCTGGTTTTCGAGGATGGCAAGCAGATGCGTGACTTCGTCAGTGTTCATGACATTGTGCAATGCTGCCTGCTTGCCATGGAACGCTCTGGCGGTGACGGCATGGCGCTCAATGTCGGTTCTGGAGAGCCCATCTCGATTCGTGAAGTTGCGGCCGCGCTGGCGGATGCCCTTGAAACGGATGTTCCTCCGGAACTCACGGAAAAGTATCGCGCCGGAGATATTCGTCACTGCTTTGCGGACATCTCTGCTGCGAAAATGCATCTCGGCTACCAGCCGCGTGTTCGCTTTGTCGAGGGAGTGAGAGATTTAGTCAGTTGGCTGCGCTCTCAGCAGCCACAGGATCGTGCGGCTGAAGCCGTGGCCCAACTCAGCAATTTTGGGCTCACGGCCTGAGCCATGATGGGAAGGTAGGGAAATGACCAAAGACAAGACCCGCTCTGTACTGATCTTCGGTGGCGCCGGATTTATTGGTTCCAATCTGGCTCACTATTTGCTCACCAGAACAGAAGCCAAGGTGCATGTTTTTGACAATCTCAGCCGTGCCGGGGTGCAGCATAACCTCAACTGGCTTTCGAGAGCTGCTGGAACTTCAGCAAGGTTGAAGGTCACGGTTGGAGACGTTCGCAATTCTTCTCTGGTGGAAAAAGCCGTTGCAGATGCAACCGAGATCTACCAGTTTGCCGCGCAGGTTGCCGTTACTTCCTCGCTCACGGACCCTCGTTTCGATTTCGAAGTGAACCTTGGCGGCACTTTCAACATTCTTGAGGCGGCCCGCAAATCCCGCAACAAGCCTTTTCTGCTGTTCACGTCCACCAACAAAGTTTATGGCGACCTCGGGCTCGGGGCTCCTGTGCGCAGCAATGAGCGCTACATCTATCCCGGACACCGGGGCGTTTCCGAATTGCAGCCTCTTGACTTCCATTCTCCTTACGGCTGCTCCAAGGGCGCCGCTGACCAGTATGTCCGCGATTTCAGCCGCATTTACGGCTTGCCCACGGTCGTTTTTCGCATGTCCTGCATCGCCGGCCCGCGTCAATTTGGCACGGAAGATCAGGGATGGGTCGCCCATTTCCTCTATTCAGCTCTGCAGCAGCGCCCCGTCGTTATCTATGGAGATGGCTGCCAGGTACGCGATGTCCTCTGCGTAACCGATCTTGTCCGCGCCTTTGATGCCGTTCGCCAGAACCTTCCCGTCACTGCCGGCCAGATTTACAACGTAGGCGGCGGAATGGCGAATACCACGTCCCTGCTGGAATTGATCAACACGATCGAAGATCTCACCGACTGCCATCTTGATCACGTTGTTGATGAATGCCGGCCCGGCGACCAGTTGGTTTATGTTACCGATTACGGCAAGCTGCAACGTCACACCGGCTGGAGGCCGCTCATGAACCTGAGGCAGACGCTTGGGTTGCTGCAGGATTTCTGGGAGGAGAACCGGGATGTCCTTGCCGAACGGGCCGCTCCAATTCAGATCGATACTTTTGCGGCCATGGCCGGAAATTCTGAGAGGGTCGCATGAAGTTTGCACTTATCAATCCGAACTGGGATTTCACCGGATCAACTTACTTCGGCTGCCGCGACCCGCACGTCCCTTTGGAGTTGATGTTCGCTTTTGACCAACTCCGCAATGCCGGATATCAACCATTACTGATTGATGCCCAGACCGACCACA
>DATEJX010000048.1:0-9993 GCA_035277785.1 Candidatus Angelobacter sp. | reverse complement strand
GCGCAGCTTGTTTTCCGGGATGCCCAGCATGAGCGAAACCTGGGTGCGACACAGGTGAGGAATTTGCGTGGAGGTATAAAGAGTAAGTTCCTGCTCGCCGGGATAGTAGCGAGCCAGCACGCCACGCGGTTCCATGGCGATTGGCGCGAGTCGGCGATGCAGGATCTTCTGCTTTACAACCTTGTCGGCCGATTTCAGTGCTGCTTCGATGTCGCCTTCGCCTGCCGTCAGTTTGTAGGCAATGTTCGAACCAAATTTTTCATGGATCACCGGGCTCTTTGGATCAGCAGCCTTCTCTTCATCGAGCACAGCGGGCAGCTCGTCATAGTCCACTTCGATCAAATCGGCCGCATCGCGAGCAACGTATTTGCTCTCGGCGACGATCATCGCAATGGGATGTCCTACCCAGTAGACTTTGCTGGCGGCGAGCACACGATGGTCCGGCACTTTCATTTCGGGAATGGCTGCGCCGCAAGGTACGGGGCCAATTTTCTGCGCGATGTCTTTGCCGGTGTAAACCGCCACCACGCCGGGCAGCTTCTGCGCCGCGCTGGTGTCCACGCTCTTGATGCGCGCATGAGCATGGATGGAACGCACAAAGGCGGCATGCAGCGTATCTGGCAACTTAATGTCGTCAACGTAATGGGCCAGCCCCTGGATCAGCCGGGGATCTTCAGTGCGTTTTACGCTTTTGCCTACGAATTTGTCTGCCATAAATCCTCCGTCTTATCGGGCTGCAGTCACAGATTTTGACTTCATCTTTTTGGCGGCGCACTGCACAGCCTGCACAATGTGCTGGTAGCCGGTGCAGCGGCAGAGATTACCTTCTAGGCCATGACGGATTTCTTCTTCGCTGGGGTCGGGGTTGCGCTGGAGGATCTGTGCGGTGGCCATGATCATGCCGGGCGTACAGTATCCGCACTGCAGGCCATGATGTTCCCAAAAGGCTTGTTGCACAGGATGCAGCGTCCCGCTGGCCGCAAGTCCTTCAATCGTCGTGACGGTGGAACCGTCTGCCTGCGCGGCCAGCATGGTGCAGGACTTCACCGCCTGGCCATCGACCATCACGGTGCAAGCACCGCAGAGCGACGTCTCGCAGCCCACGTGCGTGCCTGTAAGGCCCAGGACGTCTCTCAAATAATGGACCAGCAGCATACGCGGCTCGACTTCACTCTGGTGCGTGGTCCCATTCACTGTGACATTGATTTTCGCCATTCAACACCCCTTCAGACAGCAGGAAAACAGCAGGAAGTGAAACTCACAAAAGCAGTGGTTACTGGCAGCGCCGGAAGCCTCCGGCAAAGCGACAAGAATTGTACGCCTTTTTGTGAGCGCATGCCCGCGCTGCCCAAAAACCTTACCGCTGATGAACACTGATTGAAACTGATTTCTAATTGATGGAAATAGAGTCCCCGATCCGGTATGCGAATGATATTGACTCGCAGGAGCTTGTTAAAATGCTGCCACCGATCTCACGGTCAAAGCCCAAGTCAAAGCAGAGCAGGACAAGATGAATAAAGATACCTGGTTTGTGAGGTTCTAGCCTGTGGCCAGCATCGGGATCGGAATCAAGTTCTACTCGCACGAATCTCAGATTTCGAAAGAATGTTTTTAGAAATTCGGCGTGTACCCATGTTTCGTTTGGCGCCTCCTCGCGTTGGTAATTTCTGATGTGGCAACTTAAGTTCTTGTGACAACTCTCGCCAGTGTTCGCTTCCGGACGCCAGATTCCATAAGCGGAGAGGGCAGCTTTTTGCCACCTGGTCTAAGTGGCTGATTCCCAAAGCTTGTCTCTTCCGTCCAAATGGAACAGAGCATGCACACTTGCTGCTGATGCAGCTCCGCTTTCCGGGGCGCCCGGGAGAAAAATGAGAATGTGGCAAGATATTCGCTTCGCTGTGCGCGCAATGTTGAAAGCACGCTCCTTTGCCATTATTGCCTTGTTAACGCTGGCCCTGGGAATCGGGGCGAATACGGCAATTTTCAGCATTATCAACGCAGTTCTTCTGCGGCCGCTGCCCTTTCATCATCCTGGGCAGCTGGTACAACTGCGGGCGGATCTGCGCGGCTTGGGAGCGCGGAACATTGGGTTCTCTTATCCCGAATTCGAAGACTTGCGTGACCGCGCTGGGATCTTCAGCGCCGTTTCCGTGGTGTGGCCGGCGCCTGCCAACTTGACCGGAGGAGAACGCCCGGAACGCATCGATATTCTCGGGATCAGCCCCAACTACTTTGAATTGCTTGGCGTTCATCCTCAACTCGGACGCCTGATTGATTCCCGCGATGTGGCTGAAGGCTTTGCCGAAGCCGCGGTTATCAGTGATGGCATCTGGCATCGTGAGTTCGGTGGTGATCGCTCCATCCTGGGGCGGAAGCTTCGGCTTGACAACGATCTCTACACCATTGTGGGCGTGGCGCCTCCAGACTTCCACCATCCTGCTCCCGCCAGCGCACAGCCCATTGATATCTGGGTGACGGCGGGCTTCCGCGCCAACCCATTTCCAGCGCCTGCACGCAGCGTCCGTGTTCTTCCGGGGATCGTGGGGCGGCTGAAACCCGGGATTACTGTGGAACAGGCGCAGAGCAGACTTCAAATTCTTGTGGGTGATCTGCGCAAACAATACGGGGCAGATTATCCAGCGACAGCAGCGTGGAATCTGGAGCTCAACCCGCTGAAGGAGGTTGTGGTCGGAAAATCACAAACTCTCTTGCTTTCCATGTTGCTGGCTGTGGCCGTCATTCTTCTGATTGCGTGCGTAAACGTCGCCGGACTTCTGCTCGCCAGGGCTTCCGGCAGGCGCAGGGAGATGGCTGTCCGTGCTGCGCTTGGTGCCAGTCGAAGACGTCTCGTCCGGCAGCTCCTTACAGAATCGGCAGTTCTCAGTTTGGCAGCCGCAGTGCTGGGCACGGCGCTGGCTCTCCTCGGAGAACGGTCACTGGTGGCGCTGTTGCCGAACCAGCTTGCTCACGTTGGCGAGATCAGAATCAATGCGCCTGTTCTTCTTTTTTCCACCGGACTCGCGATTGTCACCGGTATTCTCTTCGGGTTGGTGCCAGCTCTTCAAAGCTCCCGAGCCAATACAGATGCGCTCAAGGAGGAAGCACGCAGCGGGGACGGCACGGTTCAATCACGGCAACTGCGAAAGCTGCTGGTGGGAGCCGAAGTTGCGCTCTCTCTTGTTCTAGTGGTGGCGGCCGGCCTGCTATTGCGTACCTTCTGGGACCTTCTCCGCGTGAATCCGGGATTCAGCGCCAATCAGGTGCTTACGGCCACATTCTGGCTTCCGGTTCCGAATGATCCAAAGACTGACGTTTATCAAAGCAACGAGCAGCGTGCAGCATTTGTTCGCGAAGTGCTGCGGCGTTTGCATCAGATTCCCGGCGTTGACTCAGCAGCCGTTTCCACCGCTCTTCCGCTGCGCTCGCAGCTCTTCCAGCAGGGATTTCGCGTGGAAGGGCGTACTGAACAAACCGATCTGCCGACAGCATCAATGGTTCTTGTCTCGCCGGAATTCTTCCGCACGCTGGGTGCGACCCTGGTGCGTGGCCGCATGCTGCAGGAAGATGACGATTTGAAATCGCCTACGGTAGTGATGGTGGATGAAGCTGCTGCACGGGCTCTCTGGCCGGGGCAGGATCCAGTAGGGCATCGTTTGCGGTTTGGCCGGGACATCTTCTTCAACGGAAAGCTGCAGGCTCCTCCCTGGATGACCGTGGCGGGTATCGTCAACAACATGAAATTCGAGTCACTGGATGAGCCGAACGTACCGCATATTTACGCCAACATGTACCAGATTTCGGGCCGATTGTACCGAGTGATGGTGAAAGGTACCGGGGATCCTGCGGCAATAGGAAATAACATCACGAATGCCGTGCAGTCCGTGGATCCCAATCTGCCCGTATCCGGCGTAATGCCCATGCATGAAGTTGTGAGCGATTCTTTGACCGACAGACGCTTTGCTGCCGCTCTCATCGCCAGCTTTGCTCTTCTCGCCCTTGGCCTGGCCGCTATTGGAGTTTATGGTGTGGCTTCCTACACTGTCTCTCAACGCACCAAAGAACTGGGCATTCGTGCCGCTCTGGGAGCAACCACGGCGGACCTGGTGAGAATTGTCATACGTGACGGTATGCAGCCTGTTCTGGGCGGACTTGTGGCCGGATGTCTTGCCGCACCACTGCTCGGACGCATGATCTCCTCGCTCTTGTTTGGCGTCCATCCTCTGCAGCCGGAGATCTACGTTATAGCAGTGCTGGTGTTGGTCGGGATCAGCTTTATGGCCAATTATCTGCCCGCTCGCCGCGCCGGACGCGTGGACCCGAATCGCGCTCTGCGCTACGAATGACAGCCGCTGGAAGCGCGGGCACTTGTACGGATAGGAATGTCTCACTTCGCTGGGGATCAGGTGGGGCCTGTCAGGATGTTACAATCCACGGTTCTGCTTGAGATTTCATGCCCCGCACTCCAAACCAGCACCTCCGCATAGCAATTGATAGTGGTGGAACATTCACGGATTGCCTTTGGCTGGAAGGCAACAAATTGCGGATCCTGAAAGTCTTTTCAACCCCTGGTGATCCGTCACAAGCGATTGCCGCGGCTGTAGAAAAGATTGCCGCCCCTGGCGCACAAGTGACTGTGCTGCATGGGACCACCGTGGGTACTAACACTCTGCTGCAACGCAAAGGCGCGAGAGTGGCATTCATTACCACCGAAGGCTTTGAGGACTCGATCGAAATAGGAAGGCAGAACCGGCCCAAGCTCTACGATTTCTTCTTTGAGAAGGATCCGGCTCTGGTGCTTCCGGAACTCCGCTTTGGAGTGCATGAGCGTGTTTCTGCCGAAGGAGAGATTCTTGCTGCGCCCGAAAAGGCGGAGTTGAATGCTCTGAAGATTGAACTTTTGGCCAGCAGGCCGCAGGCGATTGCTGTCTCGCTGCTTTTTTCTTTTGCCAATCCGCAAAACGAACGCGCAGTGGCGGAAGCTCTGGCTGAGTTGAACGTCCCTGTTTCTCTCTCCCACCGGATCCTGCCCGAGTTTCGCGAATATGAGCGCGCCAGTACAGTGGTGGTTAACGCTTACCTGCAGCCGGTGATGGAAACCTATCTCAAAAAACTCGAACAGCGTTTGACCGAACGCAGCCCGGGCACAAAGGCGAGAATCTTTGTCATGCAATCAAGCGGCGGAATCACAGCCCTTTCCACGGCCGCCCAACAGCCAGTACGTACAGTGCTTTCCGGGCCCGCGGGAGGCGTGGTGGGAGCAGCAGCCGCGGCAGAGCGCAGCGGGTTCACCCGCCTGATCACATTTGATATGGGTGGAACTTCCACGGACGTAGCTCTGGTGGATGGTCGCCTGGCAGCTACGAATGAGGCCGATGTCGCCGGCCTGCCGGTTGGTGTGCCTGTGCTTGATATTCACACTGTGGGCGCGGGGGGCGGGTCAGTAGCTCGATTTGATGCTGGTGGCGCTTTACGCGTAGGACCGGAATCAGCAGGTGCGGATCCTGGCCCGATCTGCTATGGCAAGGGAGAGCTGCCAACGGTCACAGATGCCAACTTGTTGCTGGGGAGGCTTCCTGCGGACCAGTTTCTGGGTGGTGAGTTCCAGCTTGATCTTGCCCGCACGCGCACGCTGGTGCAGCGTTGGCTGAAGCAGCAGAGAAGCCGGCTGAGTCTGGAAGAGTTTGCCGCAGGTGTAGTGCGCGTAGTCAACGCGAACATGGAAAAGGCCCTGCGCGTGGTGTCGATTGAACGCGGCCACGATCCTCGCCAGTTTGCGCTGGTGGCGTTTGGAGGCGCAGGTGCGATGCATGCCTGTGAACTGGCGCAGTCTCTTCGCATTCCGCGCGTCATTGTGCCGGTTTATCCCGGAGCATTGTCTGCGCTGGGCATCCTGATCAGTGACGTGGTCAAAGACCATTCACGGACCGTGCTTTTGCGCGCTGGTGAGGCGCCACAGAAGCGGCTGCAGGAGATCTACTCTGAGCTGCAGCGGGAAATTTCGGCTGAGCTGAAGAAAGAAGAGTGGAAGGGAAGAGTCGTGTGGGAGCCGAGTATCGATCTGCGCTATCGCGGCCAGGGCTATGAAATTAACCTGCATCATGGGAAGGACGTGCTGGACCGCTTCCACGCCGAACACAAGCGGCGCTATGGCTACAGCAGCCCGGAGCGCGAAGTAGAGATCGTGACACTGCGCATGCGAGGCAAGATTGCGTCGCCGGAACAACTGACGGGGATGAAAGTGGAAGAGCCTCCGGCAAAGCTGCAAGAAAGGGAGACGCGTGTCTGGTTTAGCGGGAGACAGGTGCAGACAGCGATCCTGCCTCGCGCAGCGCTGGCGGCGCGAAAGAGATATCGTGGTCCGGCGATTGTAACTGAATACAGCGCAACTACCGTGATTCCGCCGGGTTTATCCTTCCAGGCCGATAAGGCCGGAAATCTCCTGGTTGAAGTTGTGTAAGAAAAGGGCGCTGAAAAAAGGCGCCTTTTTTATGCCGGCAATTTCATCCGGGCACAATCAAAGCGCCTTCTTCCTTCCCTGGAGTGATGTGCAATTGTTCTATGCTGCGTTCTTGTCCCGATTCAGATCCTCGTCCCGCCGCTCCTCATCTTTCTTGCGTATATCGTCTGCGGCGTCCCGGGCTGCGTCTTTCACTTTCCCCATTGCGTTACGGGCTTTACCCTTAAGCTGATCGGCAGCGCCTTCAGCCTGGGTCTTTTCATCGCCGGTCCATTCGCCAGTCTGCCGTTTAATGCGACCGGCAATATCTTCCGCCTTGCCCTTGATTCTGTCTTTATCCATAAAGTCCTCCTCCGATGCGTGCTATGCGCACACCTTCACTTATGGGTTGTTGGATCGGTGTATTTGGCAGGTTCTCAGACTACCGTTCGCCGTCCGCTGATCAGCTGGAAAATCAGGGCGATGACCGCCAGAACCAGCAGTATGTGGATGAATCCGCCCATGGTATAGCTGCTCACAACACCCAGCAGCCACAGCACCAGCAGAATTACAAAAATCGTCCAAAGCATCTCGTCACCTCGGCGAGTTTTTCTCTCTTACCCCGATTGGAAGCGGTGGCCTAACCAGCAGGTTGTAAGAAATCGAGAGCTGGACAACTCTGGGTTCTGAGAAAAAGCATGCAACCTATTGGAGAACCGTGCGCTTGCATGAGGGATCACTCATGAGCGCCGTGAGGGCGCCGCCCAGGGCGCCCTCATGCATACCGTTGGATTCCGGCGCTGACCGCGACGGGGACGTTCACTCATGCAGGTATTGGATTGCTGCGTTCAGCGCGTCCAGGCCGGCCGACTGCGCCGTGGGCTGGAACCTGCCGTCAGTCTTTTCTACGTTGCTTTCGTTCGTTCCGATCCGGGTATCGGTTCTAGTGTTCCACTGGAAGTTCAAATCATAGGCGTCACTTCTGGTTTGTATCACCGACGCAGCGCTATGAGTGATATAGGATTTGCCGTTCAACCCTACTCTGGTCATTGCGTAATCCAGGTACCGCATCATCACGCCCTTACCGGTGGCCATGTCGGCGGCAAAATCGGTTCGAAATTTACCATTGAGCGGCGCCTCGTGGAGTACAAGTGTGGGGTCGAACAGCCAACTGATTCCGTTTGCAACCCAGAGGGCGATTTTTGTTGCGTTTTCTGGAAAATCAGGGTCCTGCTGTTTGATGATGTCAACGGTTCGGAGTTGCTCTCGAATATCGAGGACTGCAGCCAAACCGCCTAAAAGCAATCCCTGATCGCCTGCCCATAACTGTCCATCGACGAAAGGAGGATTTCCCTGATTGTAGCCGGGATTCGCCGGGTCAATCGCGCGTTCATAGACCACGATGAGCTTGGCCGCGCCACTGCGCTCCAAACAACGAAAGAGTCCCTGCTGTTTGCCGGGAAGCGGACATTCATTTTGCTTTTGGAAGTAATTGACAAACCAGTTCCTGAACCAGAGATACTGGGCGGCGGCTGCCTGCAGAACGTCTTTCTCGTTGCTGCTGCGATAAAGACGCGCAGAGAGCACTAGAAATAAGCCGTTGGTCACCGTGTTCTGTATCCCGCCGTCCTCAGGAGGATGGTTCCAACAGCCACCCGCAACGGGGCCTTTCCGCGGCGGCTGAACTGAGCGATTTACTTTTTCCGAATAGCCGCCAAGCGTACTCCAGCACGTGCGAGCAACTTTCAGGCAATCTTCTTTGGTTATCCTGGGCTTCGATCCTTCAAAAATTGCAGTGAAGTTCTGGTGGATCTTTGTAAATGTGATGCCCCACCATCCGTAATCGTCCCACCAGACCTTGGGACTGTCTTTTCCCGGCGGTTCGTTCTGGTCCTTGTAGACCTGCCAGAAATAGTCATAGCTTTCCTGAATCATGTCCTGCACTGTTTTGCGCGAGGCTGAAACGTCCCAATGTTTTGAGCCTTCGATAATTAGATCAACGCAGGTGTCAAGCGTGTTGGCGGTGTGCCAGAAGTCGTTCTGGATAAATACAGGCCAGGAGACCTTATGTAGGCGGTCGAAAACATTCACTACTACATCTCTGTAACTCAGAATTGGTTCAGGTCTTGCAACTTGTTGGTGACTCACGATGTACTCCTTTCTCAGAGCTGTTACCAAACTGCTGATTCGGAGCGCCCATGACTCCAGAACCGCCGCCGGCGGGCGAGTTCGTACATGCCGCCGGAGCGGTGTCTTTTCCTGGATTGGAAGAGGGGAACTGGAGCGGGGACCGCGCATTCCGCTGCCCACTGCGCGCGGCGGACTGGCTTGACTTCAGACCTGGGTCGATCAAGCTCGGATCGGCAGTTATGGAGCATGCAGCCTCCATCTTTCGGGACGTGCAAGCGTTCCGGCTCGTGCAACATTATAAAGACGGGCTTGGGAAAATAGGCGTGTATCGCTGGATTTTTTTGTGCGTCTTTAGCTCAGCTCGCAAAGGGTACTCTGCCTGACCCCGGTTCAGCCGCAGAAGGGAAAGGCTGGCTATTGACGAACCCGGAGTTACTGAAAAACAATACCTCGCCGTATGCCCCGTATTCTGTCGATTTCCTACCAGGAGCCGTTATTGCTCACCCGTCAGATGCTTCTGGAACAGCGGGGCTATGAGGTGGTATCTGCTCTAGGTTATGGAAGCTGTAGTCCAGTGCGAGCAGGGCGAATTTGATCTGTTACTCCTGGGGCATACTGTCCCGCGTCTGGATCAGGAAAAGCTGATTGAAACATTCCGGCAGCATTGCAAGGCTCCGATACTAAGCTTGCGGCGCAGCGGCGAAGCTCCAGTGGATGCTGCGAAGCATCATGCGCTCTCTGACGATCCTGATGAGCTTCTCCAAAGGGTTGCTGCAATCTTTAAACAGCCGCTCGATTGACTGGGTTGGGGAATTTAGTTTTGGTGCACGCGCAACTATGCCCTATGCTTTTCGTTTTGTTTTTTCTGCTCCCTTTCCCTCTTCAAGTAAGAGCGCGTCTGGCGGCTTTGCCCGGTGATGTATTTTGCTGTTTCACGCGCCTCTCGCACTCTCTCCCTCAGTATGCGCGCTTTCTTTTCCAGATATGCTGTGTACCGCTGCCCATGGGGAAGCAAAAGATCGTCAATGGCGGCTAACAGGGCGGCGGGCTGTTCAGCCAGGATGTGTTCGGCATCCGGGAGAACCGGGGCGACAATGTACTCCTCCAGAATGGGAATTGCCGCAAAGTGCTCGGACAGCTGCGTTGCAATAGCATGCTTCATGCTGTCCCCTATGTCTTCGCCCAGAATGGCGCAAGTCAGGTAAGTATCTCTTGAGATCCGACCAAGTTCGCGGAGGTCTCCTGCAACCAGTACGCGATGGCCATGCTCCTCCAGAAGCGTGCGTTGAGCTTCAGCAAGCTTACGAGTGACACAAACTAAAAGGATGGTATTTGACGCCTTCTCCAAGGTAGCTCCCGGCGACCTTACCGAAGTATGTCTGGTCCTCCGCAAGATATTTTGATGCAAAAGAGAGTTCGGCAGTGGG
>DATEJX010000047.1:0-25849 GCA_035277785.1 Candidatus Angelobacter sp. | reverse complement strand
GATCGCGCTGGTAGGGGACCTAAAGCCGGCGCAGGTGTTCCCCATTATCGAGAAGTATTTTGGGACCATCCCCGCCGGCCCCAAGCCAGAGCCCCTTACCACGGTTGAACCGCAGCAGTTTGCTGAACGTGAAGTGATCCTGCGGGAAAACTCGCAGCCCATTTACCTTGAGGGCTATCATCGGCCAGACATCCACGATCCAGACGACGCGGTTTACGACGTGATCTCTGATCTAATGTCAGAAGGCCGCACCTCACGCTTGTACCGTTCTCTGGTTCGCGACAAGAAGATTGCCGCCGTGGCCGCCGGCTTCAGCGGTTTTCCGGGAAGCAAATATCCCAGCCTGTTTGCATTCTTTGCTGTGCCGGTTCCAGGACACAATCCCGACGAACTTGCCCAGGCGATACACCAGGAGATTGATCGGTTGAAGACACAGGACGTCAGCGATGAAGAACTCGCCATGGTGAAGACGCGGGCCAAGGCCAACCTGATTCGCGGCCTTGCTGATAACGGAGGTTTGGCCGAGCAGCTTGCCTACTTCCAAACCAATTACGGCGATTGGCGGGAACTGTTTCGCAATGTCGACCGGCTGGACAAAGTGACCAAAGCAGATATACGCCGCGTGGCCAACAAGGTCTTTGTGGAATCGAACCGCACCGTAGCCAAGATCGAAAACAAGCCGGCGCCCAAACCGGCAGCAAGCAATGAAAGCACCCAGAAGCCCCAGGCCAAGGAGACGCACTAATGAGCGCAAAGCAATTCAAATCCTCCCTAGTCGGCGTCGCCTTTTTGTTTGCGGCTGTGTCGGTGT
The DNA here is from genome assembly GCA_035277785.1 of Candidatus Angelobacter sp. Lineage (GTDB taxonomy): Bacteria > Acidobacteriota > Terriglobia > Terriglobales > Acidobacteriaceae > Angelobacter. Next base: position 25,038 of record DATEJX010000047.1, on the reverse strand, counting down.
CGTTTGCTCAGGGAACGACGTCAACTAAATCCAGCACTGCTGCTGCGAAACAGAAATCATCTGTGCAGACGCAGGTTGCACCCCCGGAAAAAAGGACGCCCCCCGGCGTTCAGCAGGAAGACTCGGCAGCGGCAGATATCAAGGCGATGAAAAAACCGCCTTTGCCGGAGTTCCATCCCCAGCTTCCCAAACGAATTGAGTTGGCAAACGGCATGGTCATCTTCCTGCAGGAAGACCATGAGCTGCCTCTGATAGAGGCGGTGGCTTACATTAAAGGCGGTTCCAAGATTGAACCTGCAAATAAGATAGGGCTGGTTTCCATCTACGGCGGCTCATGGCGCACCGGCGGCACTAAAAACAAAACCGGGGACCAGCTGGATGATGAATTGGAAGCGCGAGCAGCCCGCGTGGAGACAGGCGGAGGGCTTGATTTTACCTCGGCCCGGCTGTCCTGCCTGAAGGGTGATTTCGATTTCGTCTTCAACATCTTTAACGACGTGCTGCGCAATCCTGAATTTCGCCAGGAAAAGATCGAGCTGGCCAAGAACAATATCAAAACTGGCATCGCGCGTCGCAATGATGACCTCAACCAGATTGCCGGCCGCGAGGCAGCCAAGCTTGGTTACGGCGCAGACAGTCCGTATGCTCGAGTCGCCGAGTACTCCACCGTTGCCGCGGTGACGCGCCAGGACCTGGTCGACTGGCACGCCAAATACGTTCACCCCAACAACATCGTTTTCGGCATCACCGGAGATTTTGATTCCGCCGCCATGGAAGCCAAGCTTCACGCCGCGTTCGATAGCTGGCCCAAAGGCGCTCCATACCAGGACGTCAAAGCCGCCATTGATCCGGCCAAGCCAGGGATTTATTTCGTCGAGAAAAATGATGTGAACCAGAGCGAAGTCCGCATGGAGGCTCCAGGAATTCGCCGCGATGATCCTGACTTCTATGCGATCGAAGTTATGAATGAAGTCTTTGGTGGCGGGTTTTCTTCGCGCCTGTTTACCGACCTGCGCACCAAGGCCGGCCTCGCGTACTCGGTCGGCGGCGGAATTTCCGCGCCCTACGATCATCGCGGACTGGCGAGCCTGCAGATCGGCACCAAGAGCGGTACCACGGCAGCGGCGGTGGAAGGTCTTTATAACGAAATCGACCTGATGCACACCAAGCCGGTAACTCCGGTGGAATTGCAGCGCGGCAAGGATGCCATCCTGAATTCATTTATCTTTGAATTCGATTCCAAAGAAAAGGTCATGCAGGAGCGCATGACATACGAGCTGTATGGGTATCCCGCAGATTTTCTCGAGCGCTACCAGAAAGGCGTAGAGAAGGTCACTGCGGCAGATGTGGACCGTGTGGCCAGGAAGTACCTGGTCAAAGACAAATTTGCCGTACTCGTGGTCGGCAAGTCTGAGGATTTCGATAAGCAGCTTGACACCTTCGGGAAAGTCACCACGGTTGACATCAGTATTCCCGAGCCTGGAGCCAGTTCTGCTCCGCCTGCCCCTGCCGCGTCCAATCCTCAAGGCAAGGCGCTGCTGTCCAAAGTGATCGACGCGGCGGGAGGCGAGGCCAAACTTAAGTCGATCAAGGCGCTTCGCCGCAAGGCCAAGCTGGACTTGAAAGAGCAGGGTATTTCTCTGGAAACAGAGTCCACGTTGGTTGTGCCGGACAAGGTTCGCACCGTCATCACCACGCCGCAAGGCGAGATGGTGATGGTGGCATCGCCGAATGACAGTTTCATGTCCATGGGAGCCATGGGCGTGCGTCCCATGCCGGAGACGCAGAAAAAAGACAGCCTCAACAGCCTTCAGCGCGAGATATGGTACGTGGCTCAGCACGCTGACGATCCTCAGTTCACTTTTACTGCCGCGGGGAATGAAAAAGTCGGGAATGTGCAGGCTGCAATCCTTGACATTCATGAAGGCTCACAGCAGGTGCGCTGGTATGTGGATCCCGCGAGCGGTCACGTTTTGCGGGCGGAGTTTCAGGCCAACACCCAGCAGGGGCCGGCCACCAACGTTGTTGACCAGTCAGACTGGAAAACGGTGGATGGCATAACCCTGCCCTTCCATCAGGAAGTCACCAGTAATGGAACACCGGCTGCTTCGGTTACTGTGACAGATTTGCAACTGAATCCCACGGTGGATCCCAAGCTGTTCGAAAAACCCGTGGAAAAATAGCGGCGAGAAACATCCAGTAAAAATGGCCTGAGCACGCGTTGCCATGCTCAGGCCGTCTCATTGTTCAGGAGAGAATCAATTTCCGCGGTACTTCTTAAGCCATAGCCCGGCGGCGCCGCTTGCCAGACCAAGAACACCAAATAGCGGCAGCAACGTGGAACTGGCCGGCAGCCGGGTATTGTCCTCCTCGCCGTTGTTCTGCGCTGGGTTTTTCTTCACCTGTGGTGTAGTCGCACTTTGGCCTTCATTCTGGGCCGTAGCCTGTGAAGCCTGTCCCGATTGCGCGTTTGTCGCTGGTGTGCCGGGCGAAGGTCTCTCATTGCTCATCACAGGTGGTGCGGCCGTTGTGGCGGGCTGTGTTACTGGAGGGGCAGTCGTCGCGGGTGCAGTATTACTGGCAGATATAGGCTCTACATTGGCTCCGTGCACATTCATGGAACCGTTGAGCCGCTCAGCGTCAGCATTGGTGTAAGTGCGAATGTTCTGGGGACGCGCTGCTTTGTATTTGGCTGCAATCTCTCCCAGGCTTGTCGTGTTTCTCGGGCCGGCCCCGGTTCCAGCCACGGCTCCTGCTGGAGCGCCGCTCACGTAAGCCGCGCCCCCAAAGGACGAGGGCTGAATATCATTGATCAATCGTCCCGTCGCAGGCGCCGCCACTCCCTCGGTCATGGCAGGTTGCGCTCCCATGCCTGCCGCGTTGGTGTTGCTGTAAAGGGGGTAGCTTTCTGATGTGCTGGGAATTGCCGGGTTGACGGGTGCTGTATTGCTGATGCCAGCGTGGTCAGAAAGCGAAATACCAGCGGTCGATTGCGTTGCGCCAAAGGTCATGTTGGGTGTGCTCAAAATGGGGCCACCGCCATTTCCCATCACTACGACGCTTCCCGCAGTTGTTACCTGGCCGTTAGGGCCAATGGTTGCGTATTGCGCCAACAGAGTCATCGGCGCTGCCAGAGTCAAAGCCAACAGAATCCTGGATAACATAGGACACTCCTGCACCTACTTACCTTGGATTGTCTTGGAATGGCCGCTGTTGCCAGAGAGTGTTAAGTATTCGCCTGGGCTTATGAAATCCCCAAGTGGGGAATCGTTGGACAGATACAGGAATTCAGCGGGAATTGATAGTGTAGGGATCCCTCGCTTCGCTCGAGATTTCAGAGATCAGCTCCCGATAAACCTGGCATACAAGCTGCGAGCAACGCCGGTATCCGTCGTGCCCTTGATAATGGCGCGCCCGTCGGGAAACAGGGTGAGTTCGTAGGGATCGCGCCAGAATTTCAGCACAAAATCATTGTGTTTGACTGTCCCGTGGGGCTCAAGCCGGGAACGCATCTCACTGAAATCGACTGGCCGGTTTCGCTCATGAATCTGGACCGAATTCCTGCCGCACATCGTAATCTGAGGGCGCCTCTGTCCGGCAAGATGGACAAAATCATGCTGCTGGCAGGTCTGGCATCCAGCGCGCGGCTTGGCCGCTGATATTTCAGCGTTCTCATTGCCCCAAACGTCAAATGAGAGCAGCGTTCGCCGCAGCTTGTCTCGCGCTCCTACCAGAAACTTAATGGCTTCAGTGGCCTCAATCGAGCCCACCAGGTTCACCGCGCTGTTCAGGATTCCCGCTGTGTCGCAGGTTTCCACCGTGCCCTCCGGCGAAGTCGGGAAGACGCAGGAAAGGCAAGCCGTTTCACCCGGAATAATGTTCATGGTTACGGCATAGGCGGCAACCGCAGCAGCATAGATCCAGGGCCTGCCGTTTTTCACAGCGAAGTCATTAATCAAATATCGAGTCTCGAAGTTGTCGGTTGCATCCAGGATCAGGTCGGTTGAACTCAGCAATGATTCGGCGTTTTCCGGCGTAAGATCAGCTACTTCCGCAGCGACCTCCACCTCAGAATTGAATGCAGCGATCTTGTGCGCGGCCGCTACCGCCTTGGGCAGGGAGTCTGCGGCATCGGCTTCGTCGAACAAGCTCTGTCGCTGCAGGTTGCTGGGCTCAACGTAATCACGATCAATGATCTTGAGGTGACCAACTCCAGCTCTCGCCAGCAGGGACGTGACGCAGGTTCCGGTGGCGCCGCAACCGACCACCGCAACCCGCGACTCTCGCAACTTGGCTTGTCCAGTCGGGCCTATTCCTGGAAAGAGTACCTGGCGCGAATATCGGTCCGCGAATTCCATTCGCTGTTTATTATAGGAGTTTGGCTGATTGCAAGTAGCCAACGGGAAAGGGTTCAGGCTTGTACCTTAGGAGAGCTTCTGCTGTGCAATATAAGGTGTAAGCTACTGACATCAAAGTAGATAAAGCACGAAAAATTCACAAGAGGCAATTCTTGGCGCGTTTCCGACCACCATGCCTGGCCTTCGTGTTGTGGTTCGCCGTCTGCGCTGCCCAGCAGCAGCCGAGCACGTCCGCGCAGCAATCGCCGAATTCTGCGCCCATCCAGTCCGCCACGCATGCGCCGCAGGGGCTCAATGCCTTACAGGGGTTGAAAGTCACTGACATTCAGATCAAGAGTGAAGCGGTGGAACATCCTGAGTGGTTGGTTCAGAACCTGCCGCAAAAAATCAACGAGACCCTGGACAAGTACAAGGTCCGGGAGTCGGTCCAGGCGCTTTACGATACCGGCCGGTTTTCTGAGATCCAGGTAGAAGCCCACCACAATGGCCCTACGGCGGTTGCACTCACCTTCACCACCCAAGAGAACTACTTCATCGGGTCGCTGAATTCTGAGGGCTCAACCACCCGTCCCACAGACAGCCAGCTCGTCACCGCCAGCAAGCTGGTCTTGGGCGAGATGTTTACCGATGAGAAAGTGCAGGACGGGATCCAGCATATGCAGCGGACGCTGCAGGAGAGCGGATATTACAAGGGGACGATCCAGCCGTTTTATGAATGGGACTCACGCAATCAGGAGGTGAAGATCCAGTTCGTTGTCAACAAAGGGAGGGCGGCGCACGTAGGAGTGATAAAGGTTACGGGCGATTCGGGACTCTCGCCGGAGCGTGTTAGCGATATCTCCGGCCTTCACACCGGCAGGCAAGTCACTGCCGATCGTATTACGCGTGCGCTGCAAAAGCTCCGCAAGCATTACCAGGGGGAAAAGCGGCTTGAAGCCCAGGTGGTAATGACTGAACGCAATTACCATCCTGAAATTAACACAGTGGATTACACATTTGATATCAATCGCGGGCCAGTAGTGGATGTTCGACTGGAAGGCGCGAAGCTCCGGGAAGGCAAGATCAAGAAGTTTGTTCCTATCTACGAAGAAAACGCCGTGGACGACGACCTGCTCAACGAAGGTGCGCGCAATATCCGCGACTATTTTCAAAGTCAGGGTTACTTTGACGTAAGGGTCAGCTACAACCAGCTTCAGCCGGCCAACGACCGCCGTGAAGTGGTTTACTCCATTCAACGCAATGAGCGGCACAAGTTTGTGGAACTGGCGATCAACGGCAATCACTATTTCAGTCGGGACGAGATCCGAGAGCGCATGTCACTCCAGCCTGCCGGAGGACTGCTGCTTTGGGGGACTTTCAGCCAGTCCATGCTGGCCCGCGATGTGGAAGCGATCCAGACTCTTTATGGCAACAACGGATTTCGCGACGCCAGGGTGACCCCTCAAGTGACGGACAACTATGAGGGCAAAAAGGGAAGCCTGAAGGTCACAGTGAATATTGAGGAAGGCCAGCAGACGACTGTTGGGAATCTCACCATTCAAGGCAATTCTGCGGTCTCCAGTGATGATATCCGGACCATGATCTCAGCCAGTGAAGGCCAGCCCTATTCGGATACCATGATTGTTAACGATCAGACGGAGGTCACCGACGGCTACTTCAACCGTGGTTTCCCGCAGATGCACTTTGAGTATCAGACCGTGCCGGAGTCGCAGGATCCCCATAAAGTTGATGTGACTTATAAGATCACGGAAGGCCCGCAAATCTTTGTCGACAAAGTGCTTTATTCCGGCTTGCATTACACAAAGGGTTTTGTGGTGCAACGCGAAATGAAGGTCCAGCCCAACGGACCACTCAGCCAGCAGCAGATGCTGGACTCGCAGCGTCGCCTCTATGATTTGGGAATTTTCAATGAAGTCAACATGGCCGTGCAAAATCCTGACGGTGACACGACGCACAAAAACATCAATTTTCAGGTTTCTGAGGCCAAGCGCTATACGTTCAATTACGGTGTAGGGCTTGAGGTGCAGACCGGCCAGCCCACCGGGACCACGAACCCACAAGGCAAGACAGGCATCAGCCCGCGAGTTTCATTTGACATCACGCGGCTGAACTTCCGCGGGCGCGACCACACCGTTACGTTGAAGACCCGCTATGGCAACCTGGAAAAGCTGGGACTGATTGGTTACGAAGCGCCGCGCTGGTTTGATTTTGAGCATCTCTCACTGAACCTGACCGCATTCTATGAGCAGACGAACGACGTAAAAACGTTTACCGCCAAACGATTGGAAGGCTCAGCCCAGATCAAGCAGGAAATTGACAGGGCCACCACGTTGCTTTACCGGCTTATTTACCGCCGCGTCAGCACAACGAACCTGGTCATCGATCCTAATCTGGTCCCGGTCTTCTCGCAGCCCGTGCGCGTTGGCATGCCGGATTTCACCTATCTTCGCGATACGCGTGATAATCCGATTGAATCACGCAAAGGTTCATTCACCACTTTTGATATCGGTGTCGCCGCCGAGGCCTTTGGTTCGGAGCCCAGTTTTACGCGGCTGGTAGCTCAGAATTCCACGTACTATCCTTTTCACAAACGCCGCTGGGTTTTTGCCCGCTCAACCCGCATTGGCATTGAAGAGCCTTTCGGCAGCACCAGTGCTGCCATTGCTGCTCCCGGGCCGGGAGCTCCAGCACCTACATCGTTCATTCCTCTTCCTGAACGCTTCCTTGCGGGAGGGAGTACCACGCATCGCGGTTTCGGTATCAACCAGGCGGGTCCGCGCGACCTCACAACGGGTTTCCCTCTGGGCGGGGAAGCGCTGTTCATCAATAATTTTGAACTGCGAACTCCGCCGCTTCCGTTTCCCTACGTTGGCAACAATCTGAGCGCTGTACTGTTTCACGACATGGGCAACGTCTTCACCACGCCCATAGAGATGGTCCACAATCTCTTCCGGTATACGCAACAGGACCGCAGCGCTTGCCTGAGCCCCACAACGACGATCTGCAATTTTGATTATGTCTCACATGCGGTCGGCGCTGGAATTCGCTACCGGACTCCTGTTGGGCCAGTGAGTCTGGATGTGGGCTACAATTTGAATCCGCCCGCTTTCCCGATTACGGCGCCCACGGACGGCACGCTGCCACGCGCCGACGTGCTGCGCAGGTTCAATATCTTTTTCAATATCGGGCAGACTTTCTGATGCGGCTGCGTTTCCAACTCGTATTCGTGCTGGCCATTGCCACCGCTTGTTCTTCCCAGGTAGTGGACCGCATGGTTGCCGTGGTGAACAAGCGCGTGATCCTGGAAAGCGAATTGGACCAGGCTGTGCGGCTCGAGTTCCTGATGGCGGGCAAACCCCTTGACAAAGCTACTGAAGCTGACAGGATGGCGACTCTCGACCGCTTGATCGACCGCTCTCTTCTGGATCAGCAGGCTGTTCGCACAGAAATGCTGGATCCCGAGCCCCAGGATCTTGCGGACAAAGTGACAGAAATTCGCCGGCAGCTTCCCGGCGCACAGACTGAAGAGGGCTGGCGCAACACACTGAATGATTACGGATTGACTCAGCAGGATGTGGAAGAAAATCTCAAATCGCAGATGCGGATCCTGCGCCTGATCGATATGCGTTTTCGCGGTCTGGTGAGAGTGGATCGCAGCGCTATTGAAACTTATTACAACGAGAAGCTTCTGCCCCAACTTAAGGCCCAGGGCGCCGCGCCGCCGCCGCTCAATGACGTCTCACAGAAGATCGAGCAGATCCTGGTGGAGCAGGGCATTGATGAAATGCTTGCGCGCTGGATGGACACACTGCGCGGGCAGGCTCATATCGAGAGAATGATTGGCAGCGGTAGCGAATCCCACGAGGCGCGACCGTGAGCACCGTAGTTGCAGCCCCGCCAGGCAAGAAAAAGCGTTTGTGGAAAGTGCTTGCGGGCGCTGGTGTCATCCTTTTGCTCTTTTTGGTTGCGGCCGCTCTCTACCTGAATAGTGATTCTTTCCGGCAAAGTGTTCGGAACAAGGTGGTGGCACAACTTGAAAACATGACTGGCGGCAGGGTAGAACTGCAATCGCTGGACTGGAAGTGGACTTCTCTGCACATTGAGGCGAGAGGGCTTACCATTCATGGTCTTGAATCGCCCGGCGAAGCGCCTTATGTTCACGCTGATCGCATTGGTGTAAGCGTCAGGATTGTGTCGCTTTTTTCGCGGCAGATCGCACTCAGCAATGTTTCTGTTGATCATCCCATTGTTCACATCATTGTGTATCCTGACGGCTCCACGAACCAGCCAGCGCCGCGAAAGCAGCAAGCTGGCGCAACCTCATCTCCGCAGCGGCTGTTCGAACTTGGCGTGACTCACCTTGAGGTCAGCAATGGAGTGCTGCTCCTGAACCAGGAACAGATTCCGTTCGCTCTCACCGGCGACCGGCTTTCCACCGGCGTGAGCTACTCACCGGATGAGAGGGGCTATGAGGCCAACCTCTCCATGTCACTCACCTCTGCAAAATGGCGGAACATGGCTGCCCGGCGCGGCGATGTTGACATGCAACTGCTACTGCGCACCAATGACGCGGAGATACGGTCATTGCGCATCGCCAGCCAGGGATCCACCTTGCAGGCCAGCGGCACGCTGAAGAATTACAACCATCCAGAAGTGCAATTGCAATATGCGGCTTCACTCGATCTGGCAGATGCAGGTAAGCTAAGCGAAACGCCGGAACTTCGCGCCGGCCGCGCCGATCTCAAGGGAACGCTGGATTACCAGAGCAGCCGTTATCTCAGCCGCGGCAACATCAGTGTAAAAAAACTGGAATGGAAAGACAGTGAACTCCACGTATCAGATGTGGATGGTTCAGCCGTATACACGCTCGATCAGGACCAACTTCTCCTCGCAAAAGTTGGCGGCAAACTCCTGGGTGGAACGGTGAACGGTGACTTGCAGGTAAGCAACTGGAATTCCACAGGAACGCAGGCCAGGTCGAAGCCCCAGAAGGGAATTCTTAACCTCCACCTTTCCGGCGTGGAGGCAAACCGGTTGGTCAACGCGACAGCGGAACCGGAAATACCGCTTAGAAAGCTGGACCCGGTTGGAAGCATTTCAGGCACTGTCAAAGCCACATGGACCGGATCACCTCAGCGAACTGTTGCAGAAATGAATCTGGAGGTAAATCCACCACAGAATCCCGGGCCACAGCAGATGCCGCTGACCGGGCAGTTGCGCGCAACTTACCGCGGCGATTCCCGCATTTTGGACGTGGCGGCCCTCAGTTTGGCTACGCGCGCGATCCGCGTGAACGCCACCGGCCAGCTTGGCTCAGACAAGGCGCAAGCCAACGTTTCAGTGAACTGCACGAGCTTGTCTGAAATCAGGCCCATGCTGGCGGCCCTGAGCCCGGGGACACGCATTCCGGTTGTGATTGAGGGCCACGCTGCATTCAACGGCTCCGTATCTGGGAAGTTCAACGCGCTGACAATCCATGGCCGTTTAAGCCTGGAGAATTTCGATACTGAGACCTCGCCGCTGCAAGTGCTCGAAGCCACAGCGGCGCCTCCGCTGAAGGCAAAGCAAGTGCAGCGTATCCATTGGGACTCACTGGTGGGCGATCTGAATTATTCTCCATCCAGCATTGCCCTGAAAAACGGAGTGCTCCGCCGCGGCAAAGCGAATGCTACTTTTTCCACCAGTGCTGCTTTGCACCAGGGTCGTATTGATGAGAAGACCAGCTCGATCAGTCTGGCATTGCATCTGCAGGATGCGCCGGTAGAGGAGCTTGAGCCACTGCTCGGGCTGAATTATCCCGTCACAGGAATTCTGGTGACGGACCTGAATGTTGCCGGCACTCCGGCCAATCCGCGCGGAAGCGGCCGCGTGCAGATCAGCGGGCTGACGGCATACGGTGAGCGTCTCCGGATTTTCCGCAGCCAGGTGCAGATTGCTACGAACACGATTCAACTCAGCGATCTTTTCCTGGCACACGATGGCGCGACCCTTACTGGACGGTTTTCTCATAACTTTGCCGCCGATTATTCTGACTTTGATCTTACCGGCGAAAATATAGACCTGGCGGCGATGCATGTGTTCGATCTGCCGCGGCTTAGCATCGCCGGAAAAGCTGCATTTCACGTGACCGGATCGGGCAGGGAAGACGCGCCTGTTCTGAACGGCGAATTGAACCTGAAGGACCTGGTGTTGAACCAGGAAACAGTGGGAACCATGAAAATCACGGCGGAGACCCGCGGCGCAGACATGTTGCTGCAGGGACGCTCGAAGTTTGAAGGCTCCTCGCTGAACATGGATGGCGATATTCAGTTGCGCGGGGACTGGCCCGGTCAGATGAAATTGAAATTTGCTGATCTGGATTTTGATCCGCTCATTCGGGCGTACTTCCAGGGACAGATCACGGGCCACTCGTCCATTGCAGGCACCATTGATATTCACGGTCCGTTCCGCCGGCTGCGCGATCTGGTGATTAACGGCGAAGCGGACCGGCTTTCAGCGGAACTGGAGCATGTCAAGCTACACAACGATGGGCCGGTGCATTTCTCCATGGACACAGAATATGCGCGCATGGACCAGTTTCACCTGGTTGGGGAGAACACAGACGCTTATGTGCAGGGCGGCATGCGGCTTTCCAGCGATCATTCGCTTGACCTGCGCACCAAGGGCCGCGTGGATTTGCGGCTGCTGCAGGGCTACAACCCAAATATCATCGCCTACGGCCCGGCAAATTTTACGGTAAATGTTGGCGGCACTTTGGCCCGTCCGCAGATGAGCGGGCAGGTAGACCTGGTGGATGCCGGCATCTCTTTTCTTGATTTGCCCAACGGGCTCAGCCACATCAACGGCACTTTGGTGTTCGTGCAGGACCGCGTCAGAATCCAGAAGCTGACTGCGCAGACGGGTGGCGGCGTGTTGAATGTTGGCGGTTTCCTGGCATACCGGAACGGGCTTTTCTTTGACCTCACGGCAGCAGGCAAAGATGTTCGTTTGCGCTATCCGCCAGGCGTAAGCGCTTCGGCTGACGCCAGTCTGCGTTATACAGGATCTGCCAAATCCTCTTTGTTGACGGGCGATGTTACGGTAACGCGCTTTGGCATGAATCCAAATTTTGATTTTGCCAATTACCTGGCGCAGAGCAGAAAGGCGCCGGCGCTGGCGACGCTGAATCCGTTCCTTGATAATCTGCGGCTCGACGTGCACATTACTTCTACGCCGGAATTGAGAGTGGAAACCTCGCTGGCGAAACTTTCCGGTGATGTGGATCTTCATCTTCGTGGCACGGCAGCCCGGCCGGCTTTGCTGGGGCGCGTGAACATAGCTGAAGGTGACATCTTTTTTCAGGGGACCAAGTATCGCCTGGAGAGAGGCGATATCAGCTTTACCAATCCAGTCACGATTGAGCCCGTTATCAATATGGAAATGTCAGCAAGAGTGCAGGACTACGACATCACGATTGGTCTTCACGGGACTGTGGCTGCGGGCAAGAACCTGAGCATGACCTACCGCTCTGACCCGCCGCTCTCAAACGCGGATATCATTGCCCTGCTGGCATTCGGACGCACGCGCAGTCAGGGACTCTATGCGGCATCGCAGCCCGGCCCCGCAGGTAATGACAGTTCTTCAGCCTCCAATGCCATTCTGGGTCAGGCACTGAATGCCACATTCAGTGATCGCGTGCAGCGGCTTTTTGGCGCGAGCCGGGTAAAAATTGATCCGCAGTTCATCGGGTCAGAAAACAATCCCAGCGCGCGTGTCACCATTGAGCAGACCATCAACAACAACATCACTCTTACGTACATCACCAGCCTCACGCAATCGGCAGAGACGGTGGTGCAGGTGGAATACAACATCAACAAGAATGTTTCCATCGTAGCTGTCAGGGATGAGAACGGAGTGCTTGGATTTGATGTGCGCATCCGCCGGCGCAGAAAGTGACCCTGCCAACAATGCCAGAGGAGCTATTCTCGGCAGAACGAAGCGCCATGGTGGAAGACCAGTTGCGCAGGCGAGGCATCCATGATGAGCGTCTGCTTGCGGCCATGCGTCGCGTTCCCCGGCATGAATTTATCAGCCAGGAGAAGTGGGAACAGGCATATGCAGACCATCCCGTTACCATCCCGGAACAGCAGACCACATCGCAACCCTACATTATCGCTGCCATGATCCAGGCCGCTGAGATCAAGCCGCGAGATAAAGTCCTGGAAGTCGGCGCGGGTTCGGGATACCAGACAGCGTTGCTGGCAGAACTTGCGACGCAGGTGATTGCCGTGGAACGGTATGCAACTCTGGCTGCTTCAGCGCAGGGAGCGCTGCGGCGACTGGGCTATCGCAACGTGGTAGTGGTGGAAGGCGATGGCACTTTGGGCTGGGAACCCGGGGCTCCTTATGACGCCATCATCGTCTCGGCGGCGGCGCCCCGCATTCCTCCCGCACTCCTGCAACAACTCGCTTCCGGAGGAAGCCTGGTGATTCCCATTGGCGATGCGCAGCAGCAGACCCTGCAACTTTTCCGCAAACAGCAGGACGGCATGATTTCCCGCACCATGCTGGAGGGTTGCCGGTTTGTTCCGCTCATCGGACGGCACGGGTTCGCTGCCTAAGCTCCGCGCGATGGTGGCTATTGGCTTCCGTTACAATATCCAGTGCCTCTTTTCACCAACATCAAAGTTACGCTGGAGATGATTAAGTGGGAGCATTCGATTTTTGCGCTCCCGTTCGCGCTTTGTGGTGCGATGCTCGCCGCCGGAGGTCTGCCGACCGCAGCGCAGCTTGGCTGGATTATTCTCTGCATGGTGTCAGCCCGCTCAGCTGCGATGGCGTTTAATCGCCTGGCCGACGCGCAAATTGATGCGGCGAATCCACGCACTGCCACCCGAGCCATTCCCGCCGGCGTGCTTTCACAGAAATTTGTGGGCGCCTTTGTGGTGGTTTCCTGCGCCATCTTTATTGCCGGCGCTGCGCAGCTCAACCGGCTTACTCTTCTGCTCTCGCCGCTGGCACTGTCTGTGATTCTGCTCTATTCGTACACCAAGCGCTTCACACGCTGGTCTCACATTGTTCTGGGAGTCGCCCTGGGGATTGCTCCCGCGGCGGCATGGATCGGCGTCCGTGGTTCACTCGATCCCCGCATTCTGTTATTGACCGTGGCCGTTACTTTCTGGGTGAGCGGATTTGATGTGCTCTATGCCTGCCAGGACATCGATTTTGACCGCGCCAACGCGTTGAATTCCGTGCCTCAGGCATGGGGCGTAGCGCGTGCGTTGTGGGTGGCGCGGGCGCTGCATGTGCTAATGCTGGGCTTGTTGATTGCGCTGGTGGTGGTTTTTGGACTGGGCAAGATAGCTTTTGTTGGCGTCGCGCTGGTTGCCCTGCTGCTGGCTTATGAGCATTCGCTGGTTTCATCCAGTGATCTCAGCCGCTTGAATGCAGCATTTTTCACCATGAATGGCGTAATTTCCGTGGTCTTCTTTGTGTTTGTCGCCACTGATCTCCTCGTCCGGCGTTAGAAGACAGCTGCCCTGATAGACGAGTGCAAGAATTCTCTTATAGTTCGTTCCAGAATAGACATTCTGAACTATTGCAGAATAGCCAGTTTTGCACTACCTTAACTCACGCAATCAGGGTATGGGCATTCTTCGGCAAGGCATCTTACCACTCCTTTTAGCTCTCGTAGCCTGCGCGTTGCATGCTGCGGGGCAAAGCAATCCGGAAAGTAACCAAACTACATTCAAGGTGGAAGGAGCCGTGGTTAATGCGGTGACTGGCCAGCCGGTTTCGCGGGCCCTGGTGCAAATTCTTTCCAGTCCACCTGATGCGATGCTGAGCGGCCCCGAGGGTGAATTTTCATTCAATAATGTCCCGGCGGGGCACTATGGGATCCTGGCGATGAAGCCCGGATTCATTTCTCCCGGCTACAGCGCGTCGACCGGCGCTCTTACGCAACGAACATTCGAGGTCGGGCCAAAGATGGGCAAGATTGCATTGAAACTCATGCCCGAAGCTGTGATTTACGGCCAGGTTACAGGAACGGATGGAGAGCCGGTGGAAGGAGTCACAATTGAAGTGCTGGCCTCTCATACGGTGTACAAACAACGCTCGCTCACGCCCTTCTTTCGAAATAACATCGGCAACATCGGACCGGCTTCGCCGATGGTGCAGACTGATGACGAGGGAAACTATCGCATTGCCAGCTTGTCTCCGGGGACCTATTACCTGACCGTCAAAACTGGAAACGTGTCTCGACGCATGAGGGCCGTTCAGACGCGCGCCATGCTGCCCTCCGGAGCAGATAGCCTCGATTATCCTGCTAGCGTTTATTACCCGGGCGTGACGGATTTTGACGCCGCCATGCCTATCCAGGTCACGGGAGGCCAGCGAGTTGCGGCTGATTTCTCACTCAAAAAGGTGCCTGCGTTCAAGGTTACAGGTGTGGTCAAGGGAGCGCAGGAATGGAAGCAGATAAATCCTCCCATGATTGTGGACGCCAGCGATGAGCCGCTTTTTATCGCCGATGAATTTGAATCGGCAACAGGCTCATTTACATTCAAAGCCATTCCTGCCGGAACCTACCGCGTGCAATTGGGTGGCATGGACCAGAATGGGCTTTACGCCCGTTCCTATCGCAAATTGACGGTGAGCGGCCCTGCCACCGGATTGAAATTCGTACTCGGCCGGACTTTGGATATTCCGGTAGTGATTCACAAAGAGTTGACCCATGCTCGAATGCCGGGCCATTGTGCTTCCACCGGCCCCGACGGGCAGATGCACACGTCAGATTGTTCTGACTATTTACCGATAACGCTGGAACTCTTCTCTGCGGATTCGCACGGCAATGCGGCTTACAGCGGCTCAGGCCCTCAACCCGATCCTAACGATATCCGATTGCGTGCCGTAATGGCAGGCAAATATTGGGTAAAGGCGCGCGCGCAATTTGGCGGCTATGTTCAATCGCTACGAAGCGGCAGTATTGACCTCTTGAGCGATCCGCTGGTGGTGCCTGACGAAGGCGATGTAGCGCCCATTGAAGTCACGTTGCGCGATGAAACTGCTCAACTCAAGTTGATTGTTCGCGCTGACAGTCCCGCACGGAGTGGCTGGGCTGTACTGGTTCCAGATCTCCCTGGGAAAGACCCGGTGGTGCTTGATGTAAAGGCCGATGCCGAGCGCGATTACACTCTGCCTCCCGGCAATTACAGCGTATTTGCCTTTGACTCCCTGGAGGGCATTGATCCTTCCGACCCCGACTCGCTGAATCCTTATGCAGACAAAGCTACAAACATCACGCTTTCATCCAATGGCACAACTACCGTTTCTGTAGACGTGCTCCGGACAGGAGGATGACAGTTGGCTTGCCGCATCTTCTTGATTATCTTGCTTTCCTGTGCAGTGCGGGCGCAGCAGCCTGCAGTTCGGCAGGATGCCAGGAACACTTATGCAATCCAGGGTGTGCTGGTGGATGCCGTAACCCTTCAGCCCATAACGAAAGCCCGAGTTGCCATTGCTCCGGTAACCAAGGGGGATGACTTTACATGGGCCCTGACCGGAGATGACGGCCATTTCCGATTTAGTAATCTTGCAGCCAACAAGTACACACTCTCCGCCCAGCGAAGCGGGTACGTGACGCAAGCACTCGATCAACACGACGGGTTTGCGAGCTCAGTGGCGGTGGGGCCCAACACTGATTCTGAGCACATCCTTTTCCGCCTTCCGCCAGAATGCAAAATCAGCGGCACCGTTGTGGATGAGGCAGGCGAGCCGGTTCGCGATGCGCAAATCATGCTCTTCCGCACCGGCGTAAGCGGTGGAACCGATGCCACGCGCGAGAGCCGCCAGTCAACGACGGATGATCAGGGCTTGTATCATTTCGGCCACCTCTCCCCCGGACGATACCTCATCGCCGTGTCGGCTCGCGTATGGTACGCGCAACGCCCGCAATCCAGACCCGATATTATCCGCACCACGATCACAGGCGGATCAAATGGCTCGTATGAATCCTCTTCTGGAGGGTTTAGCGGTCGTCCACCTGAGCTGCCCAATGACAATAACGTAACGTCTCCCCTGGATGTGGTCTATCCCATCACCTTCTTCGCCGGTACCACCGATCCGGAAAATGCGTCAGCGATCACGCTGAAACAGGGTGATAAAGTTGTGGCCGATCTTAATCTGCAACCTGTTGCGGCGCTCCACTTGAGACTGCCGGGAGCCGATGCAGCGGCGCAAAGCGGACTCCTTACGCTGCAACGGAAACTTTTCAACGGAGTATCCGTTCCGATCACAACTGAAGCTCGAATCAACGCCGCGGGAGGCGTGGAACTGGTGGGTGTTCCGCCCGGACATTACACCGTGAAAACGACCGATGCGTCCCACCCGCAGCAGGAAGAATCAACTGCGGAACTCGATGCGGTCACCAGCGGTCCGGTACAGGAATACGCGGTAAGTGGCGCACAAGTCAGCGTGGCGATAAAACTGGGCCCCGGAACAACGCGGCCCACGCAAAGCTATCTGCAGCTTCTTAACCTCAAAACGCGCGACTATTTCAATCAGCAGATTACTGCAGAAGGCAATATCGAATTCCAAAAACCTGTACCGCCGGGCGCTTATGAACTGTCTCTGGTCAACAGCCGCGGGAACTTTATCCATTCCATTTCCGCAGCTGGCGCTCGGGCGTTGGGCCGCACCATTGACATAAGGGGTACAAGAGCGGTCAAGCTGACAATATCCGTCGGCCTTGGCATGGGCCAGGTTAGCGGTATTGCGTTGCGGGGTGGCAAGCCGGTTTCAGGCGTCATGGTGGTTCTTGTGCCTGATGATCCGGCTAATAACGGCATCCTCATTCGGCGCGACCAGAGTGACACTGATGGCACGTTCACCCTTCCCGGGGCAGTCCCCGGAAAATATACGGTGCTTGCAATTGAGAATGGCTGGGAGCTTGAATGGCTGAAGCCACAGGTGCTTGCGCCATATCTTGCGGGCGGTACTCCCATCGAAGTGTCACCGAACGGGAAATACGATGTGAAAGTGAATGTGCAGTAACCTTGCCGGCCGCGAAAACTCGATAGTGCCCATTTCATCCTTTACACTAATTGGCGCATGCGTGATCCGGTTGAACTCGAAATCTTCAAAAGCCTATTCCACTCCATTGCAGAGGAGATGGGCGCGGCGCTGCGGCGAACAGCATTTTCCCCCAACATCAAAGAACGGCGTGATTATTCCTGTGCCGTGTTCGACGGCGACGGTGAAGTGGTTGCCATGGGCGATCATATGCCGGTACATCTGGGATCGATGCCTATGTCTGTTCGGGCTGCAGTAGAGAAGCTCACGCTGGATCCAGGCGACGTGGCCATATTGAATGATCCATTCTGCGGTGGAACGCACCTACCGGACATCACACTAGTGTCGCCTGTTTTTCTGGCGGAAAAGTCACGTCACAAAGTAAAGAACTCCCGGGTTATGCCGAAGCCCGCTTTTTACGTGGCTTCGCGCGCGCACCACGCAGATGTCGGCGGAGAGTATGCGGGATCCATGGGCATCTGCCGCGAAATTTACCAGGAAGGCGTACGTATTCCACCCATCAAGCTGATTAGCGCAGGTAAAGTTCAGCAAGACGTTCTGCGACTTCTGCTCAACAACGTACGCACACCGGAGGAGCGGCAGGGCGACCTCAACGCGCAGATTGCGGCCTGCCATACCGGTGCGGAACGCCTGCGGGAAATTGCCGCACGATACAGTATTGCGCGCGTACGCCAGGTAATGGAGGAGTTGCAGGACTATTCTGAGCAGCTCATGCGCGCTTTCCTCAAGCAGGTTCCACATGGGCGCTACGAATCCGAAGACTTTCTTGACGACGATGGCGCAGGTTCCGGGCCGGTGCGAATTGCCGTTGCGCTCACTTTTTCTCCGCCTGCAAAAGGCAAGCCGATGGTTACAGTAGATTTCAGCGGCAGTTCGCCGCAAATGGCGGGCAGCATCAACGCGGTGCATGCCATTGCTTATTCCGCGTGCTTTTATGTTTTCCGCTGTCTGCTGCAGGAGGATGTTCCTGCTGCCGCGGGACTGATGCGTCCGGTGCGCATGATTGCGCCTTCGGGAACAATCGTGAACTCGCGGCCGCCCGCAGCCGTAGCCGGAGGGAACGTCGAGACGTCGCAAAGGATTGTTGACGTGCTTTTGCGTGCCTTGGCGAAGGCTGTCCCGGACCGCGTGCCTGCCGGGTCGTCCGGGACCATGAACAATCTCACCATCGGCGGCATTGACGAGCGCAGCGGAGAGCCGTTTGCTTATTACGAAACCATCGCTGGCGGCATGGGAGCGCGGCCCGATCGGCCGGGAGTAAGCGGGGTGCACACTCACATGACAAACTCCCTCAACACTCCAGCGGAAGCGCTGGAATACGCTTATCCGCTGCGCGTCACGCGATATTCGCTGCGGAAACGCAGCGGCGGTGAAGGGAAGTTTCGCGGCGGAGATGGGATCGTGCGCGAAGTCGAATTGTTGAGTGATGCCGATGTTACTTTGCTCGCGGACCGTCGCTCGCGCGGACCGTATGGACTGCGAGGCGGCAACGACGGCGCTGCAGGCAGGACTGAAGTGATCCATCGTGATGGAACAAAACAAAATCTTCCCGGCAAATGCAGCGTACGCCTGAAAAAAGGCGATCGCGTGCGCATTGAATCACCCGGTGGCGGCGGCTGGGGAATGCATCAGGTAATTGAGTGATTTGGGTAATTGCAGCCAGGTTTGTTCGGTCGCGAATGCAATTGCGACCGCGAAGCATTTCACTTACCCATTTAACAACTTACCCAATTACCCGATGCCAACTGCTACCGCTGCGGTGTTGGCGTTGGCGTTGGCGAAGGACTCTTCTTCCCGCCCAAAACTTTATCCAGGATTGCGCCCAGCGGATTCGGCGTCGGAGTTGGTTGAGCTTGCGGCTGTTGCTGGCCTTCATTTCCTGTCGCACCTGTCTCCGGCTGAGATTGCTGCGGCTGCTGCTGCCCTTCATTTCCCGTCACACCTGTCTGCGGCTGCGATTGCTGCGGTTGTTGCTGTCCTTCATTTCCGCTTACGCCCGTGTTCGGCTGTTGCTGCTGCTGCTGTGGTTTTTGCTTTCCGCCAATCGCTCCCAGGATTCCACTTAGCCCGCCCTGCGGCTGCTGACCTCCATTCTGTCCCTGGTTCTTGCCGCCAAGAATCTGGCCGACGATTCCAGTTGTAAGCTGGCCGGGATTCTTACTTGTTGGCAGCAGGTTCTTGAGCTTCATCTGGGCAAGCTGCTGCAGATCTGGCGCGACGGCAGGATGCTGGAAAGTTCCGGTCACTATCACCGGAATCACCAACTCGCCTTCATTGTTGGCCAGGGCTGTATTCATAAAGCCGCCTATCTGTGTTCCACCGACCTGCGCGCTCAGTGCTTTGTCCAGCACAGCCGTCACGTGCATGTTCAGTGATTGATCAGCCAGATTCACAAGGCCCGTTGCCGCCATCGTGCCGCCATCGATCACGGCTTTGAGATTGTTGGTCTGAGCAAGGCCGTTCTTCACGTCAAAATTGCCCGATAATTGCGCCATGTTAGTAAAGCCTTTTGGCACGGCGGGCACCCCCGCAGAACCCAGGAACTTCCCCACCGACGCCAATTCGTGCAGCATATCCACATTCATCAGCTTGCCATCGGTCAGGTCCAGAACAATCTGCCCATTCAAGCTGCGCGCAATTTCGTTGGCGGAAGTGGAGCTGAACGTGGCGTTCACGTTGGAATTCAGCAGGCCGTAAAGCGTCTGCTTGATGTCGGAAACTGAAGAAACCAGTTTGTTCGCGTCCACCTTGTCCGTCTTGAGTGCCACCGTGTAGACCGGCTGCGGCGGCCGCAGATCAATGGTGATGTTTCCGGTTTCTTTCCCGTTATAAACGTCAGCGGTCAGAGGGTTGAGCCGCACCACGCCGCGATCAAGCGTAATGTTGCTGTGGACATTCGAAAGCAGAAGATCGTTGTACTTGACTGAGCCGATAGTCGCTGTGCCTCCGCCCGTCATCTTCGTCACAATGCTCGGCTCGTTGGCCGCAGCGGGATGAGTCTGCGCTTTGGCTTCAGGGACAATCTGCCAGAAGCTATGGTCGATGGCGGAGCGCTTCTGCTGCGCAGGCGCAGCGGTGAGCTGCTGCAACTCGGCTACATCCACTTTGTCCGCATTCAATGTGAACTGCACCTGCGGCGCGGCGAAATTCTTCATCGTCAGGTTGCCGGTGGCATTCGTCTCGCCTACGGACGCAGCAAGGTTGCTGAGCGTGGCTGAATTCTGACTGAAGCCCAGGTCGGCATTGCGCACCTGAATAGGCTTGGTGAGCGACGCCAGCTTTATCGTAGCGTTCTGCAATTTGCCGGTTCCATTAATCATCAGCGCGGACAAATTTTTCGTCGGTCCCTGGCCACGGACATTCAGCGTGAGCACGCCGTTGCCGCTGATATTTTCCGTCGCAGAAACGCCCGCCGCTTTGGCCAAGTCCAGCAGCTCAGCCACCTCCAATTTGTCCGCATTCAAGGTGAACTGCACCTGCGGCGCGGCAAAATTCTTTACGGTCAGGTTGGCGGTAGCATTCGCCTGGCCTATGGACGCAGCCAGATTGCTGACCGTAGCTGAATTCTGGTTAAAGCCCAGGTCGGCATTGCGTACCTGAACCGGCTTGGGGAGCGACGGTAGCTTTATCGTAGCGTTCTGCAATTTGCCGGCTCCGTTGAACACCATGGCAGCCATATTCTTCGTCGGCCCCTGGGCGTGGACATTCAGCGTCAGCACTCCGTCACCGCTAATATTTTCCGCCGCAGAAACGCCTGCAGCTTTGGCCATATCCAGCAGCTCAGCCACCTTCGCATTGGGTGCGCTCAGGGTAGCGTTAATCGCGCTTTTCGGAGATGTGTACTGGCTCAGCGCAAAGTTTACGTTCACCGCGGTTGAGCCCGCGGTAGCGCTGAAGTCGTTGGATTTGATTGTGTCCGGCGTAAGCGCCAGATCGACCTCGGAAATTTTCACCGGCTGCGGAATGCTCTTTCCGCTGATGTCAACATTGCGCGCGGAGAGCTGCCCGTTCATCACCGGCTTGTTGGCTGCGCCTTTAGCCGCGATGTCGGCATTGACCGTGCCCTTTACGTCCATTTCCTTGCCAAAAGCCACGCCAAAAGCTGATGCCAGCCGTGCCGCTTCTTCAATGGAGGCATTTGAAGCCTTAAGCTTCAGATCAACCTGCGCGGGGTTCGGCCGGGTATTGAGCGTGCCGGAGATGCTGACCGGCGTCTGGCGCAAACGCAGATCACCTTTGCGGATCTGGATTACGTCGTTCGTCAGGTCGTCTGTGAGATCGTAGTTCAACGTAATCGGATATCCCACGTCCACATTCTTGATGCGCGGCTTCTGCAACTGGATATTTCCGTTGGATGAAAGCTTTCCGTCTGAATTCTTGAGGGCTGCATCGCCCGTGATCAACGCGTTCGTTCCGCTCAGAGCCTGCGAGTTCAGGAATTTCTGCGCCGCAGCCACTGACACCTGGTCAAGCTTCAGCTTTCCGTCAAAAGGCGTATTCAGCATGTCTGCCTGTTGAATGGGCCCGCCTTTGCCCTGCAGCGTAATCGTTTGTTTGCCGCCTCCGGTTTGCTGGTCCGGCGGCAAATGCGCTGCTATCTTTATGGAAAACTGCTTGTTCGGGGCAAAGTCATTCACGGTCAGATCAATGTGGTCATACACCGCGCGCGACTGGTGCTTCTGCAGGTCTGTGACGGCCACCTGCCCATCCACAATGGAAAGATTGGCCAGCGCAAGCTGTCCGGCAGCAGGTTTGCTGCCGGGCTCGCCCGCAGGTGATGGCTGAGTTGCAGGTTGCGCAGGAGCGGTCTGAGCGGTACTCTGCGGTTTCTTTCCGGTCTTTGTTTTTGCAGGCGAAGGCGCCGGCTGCGGTGCTGCTGCTGGTTTCGGCTCCTGTCCCAGCGTGGCAAAGTTCCAGGTGCCCTGCTGATCGCGCACAAGTTCAATGTGGGGTCGGTCCAGTTCCAGTGATTTCACTTCCAGATTCTTGTGCAGCAGAGGCATCAGCTCGATGCTTACGGCCAGCTTCTCTGCCGTGGCAAACGGCCGGCTTTGATTGAAGCTGAATCGCGGGTCTTCTCCAATCACCGGGTTCTGTACCTGGAATGAAGGAGGGAAGAGGCTCAGGCGCATCTCTCCCAGTGTTACCGTGCGCCCCAGCCGCTTTTGCAGCTCTGCCTGAATGCGGTTGTGATATTGGTTGATGTCTACCATGTGCGGCACAATCAGCGCTGCTGCAACCACCAGCACCACGATCACAAGGACGGCAATTCCGAGTTTACGCATAACGTTTCACCCCGCATCAGGCTCGCCTGTCATTTTGACAGTCTTCACCTGCTTAGATGACAGGCCGCTTGGAATGAGGACTTCTTAGATTCGAAGCCTTCTATTCCGCGATGGTTGCACCTTAATCACATAAGCAACAAGGGCTATTTCTCTCGAGCGACCTGCATTTAAGTCTTGGCAGTGCTGGAATTTGCCGCAGTCTCTGTGAACGGTTCGTCATACGGACATTGCTGAACCAGAGTAGGTGTTTTGTTCGCTATGAATTCACCCACTCTCTCGCGCCGCACATCTGCTGCAATCCCCTGCTTCCGTTGCGTTTGCTTTTTGGTGATCTGGAGTCTCGTTGAAAAATTCCACGTAAGCCAGTGCACAGAGCTGCGGAAAGTGAAGCAAATATTTTTTTGCAGTCACCAGCCTGAGCTGCTCAACTTCATCCCTGCGCAAAAACTGCTGTTTTCTGCAAAGTTTTACCCAATGCAGGGGGCGCCGTATGCTCTTTCTGTGCTGCTGCATTTGACTCTGCCGCAACGTTGATTGACAATCCTAAAAGCGTTGGGTTGTTCCATGCGTGCGCCGCTTCGCCAGGTTGTTGTGAAAAATGGGAAAACAGGTGCGAACACGCGTGGCAGTCGAGGATACAGAGCTTCTGGATTTTCTCGACCGCTTTCTGGACAAAGGATTGTTTCTCGGCTCAGCCAACCTGCTTCTGCTGGGGCAGGCCAATCTCTCCGCGCCGGACGTCCGCATCAGCGTGATCCACTTGCACACCAACATTGACTCCTATGGCGCCGCCGCGCGCAGCTTCATTCCCGCCACGCGAATGCTCAAGTGGCGCTGATCTCACCCCGAATCAGCCTTTTTGCCTCCCGCTGCCGCAACCGGTTGCGCCGGCTTCCTGATTTCTCCACCTTCGCGAGCCAGACGGAAGTTTACTGATGTAAGCACCTGCGTATGCGCGAATCTGCTCTGGCCGGTGCTACTGTTCCATCTGCTTCCATTGGGCGATAGGTGCAGCGTGAGAGTGGCGCAACTCCGTGCCACGGGAAACGTGGAGAAAAAGACCAGCGCGCACTCTGTTTTCTCCGCCACGCGCGCAAAGCGGAACCATGTGGTAAGCGGCACTTTGCGCAGCGCTGCTTCCGGAATGGTCGCAAGATCAACTGCAATCAGCCCAAACCCGCCGTTCTGGATCAGGATGTCTGCTGTCTTGAATGCCTGCTCCAGCGGTGTAAGCGTTTTCTCGCGTCCCACCTCTCGCCGGCAGCGCACCCAGAGCAGCCGGTCCAGCTCAACCCCGGCCAGCTCTGCTCCTGCAGGATCAAACGAGTCCCCGGCATCAACCAATGCGCAGAAAGCTCCCTTGCGCGTGATGGCGACCATCAGCCGTCTCATCACCGTGACTATTCCGGCGGATTGTTCCCGGGCGCAGATTTCAATCAGCCCGCCTTTCGGGATCTGCGACAGCTCCGTAGATTTGGCGCCCTCAATTGCATTTTTTGCAATTTTCCTTGACGTTCCGTACACCTTAAACGCACCGGGAATGCGGCGCTCAATATCTGTACGGATCTGTTCAATCGTCGGCATGGCCTTTCTCTTCAGTTGCCTTTGCGTAAATGTAGTCGCCTTTGCTTTTCGATCACGCGCGATCTCGGCGATTCTGTCCCTCTGCTTGCACTCTCAGCCGACTTTCGCCCCTACCCCGGGGGTAGGCATTCATCCCCATTCATTCCCACTGATCCCCGGCGATCAATTCTTTTTTTCACCCAATCGGCTGAGTGAATAAGCAGAGGGTCGCACCCTCGTCCACCGTTGCGTCCTTTTGCGTCCGTTGCGGTAAATAGTGTTGTCTTTGCTTTTCCGGATCATGGCGATGTCGCGCGATAGCGGCGACATCGCCGATAATTTACTATTCATTCGCTGTGAAAGTAAAGCGAAAATAATTTCTGGTAGTGTCTCAGTTTGAATCTCGGGATTGGGAAGCGGACCTCTGGTCATTGGCCACGCAGACATCAGCCTGAACTCCGCGCCACGCCGGCTCAAAAAGCTATACTGAGGAACTTCGGAGGGAGATCTGAGCATGGCAAAACTTGTCTATGGATTGAGCCAGTCCCTCGACGGCTACGTCGACCACACGAAGCTTGGGCCGCCTGCGCCCGCGGCCTTCCGTCACTTCATCGAGCTGGTGCGCGGCGCGACGGGCTTCATCTACGGTCGCCGCATGTACGAGATCATGCGTTATTGGGACGAAGATCTTCCTGATTGGGACGCGGAGGATCGCGAGTTCGCGGTGGCGTGGCGGAGCCAGCCGAAGTGGGTCGTGTCGC
>DATEJX010000046.1:0-21876 GCA_035277785.1 Candidatus Angelobacter sp. | reverse complement strand
TGTGAAACCCTTTCTTCTCGACCAGTCTCCCCACCGCCAGGAGTTGCAGCGTTCCCGTGTTCGGGAATCCCCGCTTCGTAAAGTGATCAAGATCTACTCCGTGAGGCACCAGATGCACATTAGCCCCGGAGTCCCGCAGCTCGTCAGCTACATCATGATTGCAAGCCACCACGCATGCTGCTTTGCGCGCACGAGCGGAAAGGACTTCTGGCGGGACTTTGCGGGCGTCCTTGGCATGTATGCTGAACCCGAAACGCGTACCTAATTGCATAGCCACACGCTCGGCAAGCTCTGCCGGGCCATGCGCGAAATACCCATGGACACCCGACACGGTAGTTCCATTCAGACGCTTGATTACTTCATCCGCCTGGCGCTCTAGATCTGCTTCCGCCAGCACATGAACCCGGTCCACCAGCGCCTTGCTGACGGCCTGGGTTGCCACAGCTTCACCTGCTTTGGTTGCGAAGATGCCTGCCAGGGCGCTACGCTCATCAAGCGCGTGTATTTCATTCAGTGCGAAAGTCTCCGAGCGCCTTGGGAACCCGCTCAGGACCATCACGATCTTGCCTTGACTCATGCGGCCCTCCGGCGGCAACTGAGCAATTTCGCTGCACGTTCACGGATCACAGGCAGTCCGTCCAGGTCCGGAGTGGTGGGATTCAAAGAAGAGCTCAATGCTTCACGTACCTTCGCGATCAGGGTTTCAGGCGTCAGATCCTGTGGCTCAATGCATTCAAAAAACCCTTGCTGCGCCATCAATCGCGCCCGGATAAGCTGTTCACGCACTGGTTCGCTTCGTGGCACTAAAATGGCACGCCGGGAGAAGGAGAGCAGTTCACACACAGTGTTGTATCCGGCTTGGGAGACGACGACATCGCTCTGCGCGTAGCGGTTTGCAATTTCCGCCTCGAACTCCAGAAACGCTACATCTGCCATGTAGTCGAAACGGCGAAGGATTTCCGCTCGACGCGCCTGCGGCATCTGTGGTCCAAAAATGACGGTGCTGCGCAACGCGACGTTTCTCGGCAAGGTGGAAAGGCCACTTAAATAGGCTTCTATTACTTCGCCGCCATCGCCGCCGCCACCGGTAGTAACGAGAATTCGCGGAGGCCCATCCATCCGCTCGGCTGCCAGAGTAGGACGTTTAAGGTATCCGCAATAGACCGTTTTTCGGACGACCTGTTCGGGGAATGCATATTCTTTTACCGTGTCGAAAACGGATTTGCAGCCGTAGACCCAGACCTCATCATAGAAACGATCAATCACGTCAAAGCTACCGTTGCCGATCAGGACCCTTCGGGTGCGTTCCGGTTCGTCCAGAATGTCGCGAACCCCAAGCACCAGCCTGGTATGTCTGCCGTTCTGGTGGAGGCTGTGGAGTGTGGGCAAAAGTTCCCCGTCGACTCCCGCGGCTCTTTTATCTACAACGATCAGGTCCGGATTGAACTGAAGAATCGATTCCCTCAGGATTGCTTCACGGGTCTGTTTTACCTCGTTTGAACAGCCAGAGAGGAAGCGAGGAGCATATTGCTCGGCTTCCAACCGGTCCAGACAAGGAAGCTTGATGTAGTCAATGCCCCTGGGAATGCGGAACGCATGGATCATCGGCGAACCAGTGATGATTAGGATGGAGGCACTGGGATAGGTGGCAATAAATTCCTCTGAAAGCAGGAGTGTTCTCCGGATGTTTCCCATTCCGAATGTATCGTGCGAATACAGCACGATCTTGGGCCATGAGCGCGAGCTGCCTGCTTTCTCATCTGGCAGTGTGGGGGACGGATATCCGTTGGAGCATCCGTTGCGACCGTTCTGCACCGCTGGTTTTGGGGCTGGTTGCAGAGAAGCCTCAGGAAAGGCCTGCGAAATGTTTTCGGAAACATCTTCAAATTTCATCATGAACTCTTCCTGTCGCATTCGCGGCCGAGGCAATCACGATCCCCGTGCATTCGGCATGAATGCAGAGATTTTGGGATTCGTGAAAAAATGCACGCAAAAGGTCGGCATAGCAGAACCGTTCACCGACCCAACGTGGCGACGTTCCCCACTGTGAATGCTTAGTTGACAGGCTTCCGTCTATGACTGATTTATGACCCAGACGGTCTGACGTAAGGTGCGCGCTTGCTTCCCGGAAGAGATCTACCGCTCAGTAAAGGTTCCCGGAAGGGACTAAAGATGTACCGATTTGCATCGATCCTTAGACGTTAATGCCTTTTGCAGGGTTGCTTAGTGCAATCGATTAGTCCCGCTCCAGTGTTTATCTGCACCTCTTAAATATTCAGGACTGTCAAAAGCGTCCTGTAATGTAGGACACGGCCCTGGAGGGACTGGAACAGAAAAAATTAACTTGTTGTTATTCTTTTCCCTGAACACAGGAAACTTTCAGAAGGAGTTCGGAAAGTTGATCAGTGACGGCGCGGAGTGGACTGACCTGTGGTTGACAACGCAACAAAGGTGCTGCTACATTGCTTCGCGCTGAACCATACGGTTCACGTCCCCTGTCGCAATTGGCGGCAGCACGTCTGGCTCTTTCGAGCACTCAAGCAAGCTGACGCTGCCCTCCTCTGATTTAACTACACAAACTTCCCGCGTCGCCGCAGCCAGCGTTTACCCGATAAATGCTGAGTTCCCCTGCAGCGATGGTGGTCGAGAAATGAATTTTCAAATGGATAACATGTATCTACGCCCGAACGTGCAGGTAGAACCGCTGATTGATCACTGGTACGCGTGGCCACATTTGATTCCGCCTGCCACCGCCGCCCGGAACCTGACGGAGCGACACGCAAAAATCATGCAATCGTACATTACTGCTCCGCAAATCCATGCGAACGCAGTCAAGAACCCCAAGATGCTGGGCGGGCCCTTTATTGATTACGGCGGAGAGCGGGTGCAGGAGATCAAAGACCTGCTGGCAAACACGTTGCGTGAGCGCGCATGCGTGGTGGCTCTGTCCAAAGCACTGGAGGAACTGGACCGGATGCTGCAAAGCAAGGCGACAGGTGAATCTCTGCATCCGTTATACGCACAGATTCCGCCGATCCTGAAGGGATATGTTGAACTGTTCTATGACTTGAACAATCATCCGTCCTTCAGGATCCTGGAATCTCTGCTCTATCGCAGCGAATTTTACGTAAGAGATTCGCAGAGCCTGATGCTGTCCCGTATAACCGGAGACGATCGTCCGTTTGTGCTGAGCACGCCACGTCTACCCAATGATGGAACCGTCCATCTGCAAATGCCTTTCGCGGATGAGTCCGTGGATTATCTGTTTTCCGCGAAACTGGACGCAAAACCTGTAGGAGAGTTGATGGAGAGATGCGGTGTATCTGCCGCCGACGCAGACCTGTTCCAGTCATTTTTTACGGCACATGCGCCACAGCGATATTGCCCATACCGTGGCAAGGGAGTGCGGTGGCGGTACTTTGGCCACGCCTGCATTCTGCTGGAAACGCCAACGCTCAGCTTACTCTTCGACCCCGTGCTGAGTTACACATACGAGAGTGGCATTTCCCGATATACCTATGACGACCTCCCGGAAAAAATTGATTACGTGCTGATTACGCACAATCATCAGGACCACGTTCTACTGGAAACGCTGTTGCAAATCCGGCACAAGGTCAGCACCATTGTCGTTCCCCGTTCCGGAGGGGGTGCACTGCAGGATCCATCCCTGAAACTGACTCTCGAGAACATTGGGTTCCGCAACGTGATCGAATTGGACGAACTGGAGATGATGGATTGTGAATGTGGTTCCATCACCGGCTTGCCGTTTTTGGGAGAACACGCGGACTTGAATGTGCGATCAAAGCTTGCCTATCTGGTGAATCTTGGGGGGCACAAGCTGTTATTTGCTGCTGATTCCTGCAATATCGAACCGGCGCTGTACCGGCAGTTGCAGCGCCACATTGGAGATGTGAGGGCGCTGTTTGTGGGCATGGAATGCGATGGCGCGCCACTGACTTGGCTTTACGGGCCGCTGCTGACGCGGCGCATCGAGCGGGGACAGGACGAGTCGCGGCGCCTAAGCGGCTCGAATTTTGCCCAGGCAATAGAGATTGTGAATGCGTTGAATTGCAAAGAAGTTTTTGTCTATGCCATGGGCCAGGAGCCGTGGCTGAATTACGTAATGAGCATCAAGTACACTCCGGAATCCAACCCGATCGTTCAATCCAACAAGCTGATTGAAACCTGCCGGGAGCGAGGCATAGTCGCGGAGCGGCTGTTTGGAGAACGCGAGATGCTGCTTGATTGAGTTATGGAAGAGGCGCTGCTTCGCTCGCCAGGATAAGCTGAGACCGGTGCTGGGATATTCCTTATAAACAACCCAGCACCGGCGAATATCACGCGCTCTGGGCAAAGACGCGCACGGAAGACTCAGAGATGGCGGGTTTTCGTGTCTCTTCCAAGCTGACCGCGGTAACCCATTCCGGATCAAGTTCGGCAACCACGGTGCGCATCATCATGGTGATAGAAACCAGGAGTCGGTGCTTCGGGCGGATGCAAGTCAGGATGCCAACAGCTCCACGCAGTGGACCATCTTCAATGCAGACTTTATCGCCCGGCTGCAGGCCTTTCATGACGCAGGTGGGCACACCGGAGTTGACTATAAGTTGAATGGAGCGAATCTCCTCAGGGTCAATCGCGGCCGGCCTCCCGGCAAATTCAACGATGCGGATGACGCCGGGCGTAGTCACAATGAGGCCATAAACATGAGGGTTGACACGACAGAAGACATAGCCGGGAAACAGCGGTATCTGCGATAAAGCGCCTCTTTTTTTGATACTGCGGGTCGGTAAGAATCCCTCGTATCCTTTTACTCGCAACAAGTCCGCTACGCGATACTCGGTGCGGGTCCTTACTTGCAAAGCAAACCACTCTTCCTCATAGCCATGAAAATGCGCCATTGTGCATCCCTCCAGTCCAAATGCGAAATAGAAAGCAAAATGAATATCCGCGAGAACTGAGAGACCAACAACGGATGAACAGACGGGGGTAGTCCCCTACTAAAAGTATTGAATGGTTGCCGCCTGAAGGACCGGGAAGATAGTCAGAGCTCGGAAGAGCATGGGAGAGGTGAAGTGAAAACAAGATTCAAGTGGATCGGTCAACTGGAATTTCATGGCAAAGCACTGAATGCTGACGTGAAAACTTTTTGTACGGATATTTTTACATCAAAATTAACGACGGCTTGAAGAAAGCCCTGCTGAAAGCGACTTTCCCCGTACATACTAGCCATCGACCCACGTTCCAGTTTCAGAAGTTATCGCGGAACTTCCGGCTCTCGCGCACGCCACTTGCCAGCGCAGGGCAGGAGTTTACTTTCGCAATAATCTCAGAAATTTCTTAATCTTTCAGAAGAGCTTTGTTTCAACCTGGGCTTGCTGTGGAAGTAGTTCCGGAGATATAGGAATGCGGCTGAACTATTTGATCTCCTTCTCGCTTTCGCCAATAGCTCCTGATGGATTCTGATACCTTAGGTTCCAAAATGGCACGGGTAGGGCGAATTACTCGAGTATCTGCTTGACAAGACTTACCTCCTGCAGCAACTCTAAGTCTGCACAGAAAGTTTAATCAATTCTCATTCGGGCACGCTGCCCATGCTCCAAACAACTACCACCATGCAACTCGAGAGTTCTGCTCAGCAGCACAGGCTTGATACAACCCATCCTATCTGTGTAGCCATAGTCTCGTCGCATTCTCTGGCAGCCCACCATTTGGTTGAACTGGTTAAAGCTAACCTGAACATGCTACCGGTGGTCCTTTCCGATGGCCTGAGCAACGCCAAGACGTTCCCCGCGAACGCGCCGGTGGTAATCCTGATTGATTTGTGGGGCCTGCCCCGGCCGACTTGCGAATACCTCGAGACCATTGGCCATGCGCTGCCTGGGGCCGTATTCCTGGCAATGGACCGAACGCGAAACCAAATGGAGGTAGCGCACCTGTTAAGAGCCGGCTTCTCGGGATTTATAAGCCATGATGAGGCCTCGTACCTGTTGGGCCGGGCCATTGAAGTTGTAGCTCAGAAGTTTATCTGGACATCACCGGAAGTGATACGGACTTACATGAAACTGACGTCGCGGACAGCCATGCGGGCAACCACAGTGGAAATGCTCACAGTGCGGGAAAGCCAGATTCTCGACCTGCTGCGGCGACGCTGCTCAAACAAGGAAATGGGGGATCTGCTCGGGATTTCCGAAAGCACAGTGAAGTTTCATGTCTCCAACATTTTGATGAAATTAAACGCAAGCAACCGGCGGGATCTGGCGGAAACAGAGTTGTTTGACTCAAGGTCGCGGCGTGCGAGCGAGTGGCCGAAGGATGTAGTTACTTCGATCGCTGCGGAGAACACCTCCACACCCGGGATGCAGAAGGTCGATAGTTTCGTTATAGAGAAAGCCGAGTCACTGGTACAAAGAACCAGAACCGGGTCCTAATTCGGTTCTCGTTGCATTAAAAGATATTAAATAGAATTGACTGCTGAAAGAAAATCGTGCTAGAGTGCAGCCTGCTTTCTGGCCGTTGAAGAAAGAAGGAAGTGTCTTGTCACAGTTTTCATGAGCCTTCCTGAGACGCTCGAATGGCGGCAGCCCGCAGACTCCAAGCATTTGCTTGATCATCATCCATACCTTTCAAACCTAACGGGTTTGTGCCGCAAAAAGAAATGATGGCCAATAAGAGATTTGTTGATCTCAGCCACACAATCGAGCACGGTATGATTACCTATAAGGGCCTGCCCGGCCCGGTAATCAGCGACTATCGCAGCCGCGAAGACTCAAGAAGCTATTACGCCGCGGGAACTGAGTTCCAGATTGGGAAAATTGACATGGTGGCAAATACCGGGACATATCTCGATGCTCCCTTCCACCGCTTCGCGAAAGGCAAGGACCTCTCGGAACTGCCGCTGGAGTCATTGGCCGACATTTGCGGGGTGCGCCTCAGCGCCGGAACGGACCGGCGGATTGACGCGGATCTATTTGCCGGCAAAGACCTGGCCGGCAAGGCTGTGCTGGTCCACACCGGCTGGTCAAAGCATTGGCTAACGGAAAACTATTTTCTAGACCCACCTTTCCTCACCCGGGCCGCCGCCGAATCGCTGGTGAAAGCCGGGGCCGTGCTGGTGGGAATTGATTCCATGAATATAGATGACGTTCACGATACCAGCCGTCCCGTACACACCTTGCTGCTGGAGGCCAACATACCAGTCGTTGAACACCTTACCTGCCTCGAACTTCTTCCGGAAACAGGGTTCCGATTTTTTGCATTACCGGCAAAAATCAAAGCATTCGGAAGTTTTCCGGTACGTGCCTTCGCTATCGTTTAAAACGCCACACCTGTGTGAAACCGTGCAAGAAATCCTGATCCAAGGCATTGACACTTCCCTGGGCTCGCATTTTGCGGCGGTGCTCATGCAATCGCCTGATATTTACGTTTCCTATCTGCCGGCCGGGACCAGCGCTACCGCTAAGGAGATTGTAGATCGCGTCTTTTTCGCTGCCGCAGAGAGCAACCCCAAACCAGAAGACAGGCGGCGCCAACAAATAGCAGACCGCCTGCGGAAGCATGACATTCTGACCATGGCCAGCAACATCGCTGAGGTATGGTACTTCGCGGGAGTAGCGACCGGAGTTGAAGCAGACACGCTTAGTGAGCTGATCGGCGGCTGTCTCAGCATCGGTACAAAGACCTTCCATTACGTTGCTGAGGACTTGAATGATGTCCCAGGACAGGGATTGCTGGAAGCTGAAATTAGTGAACGATGCAAAAC
Organism: Candidatus Angelobacter sp.; assembly: GCA_035277785.1. Classification (GTDB taxonomy): domain Bacteria; phylum Acidobacteriota; class Terriglobia; order Terriglobales; family Acidobacteriaceae; genus Angelobacter. Next base: position 14,114 of record DATEJX010000046.1, on the reverse strand, counting down.
CGGCGGCATTCAATACACTATTTTTCACCTTTCGCCGCTATTGGGCTCCGGCGGCGCGCTTGAAAACTTTCTTTCCGAATTGCATTCACTGAAAATTGAGATCGAGGCGAAATCACCGCAATATTTTGATTTTCAGGCATTGCGGTACTCGGCGCCGCGCCATGCCACATTGAACCTGATCGCGCCAGCCGCGGCGGCTCATCTCCTGGCGGGCTTTGCCCGGAGCACCGTGCCCACCGCATCTAGTTACGTGCTTACCAGTCCCTGCAGCACCAACTTTTCAGCTCTGTGCGAGGCCATCGGCATCGCTTACGGTATCAGTCTTCTGCCGGTCGAAGAGTACGCGACGCTCAATGCGGTTGATCGGATTTTTGAAGAGCGGACCAGCGATTTTCGCAAGCATCTCAGGATTGAGACAGATCACCCGGCCGACACGTTGCTGTCCAGTGAGGCCATCTTCGTGAAAGACGCGGCGTTGGACGAGGAGATGCAGATCGCAGTATTTGAGTCCATCCGGCGGCGCCAGGAAGATGCGCTGGCGACCCGGAAAAAACAAACCGCACAGTTGCCGGGGAGACTGGCGCACAAGACGCTCAACAGAAGTGGCTTCCCGCTGGAATATTACGTCGGCGGCACCGGGGAGCAGACCATCATTATCTTAAATGCGATTGGACAGGGGCTGGAATACTGGTATCCGTTGTTGAACGAACTTATAGAAGATTATCAAGTTTTTATCTGGGAGCCACGAGGGACTGTCTCCCCACCTCCTCCTTTTGGATTGGAGGAGCAAGTAAACGATGTAGATGCCATCGTTCAGCAGGAGGCCATCGAGAAGTGTCACCTGATTGGCTGGTGTACAGGGCCGAAGGTTGCGATGGAGTTCTACCTGCGTCACCCCGATCTCGTTCAATCAATGGCTTTCCTGAATGGAACCTTCAAATGCGTCGGCAGCCCGGAGGAACTCGACAGTTCTTACGAACACAACCTTGAGTCGTTGTGCCGGTTGCTGGTACGAAAACCAGCCATGGCGGATTCGGTGATGAAGACGCTGATGGCGCGTGTTGACGAAGCCGAAGTTGAGCTGTTGGAAGGCGCTGACGCGGAGCAGATGAGCGTAAGCGTGCTTTCGCGGGCCAATCCCAGCTTAAAGTCTTACCTCCTGGCGCCATTCACGACGAACGCTACAACACTAAATTACGCTCACCAGTTGGTGGACTTCTGGGACCATGACGTAAGAGCCAAAGCCAGCGATGTGCGCGTTCCAGTATTGCTAGTAGGCACAGAATATGATCAGGTAGCGACATCACAGGCATCTGAGCAAGCGGCAGCATTGTTCACGGACTCACGCTATGTTTTGGTTCGTGGCGCAACCCACTATTGTCTATATGACCGGCCCCAATTTGTTGCCGATATGCTGAGAAACTTTTTCGATCTTTCCAGTAAGGCACGAAGTACAAACATCATGGCGCCCACCTCGCTTTCCCATGCGAGCGTCGCCTAGGCGCTATCGCCCATAACTCGCGAAATAACTTCTGCCTGAATAGAGGCGTTCCAAATGGACCTGAGAAATCTCACGTCACGTCTTTCAGAACGGCGCTATCCGAACGTAATCGTGACATTTGAAAACGGCAAGGTGGTCAGAAGGACCCATGAAACTTTGCACACGGACATTATTGAGGCCTGTTTCAGGCTCACGCAATGGGGTGTGCAGGCGGGAATGCGGGTGGGAATTTGGGCGTGCAACTGCTATCAGTGGATTGTTTACGACGCTGCGCTGCTTGAGCTAAGGGCCTTGTCCGTAGCTTTTACTGATGATTTTGCCGGCAGAAGTGCCGAGGAGTTGATTGAGAAATACGCGCTTTCTCTCTTACTGGTTCCCGCTACAGAATCGCAGCATAAGAGCGGATTGCAGGCGGATACGGTTGCATTTCTGGATGGAAGTAATGGTGCGATTCGCGCGATCGTCCGGAACCAGACGGAAGAAGATCCGGAATTTGAGAATATCGGATTGGTGTTTTCTTCGGGTTCAACCGGCAAACTCAAAGGTCTCAAGCTGAGCCGCCGGGGCGTTGAGGCCAGCGTTGACGCATTCACCACGGTTGCTGATCCCCGGCCTGACGATTGCCTGCTGCTTTTTTTGCCGATCTCGAATTTCCAGCAGCGGCTTATGTATTACTCCGCGCTCTGGTACGGTTTTGATCTGATCGTCGCGGACCCAACACGGCTGTTCCGCGCCCTCAAGGAACTGCATCCGACCATTCTTATTGCACCTCCCATGCTGTACGAAGCGTTTGAGACCCGCTTCTACAACCTGCCGAAGATGAAGCGAGTAACCGCGACGATGCTGGGCAACATTCTGCTGAGATTGCCTGGAAAATCGCTGCGCCAGCAAATGGCACGGCAGCTCTTTAAAGAAGCTTATGCGGCTCTGGGCGGAAAGATGCGGTTTATGGTCACCGGCATGGCGCCCATCAAGCGCAGCGCGCTGAATCTCTTTCGCCTGATGCAGTTGCCGCTGTTTGAGACTTACGGCATCACGGAATTTGGCGGCGTCGCATTAAATTTGCCAGGAGCCAATAGAATTGGCTCCGTCGGACGTCTGCTTCCCGGAGTTGACGTTGAACTTGCTCCGGATGGTGAGATCATCGCTGTTCGTGAACACCGGATTGCCTCCACGTACTTCGAGTGCGAGGAGGGCGAAGCGGAAAAAACATTTATCACCCGCGACCGCGTCGCCACGGGAGATGTGGGGCGGTTCGATCAGGACGGTTATCTCTATCTGATAGGACGTAAGAAGGAGATGATTGTCACGGCAGGGGGGACCAAGATCCATCCGGAAATTCCCGAGGCTGAAATCGATGCTTGCCCTGATGTCGCTCGCTCTGTCGTTTTTGCAGATCAGGATTCAGCGGGGCTGGTTGCGGTAATACTTCCGAAGAATTTGCAGGATCCTTCGGCCAGAACACGAATCCAGGGGTTTATTGATGCAATCAATGAGCATCGGCCGGCGCTGACAGTCCGGCGAGTCCTTTTCAGCGATGAAGCGTTTTCCCGGGAAAATGGACTTTTGCGGCCCAACCTGAAACTTGATCGAAAGAAAATAAGCGAGCGCTTTCTCGGCATAGACCAGGAGACCGCAAGGTTCGTTGTGGCCAGGAGCGCCTGATGGAATTCAATGGCAAATTAGAAGAAAAAATCCTGGGACTTATTGCTGAAGGAATCCCGGGAAAATTCAAGAAGGTCAAGCTTACACCGGAGACAAACCTGCAAAAGGAATTGGGCCTGGACTCGATTGGAATGTTGGCCCTGGTATTCCGGTTTGAAGAAGTATTTGGGATTGACATTGCGCAGCTTGGTATCGATATCAACGTTGCGAAGCTCAGAACCGTGGGAGATCTTTTGCAGGCCGGGCGCGACATCTTAACCGAGGCAGAGAGCAAAGTGTCCTGAGCGAACATGCAAGAGAGGGAGCAAAACAATTTGGAAATTATAGACTGTCATTGCCACATCGCGGCTGAGGAGCATACGCCGCGGTCCTTCATTGAAGGATCGATTGCGAACATGACAACGGCGCTGGCCGCGCAAGGCGTACCCGTCACCAGCAGGAAGCTCATGACCATGTTCCTGAGCAAAATGCAGGATCCGTTGTGCGATGGACTCGTGGCTGAAATGGCAGACGCCGGAATTGTTAAGAGCGTCCTTCTGATCGCGGACTTCACCTATGCGCTAAGGGATTGTGTTCTGACCATCGAAGAGTCCTTTCAAAAACATCGGGAAGTGCTTTCCCGGCATCCGGGAAAGTTCGAAATTTTCGGCGGAGTTGATCCACGTTGGGGGAAGGATGGACTGGCGCTCTTCGAGCGGTCACTGGCGGAGTTCGGATTTCGTGGACTCAAACTCTACCCTCCCTGCGGATTCAGCCCAAGTGACCGGACATTGTTTCCATATTACGAGTTATGCGCGCATTACCATGTGCCGGTATTACTGCACATCGGCCCGACATCTCCAGTGCTGGATTTTACGTTTTCCAGCCCATTCTTGCTGGACGAAGCGGCGCGATTGTTTCCATCAGTCAATTTCATTCTGGCGCATGGGGCAGTAAGTTTCGTCGAAGAATGCACAATGATGTGCAGGTTCAGGCCAAACGTCTATCTGGATATCAGCGGTTTCGAGGCGACCCTCGGCTACGATCCTTCAGCAGGCGCGATCAAGGCAATCACTTCCATCGGACTCAACCACAAGATACTCTTCGGCACCGATTTCCCCGTTTTCCGTTTACAAGGAGAGCAAAAGACGTTTGTGGAAACTCTCATCGCTGAAGGCGGCCCGCTTTCAGACCTGAACGAGCGCGAAAAGTCGCTCATTTTCAATGGCAATGCTGAGCGGCTGCTTGAGAAAGCGATTGCAGTTCCGGCCTGAATATTGACGCCTTTTTGAAAGTGCAACAGTTCCCAGCAACATCCCGCAGTGAAGTCACCATTGATCGCATACAAAGGAGAAAATGCATGTTAAGCCAGCAGGAATTTAGGAAGAAACTCGAAGACACACTGCACAGCAGGTTGACCCTGGACCACCCTGTTTTGCGGGAGATGGCACTACCCAAAAAGAACCTCCCGCTGGTCAGTAAGATGGCGCTCCAGGCATTTCATCTTACGCGCGCATTCACCGGTTATATTGGAGTCCTTTACTATCACTGTCCTATCCAGAAATACCGGACTGCTCTGGCAGTCAACCTTTACGAAGAAGAAACCGGGGCTCTCTCGAAGACGGCAAACCACATGGAACTGATGGAACGGTTCATCCTGGCCCTTGGACTTACCCGCGAACAGATTGACAACGAAATCCCTTTGCCCACCACGATTGATTTGGTCGAGTATCGCAAACAACTGTGTGAAAACCGCGACACCCTGCACATGGGCGCCGCCGCAGTCATGATTGCCTCTGAAGGCCAGAGCCTGGAGCAAAAAGCGGGCAAGACAAAGGACCAGTTAATACCGGAGATGTACGGATTGAAGCCGGAAGACCTGGCATTTTTTGCCGTACATGCCGTGGAAGATGTTTACCACGTAGGTGATGGGCTCGACTTGGTTTCTGAACTATGTACGACAGAAAAGATGCAGCAGGAAGCGATTGAGGCTGTCGAGGGCACCTGTGACCGCTTCTGGCGCTTTTTCGATGGCATTCAGCAGGCGTATGAGGCGGAAGGTCACACATTTTCGCAACCGCTGGCAGCTACCGCGTAGATCCAGGAGCACCCAACATGAGCACGGCACTTCGCATCCCGATTGCCAGCGAGCAGGAGCAAATAGAGCTGTTGCTCAGGCGAGTGTGTGAGGCAGCCCGGAACATGGGCGCGCTGAACGGCGGTTTTTCAGAGCTGCATGAGAACATCATGAAGCTTGAGAGTCTCGTCTTTGATGTGGATCATGACAAGGTACGCGTAGCGACCATTGTGGACGCATTACCGCCGGACAACTTACGCGCTGTCCAGGATGCCTATAGCTTGTGGCAAGCCAGTTATGACTCCGATTTCATTGAACAGCTGCTCCAGGAGAAAACGTCCGTCTTTGATTATCCGTTCAGTGATCGTTTCGCGGATTTAGTCAGGCGCGAGTTGGCCATGCTTTCTGGATGGAAACCGCAGCGGTCTTTGGTGATCGGGAGCGGAGCCTTCCCTGTAACGGCGATTCATCTGCACCTTCAGACCAGCGCCCCGGTGGACGTCGTGCTTCCAGACTCCAACGCTATGGATCTTGCGCAGAAGGTTCTTCAACAATCCGCGTTGGACGATCATGTTCATGTCTCCCGCGAAAAAGAGACGGGCCGTTTCATGGGCGATTATGACTTGATTGTGATTGACGTGCTGGCCAAATCCAAAAGGGGAATCCTGCGGGAGGTGCGAAAGCGAGGTCGTCCGGGGTGCCAGATTTTGTGCCGCACCGCCCATGGATTGCGACGGCTCATGTACGAACCTACTGCTGAGCGGGACGTGCGTGGTTTTCACGTCAAAGGAGAACAGGTCGCTGACGGGACGCGGACAATTTCTACAACTCTACTGGAAGCGGCACGAAGCGCAGCAACTGACGTTCAACTGGAGTGGCTACGCGAGATTGACGCGTCCACGGCCGTGCAACTTGTACGCTTGATGAATCGCACTCTGGAAGAGGAGACAACCATCGGCTTTCCCGGACCGATTGACGATGCGACAGGACATGCTGTCATGCAGGACCTCAACACGGCGGTTGTGGCAGGCCGCCGTCACGTGCTGATCGCCAAAATAGCTGGAACAATTGTCGGTCAGCTGATCTTGACACCAAACGGCTCGCCCAACCACCGCCACATCGTGGAACTGACGCGAGGCACAATTGATCCTTCCTTCCGGGGTGGAGGACTTGCGTTGCGCGCCTTTCAAGAGGTAGCCAGAAAATGCGAAGAGTTGCGGCGTGAAGTGATATGCCTGGACGTGCGCGCGGGAACCATGGCGGCAATGTGGTGGCAACATTTTGGTTTTAAACCCTACGGCTTCCTCGCAGATTACTCGCGCGTAGGCGATAAGGTCTATGAAGGACTGTACCTCACGGAAACTACGGTGGAACTAAAGCTCCGTTTGCAGGAGCTTGTCTCCGGCGCCGCAGCCGAAGTGGCCCTCCATTTGAGCCAGGTCCCCTAATTCATCCTTCCAAACCTGCACCGCATCGTTATCGGTCTTAGCTCAATCTTTCAAGTTCACGCGCCGCGTTGCTTGTCATAGGACTGTTATGAAAAGCCCAATTTATGGAAGTATCGCTGATTGCATTGGTAATACACCCGTGGTGGAGCTCCATGACCCGTTTGTTCCAGAAAACAAGCGCCTGCTGTTGAAGCTGGAATACTACAATCCCAGCTTCAGCATTAAAGACCGCACGGCCCTGGGCCTGGTCAAGGCCGCCTTAGCCAAAGGAACATTAGGCAGGGGCGGGACTTTGATCGAGTCCACCTCTGGAAATCTGGGAAAGTCGCTGGCTCTGCTGGGAGCAGTGTATGGTTTCCAGGTCATTGTGGTGATTGACGCGAAGACCAGCCCGTCGGTGACCAGGTGGTGCGAAGCCTATGGGGCGAGAATGGAGATGGTTCGTGAGACGGATGAAAACGGCGGCTATCAAAAAACCCGGGTTGCGCGGGTAAGAAAGCTGCTGGAGCAAATACCCAATGCTGTCTGGCTGAATCAATACGACAACGAAGACAATCCCGACTTTCACTATGCAACCACCGGTGAGGAAGTGGCTGAACTGGAGACAGATGCGGTCGTAGGCAGCGTGAGCACAGGCGGGCACCTGTGTGGAATCAGCCGTAGAGTCAAAGAAAAACGCCCCCGCCCGACGGTGATTGCCTGCGATGTCGAAGGCTCCGCAGTTTTTGGCGGTCCATTTCATTCCTATCTGGTCAATGGATCAGGCTTGAGCTGGCGCAGCAAGAACACCGATCTTTCTCTTCTGGATAAAGTTTGCATCCTGACCGACCAGGAGGCCATCTCGATATGTCGCCTGCTGGCCAAAGAGAACGGCCTTCTTCTTGGCGGATCGGCGGGATTAGTCGTTTGCGGAGCCATCGCGTGGTTGAGGCAAAGCTCTGCTAAAAGCCTTGTGGCGATCGTACCGGACAGCGGAGCAAATTACCTGGAGCAGATATACAACGATAACTGGCTGGCCGAAAAAGGCGTCAGTCTCCTCGATCGCAAGGAATTGAACGAGCACTTGAAGACCAAGCCCGTCCTTGACGTGGCGGAGTTTTGTGCACGCGACCTGACGCCGAACTACTCTGGTATCGCCGTCGGAGCTTAAAGAGAACAGACATTTTTTGGGCAGTTTGTTCAACAACGGCATGGCTCAACTGCTCCCGTGACGCGATCTATTCCCGGCCATTGAAAAAATCTATCCTCATTCATTTCCACATTTATTCTTCGTAACCAAAAAAATCAGGTTCGAATCCACGATGAAAATCGTCCTCTTTTTTCTCAAACATTCCCGCAAGGCCTTGGTGTGGAGCGTGATTGCAGGCATCGCGAGCGGCGTTTGCAATGCAGCGATGCTGGCCATCATCAATCGCACGCTGAAAACGGATCGACCAACATTTGCTCTGATAGCTGCATTTGCCGGATTGTGCCTGCTGCTGCCACTGACGCGCTTCAGTTCCGAGTCGCTCTTGGCCAGACTGGGACAGGCGGCGATGTATGAGTCGCGAATGAAGTTATGCCGGCAGGTATTGGCGGCGCCATTGCGCCACCTGGAGCGGATTGGAACTGCCCGCCTGCTTGCAACTCTGACGGATGACATCCCAAATATTACCGGGGCCTTGAATGTCCTGCCTGTTCTTTGTGTAAACGCAGCACTGGTTGTGGGCTGTCTCGTCTTCATGGCAACTTTGTCCTGGCAGCTATTTCTTTTTGTCACGGTCTTCCTGGTTCTTGGAATCGCCAGCTATCAGCTTCCGATTCTCAAAGTGCACCGGATATTTACGGCCAGCAGAAAAGATGCAGATGCCCTGCTCGGTCACTTTCGCGCTCTGACCGGAGGCGCAAAGGAACTGAAAATCCACCGCGGCCGGCGGCAGGCATTTCTCAACTATGAACTTGAGAAAACAGCGTCGTCCCTGATGCAGAACAATATTTCCGCTCTCAAGATATATGCGGGGGCCGCAAGCTGGGGACAGACGCTTGTGTTTGCAGTCATTGGCATGTATCTGTTCCTTTTTCCCCTGATAAGTCATCCGGGAACTGCCACGCTCATGGGATACACACTGGCACTGCTGTACCTGATGACGCCGCTGCAAGTGATTATGAACACCTTGCCTCAACTCAGCCGGGCCAGTATTGCTTTACAAACTGTAACCGATCTGGGATTCACGTTGGCAAAGGAAAAGCCGGAAGACCACCAAGAGCCGCTGCCACCATTGAGCCAATGGCAAAAATTGGAGCTTAAGTCTGTCTCCCATGCCTATAGTGGCGAAAATGAATGCGAGAGTTTCGTGCTCGGTCCACTCGATCTGACTTTTGAATCTGGCGAGTTGGTATTTGTGACCGGAGGAAATGGGAGCGGCAAGACCACCCTGGTAAAACTGATTGCCGGCCTGTACACCGCCGAAAAAGGACATCTTTATCTCGATGGCGAACGTATTGGTGACCACAATCTCGAGTGGTACCGGCAGCATTTTTCAGTGGTTTTTTCTGATTTCTTTCTGTTTGAGCAGTTGTTGGGATTCGCGGAAGAAAATATAGAGAGCCGCGCACAGGAGTATCTGAAAGCACTCAAGCTCTCACAGAAAGTGAGCATCATCGGACGAAAACTCTCAACCACAGACCTCTCTCAGGGACAGCGGAAGCGCTTAGCTTTGCTTACGGCATACCTGGAAGATAGGCCGATCTACGTGTTTGACGAATGGGCAGCCGACCAGGACCCCTACTTCAAGAACATCTTTTATATGCAGCTTCTGCGGGAGCTCAAACGCCGCGGAAAGACCGTACTGGTGATCAGTCACGATGACAGGTACTACGGCGTGGCAGACCGCATTATCAAACTGGAAGAAGGCCAAATTGTGAGCGTCACGTCGGGATTGCCTAACAGTTTCGAAATGGCTTCCGGATATACCGCCTGAACCAGACTAGATTTGCGCTTTTGCCCAGACGGAGCTGCAGCACGGTCTTGCGCTAACAACCTAACTCCGTTCCTGAATCAACCCGGTAATGTCCCACACAGAACACAAAGCCATGATTGAACGACACGCCGAGTCCTTTATTGACATCCTCACGTTCAGGGCTGCCGCGGCCCCGGACAAAATCATTTACCGCTTTCTGGAGCGAGGCGAGACCGAGTCCGGGACTTTCAGCTATGAACGATTGAGAAGAAAATCCCAGGCAATTGCGGCACGGTTGCAAACCCTGAATGCGGGTAACAAGCGCGCTCTCCTGCTGTACGAGCCCGGATTGGATTACATTGCCGGATTCTATGGCTGCCTCTATGCCGGAGTAGTGGCTGTACCTGCGTATCCCCCAAGGCGCAACAGGTCAGACGCGCGTTTGCTCCAGTTGTTCGCAGACGCAAAACCAGAATTTATTCTGACTTCCAGCCGAATGAAAGCAGAACTGGAGCTGTATTTGGCAGAGATGGGAATGCCCAATCTGATCGTTTGCCTGAGTACAGACGATCTGCCTGAGGCAATGGCCCAGGAGTGGCGACGTCCTCCGCTCACACGTAATTCAATTGCCTTCCTGCAATACAGCTCCGGTTCTACGTCCTCGCCGCGTGGCGTAGTGATCAGCCATGGCAATCTTCTTCACAACTCCTCGTTGCTCCGCGATGCGTTTGCCTACAGCCCAGAGAGCGTGTGCGTAAGCTGGCTCCCGGTGTTCCATGATATGGGTCTGATTGGCAGCGTGCTTCAGCCCATTCATGGAGATTTTCCCTGCATTCTGATGTCTCCGATGGCCTTCCTGGAGTCGCCTTACAGATGGCTGAACGCGATTTCTAAGTATCGGGCCAGGCTCAGCGGCGCGCCCAATTTTGCTTATGAGTTGTGTGCGCGCGCCATCGGCGAAGAACGAAACAGTCTCGACCTGAGTTCCTGGGAAGTTGCGTTCAACGGCGCGGAACCGGTCCGATCTGCAACTTTGCAGCGTTTTGCCGCAGCTTTCGCTCCCTGCGGCTTCCGCCCGGCCGCTTTCCTTACTTGTTACGGGCTTGCTGAAGCCACGCTCATCGTATCCGGAAAGAAGCAAAATGCTCTGCCCCGGGACGTTGCAATTTCGAAGACTGGGCTATCCCAAAATCGAGTGGTGGAATCGGCAACGGACCATGAAGATGCTCAGATCCTGACTGGATGCGGCATGCCTGCCGCTGACCAGAAAGTGGTCATCGTAAATCCGGAAACGCACCTGCCGTGCCCAGAAGATGAGGTCGGCGAGATCTGGGTTTCAGGCGCGAGTGTGGCCTCCGGATACTGGAATAAGAATGAAGAGACACAACGGACCTTCCGCGCTTATCTGGCTGATTCGCAGGATGGCCCTTATCTTCGCACCGGCGATCTCGGATTCCTGCATCGGGGAGAGTTGGTTGTCACTGGCCGACTGAAGGATTTGATTATTCTGCGAGGACGAAATTACTACCCGCAAGACATTGAAGCGACGGCGGAGAGCAGTCATCGCTTGTTGCGCCGTGGCAGCGTGGCGGCATTCGCGATTGATTCAGACGACCAAGAAAGGCTGGTGATACTCCAGGAAGCCAAACGGCAATGCAGCAATGACGATTTGCCGCAGATGGTAACCGCGATTCGGCGTGCTGTGGCTGAAAACCACGGACTAATCCCGCATACGGTGGCAATCCTGGCTGAAGGCAGCGTATTGAAGACGTCCAGCGGAAAAATCCGCCGATACGCCTGCCGCGAGGCGTTTCTAAAAGGCAAGCTGAAGATCCTGGCAATCAACAAACGTGAAGAAGAATTGGAAATCTGCGCGGAGAATGTCCAATCCGCCCAAGAACCCTTCCGGGAACAATTGAAGCGCCAGATTGAGATGGCCGCACAAGCGGAGATTGCAAAGATCCTGGGAGTTCCGGTCGCTGCGATTGATGCCAACTCCTCCCTGGCAGGTTTGGGCATTGACTCATTAGGTGCAGTCCAACTGGCGCGCAGCCTGGAACGGCAGACGGGTGTTTCTTTGCCTCTGAGCGATATTTTGCAGCCACTTTCACTTCGCGAACTGGCAGCACAACTTGCAGCACAATTGCAGCATGGACCGCAGAAATCACCAGAAACGCCACACCGGGTTATCGCCGCTTCCACTCACGCTGGTGAACCGATAGCGCTTTCTTATGGCCAGGAGCAGCTATGGTTGATCCAGAAGCTGCACCCAGACAACTGCGCGTATAACGAAGGTTATGCCGTCAGTATTTCCGGTGAGCTGAACACGGATGCCCTGAACAAGAGTTTTCGCGAAGTCATACGGCGGCACCAGATTCTGCGTACGGTGTTCCGGAACACTGAGAACAGCCCACGGCAGTTTGTCCTGACCGACGGCGACTTTGAAATGCCGGTGCTGGATTTGCCATCAAGTGAAGCGGAAGAAAAATCATCTTCATTGGTCAAGGAGATATGCAGCCAGCTTTTCCATTTAGAAACCGGCCCACTTATGAGGGCCCGCCTGCTCAGGTTTACTCCACAGAACCATCTTCTGGTTGTGGTTCTACACCACCTTGTGTGTGATGGATTATCCATGGAGGTGCTGAAGAATGAACTCAGCGCCCTCTATCGAGCTTACAAGCACAATGGAAGCTCGCCATTACCCGCACTGTCAATTCAGTATGGCGATTATGCATCGTGGCAGCGCCAACGGCTGGCCGGGGAGGCAGTGGAACATCTTCTGCAATACTGGCGCAAGCAACTGGCTGGGATGGCAGCTCTGGAATTGGCGACAGACTATCCACGTCCTGCTGCATTCAGTTATCGAGGAGCTGTCGAAAGCGTTGAACTGGGGACTGAGTTACAAACACTATTGAAGGAATTCAGTCGGCAGGAAGGCGTCACGCTGTTTGCAACCCTGCTCTCAACTTTCCAGGTACTGCTGGGTCGCTATACACAACAGTGGGATATTCCGGTTGGAAGTCCGGCGGCTAATCGCAGCCTTTCTGAGATTGAGGGACTCATAGGGTTGTTCATGAATCCCCTGGTACTACGCGCGCGCTTCGACCGACATAAAAGTTTCCGGAACGCGCTGCACGAAGTGCGCAAGGTCACTCTGGAAGCGTTTGCTCATCAGGAGCTGCCATTCCAGTTATTAGTACAAGATCTGGATCCTAACCGTAATCTTGCAGCTAATCCTTTGTTCCAGGTGCTGTTTGCCTTGCAGAGCGGCATAGGAAGGGATCTGCGTCTGGAAGGATTACAGGTAACACCCCGGCCAGTTCACAATGGGACTGCAAAGTTCGACTTAAGCGTTTATGTGGGCGAGGCACCTGAACGTCTGAGTGTTCGCATGGAGTACAGCAGCGATCTGTTCAGTGCGGAAAGAATGAAGCGGATGCTGCGGCACTGGCAAAGGCTGATGGAGGCCGCCATGGCGGCTCCTGAACGCCGGGTTTCTGAATTGCCTCTTATGCCGCCGGAAGAAGAACGGCAACTTCTGCTTGAATGGAATAACACCGGTCTCGAATACGATGAAACAAGATGCCTGCACCAGTTAATTGAGGATCAGGCGTTCGCAAAGCCCCATGCGATCGCAATCGTCTCCGGTGATGTCTCACTCACATACTATGAGCTGAATAGCCAGGCAAACCGCCTGGCCCGCTACCTGCAAAAACTCGGGGTAGCTCCGGACGTCCGTGTAGGAATCTGTTTGGATCGAAGGGCGGAGATGATGCCGGCCCTGCTCGGAATCATGAAGGCAGGTGGCGCTTATGTCCCTCTTGATCCTGAATATCCCTCGGAACGGCTGGAATTCATGCTTGAGGATTCCAACGCGCAGGTTCTGGTAACCGACAGCCAATCGGTCACCAGAATAACGAACTACACAGGAAGGATCGTCAAATTAGATCGCGACTCGGCGCTCTTGAACAATGAGGAGGACCACAATTTTCATTCCGGGATGACCAAGGAGAATCTGGCATATGTAATCTACACGTCCGGTTCGACCGGTAAGCCCAAAGGCGTCTGCGTCAGTCACGCAAACCTGATGAACTTTTGCTGCGCAATGGATGCTGTCGCCGGACAGAGGCAGCCCGGAAACTGGTTGTCGGTCACCAGCATCTCTTTTGATATTTCCATCTATGAACTGTTATGGAGCCTCGCCCGCGGATTCACGGTCAAGCTGGCGGATGCACGGACGCTGCTGGAAGCGAGCGCTTCAACCGGGCAAAGAAAGCAAATCCGAAACCAGACCCGCCCCATCGAATTCAGCCTTTTTTATTTTGCCGCGGAGACTGAGGCGGAGAACCATCCCTACCGTTTGCTTCTGGACGGCGCTAAGTTCGCGGATTCACGGGGATTCACTGCTGTGTGGACGCCGGAACGGCACTTCCATCCATTTGGTGGAATTTATCCCAACCCATCCGTATGCGGCGCGGCGCTGGCGGCGGTGACCGAGCGAATTC
>DATEJX010000045.1:0-24882 GCA_035277785.1 Candidatus Angelobacter sp. | reverse complement strand
GCGGGCGTACTCCAGCAGATACGGCATTTTCACCTGTCGCTGATGAGCGAATAGGAGATCATGCATTTCCCAGAATTTGCCTTGTTCTCCTGCAGCCAGGGCTGCCTCATGAGCGAGCATGGAATCGGGATGAATAACCAGGGGGTCGTGTTTCAGAATGAATTCCACCTGTCCTGAATGATTCTTAAGGGCCGCTTCCAGTGCGGGTACGGTGGCGCCGCAAAATGGACACTGGTAATCAAAAAACTCTACAACTTTGATCGGCGCGGCGCTGTCTCGCGACAGCGTATCCCGCCAGTCATTCTGTCCAGCGTCCACCACCTTCTGTGGTTTTGACAACGGTTTCTCACGAATGGTCTGTGATTGCCCGTAAACATATCCGGCACACAGGAACGTAATCCAGATCAAGCAATATTTTTGCCAGCCCACGTTGTTCCCTCTATGAAATTCGGTTCGCGATTCAGTTATCGGCATCGGCAGTCAAGGTTTTACCTTTTCTGTGCTTCAGCCTTGGTTTCTGATTCTTGTCCATCATGCACATGGTACGGCTCATTTTCATGAGCGACATCGGGGTGCTTGTCACGCCAGTACAGACCCAACAGAGCAGCGCCAGGGTCATCCTTATGCTCTGCGTACAGGGCCGCCTCGCGGGCCGATTGTTCCGGCAGCCGAAGCTGTCCGTAAATCAAGGACAGATAGTAATGAGCGGTAAGATCGTCGGGATTAATTTCCTGCAAGGCCTCAAACTGCGTGCGAGCAAGGCTGTATTTTTTGTCCAGATAATAGGCGTACCCCAACTCCTGCCTGGCCTGACGGAACCGCGGGTAGGCTTTGACCACCATCTCCAGGTCGCGCTCTGCCTGCTCAAAGCGGTTTTGCAGCCGGCAAATCATTCCGCGGTAAAAAAGCGCCCGCATATTCGACGGATCCTTCGAAAGGGCCTTGCTCAGGAACTGCAGCGCGGTGCCGTATTCCTCATAAGAGGAATTTGCTACAGACATATTCCCTGGACCATCCGGATCAACACGCGTATCCACCAGCTTGGAGTAGCTGGCGATAGCAAGATTGATGTATCCGTCGACATAGTCTGGATTGATTTCAACCACTTTCTGGAATGCATTTGTGGCCTTCCAGTACTGCTGCTGGCGCAACAATGCGATACCGTAATTATTCCAGCGCAGCATCTGATCTTTGTTCGCAGGCGGCCAATTTGCCTGCGTCCTGCCAAGCTTTAATGAAATCGACCGGGAACCCAGCTGGAGCACCGGATAATCCACGCTCTTTCCCAGAATGAAGTTGGTGAAGCCTCGCCGGAATCGTCTGTAATTTACTCTGGCTGAGAGAGTAATAGGTCCCACGGCTGTAGCGGGAATCCGAAACTTGAACTGCACCAGGTCGGATTGGCCGGATGGGATCGTATTGTCGTAAGTCTTCACTTTTGTGTCCCACACCTCATGCAGCTCCAGCAACTTGCCATTCTTGGTTACAAGGCGATTTGTGTAGGTATGGGCACCCTTATCCACAAAGCCATTGGCATCGAGGGCGCCACTGTGGAAGAATTCGCGCCCGGCGCTATCCGTCACGACAAATTCCACCCAGCTTTCGTAAAAGTCCCGTTGTTCAGGCACAAGATTGTGTCCAATCTTCTTGTTCTGAATCACAACTTCTGCCGTGACGGTTTCACCTGCAAGAAGGCTAAAGTTCTGGCGGTCGAGCGGAGCTATCAGGCGTTCTTTGCCGGATTCGCGCTTGCTGACCGCAAAGATGTCGATGCCGAGACTGTCCTTCAGAAAATCGGCTGTAGTCTGCAATTGTTCTGGATAGCCATAAAAAAACGGGATGGCGCTGTTTGCCCCGGGCCAGCGGTGGGAGGCGATCTGGTGGTTTTTCGCGCTGTAATCAGTTGCTGCCGGTACTCTGGGCATGTGGCACGTCTGGCAGGTAGATGAAGTCTCCTTCTGATAAAAAGGAAACGGGCTCTGACGTGACCATGAGGTCTGCTGCCATTCATCGTATACCGAGAATGCGCGAAGCCATTTATAGCTGTTCAGCATTTTGGGGATGTAAGCCTTGTGGCACACGGAACAGAATTCAGGTGAGCGATAGAAGTCGCGCATTACTGCCCTGGCGTGGAGTTCAGGGTGCTGCAGGATCTCATCGAAACTTGGCTTGCCGGGAACCGGTTTCCCATCGGGCGTTACCATGACGGCGGGTACCCCCATCACATACGCGCCCGTTCCGCTAGTGTTCTGAATCTTCTGAATCGAATGGCAGACCATGCATGTGATGCCATCGTCATCGAACGAACGGTCTGCACTTGAGCCGGTCGTCAGAGCACCGGAAACCAACGCGATCGGATTGTGACAACCCTCGCAATGCCGGGTGTATTCGATCCCGTTCTGATGGATCAGCATGTCAACATTGTTCTTGTAAAATGGCGGCCGAAAAGAGTTCGCGTGGGCAGATTCTCGCCATTGACGGTGGGCATCTTCATGGCATTTGCCGCAGTACTGAGCGTTGGGAAAAGCTGCAGCGGCAATGAATCCGGAGGTTTCCGTCTTTGCCTGGCTGGGTAGAAAGGGATTGTGACCGAACGGAAGATTGTAATGTTTCACCGTAGCGGCATCCGTAGCCGGGCTCTTGTTCTCCGCGGCCGGCAGGCCGGTAGCAACAAGGATGAGCAACATTGCAACAACCTTGAAACCGGTGTGCGTCCGATAGGGGCAGGTCTTCTCTGACCGAAAGATCACAGTCATGCTTCTCTTGGATTTGAAATGAGTGAAAACAATTAACACAGCCAACCGCAAAATGCGAGGAGAAAAAAGAAAGCTTCTACAATTTTGCCTAGCGCGACCTTGTATAACCCTACATTCACCATCCCGGATTGTCTATGGGTGGTCTCCATGCTGGCCGTCGATACAGAGGAATGCCTGTTGCGGTTGCGAATTTTCCCGCTTCCAGACCAAAGCCGCCACACCTCGCGCTTCGATCTCTCGCAATTCGATACAAATAAAACAGATACTTGGGAATAGCATTAAATACCTTGAACTGTTGGGATGAAAACTATTTTCTTAGTTGAAGTGAACAAGCGATTTGGGAAAACTCTTAGAAAAATTTAGGTTGACAAAACAAATTTCATACGTACACTCTCGTTCAACTTTAAGCGAAACCGAGCGGCATGGATAACTACTAGGTTGTGGCTATCCATTTTCTTTGTGCTGCTTCATTGTTCTCGCAAGCTTTGCCCGGTATATGGAGAAATGATCAAAAGGCTCGATACAGTAGCTGGGGGCCTGACAAAAGCATTTTTTGCAGGGTTGTGGCGGTACTGATTTACTGGGCGTCTTTCAGGGTATCCAAAGTAAATATTAGCTTTCGAAACAGCGCACTTTTGTGTGCAAGGCAGGGTTTTGTTCGCATGAGACCTTTCAGAGTGGTGCTGCGTCGCGCAAGTTACCCGGTGCTGTTTGTCCTTTTCTCGCTATATTGCTGGGCAGGCACGTGGAATGCGTTCGGGCCCCAGACTTATGTGCGCTCCACAGGCACTCCGGTTACCGTTACTAACACGTTTTCCGTACAGAACCCCAATACACAGTACACACTTCACCTCCAAAACGGCGGACTTCAGGACGATACGACAGACTTCGTTTCGAGCACGATCGTCACCGTGAACGGAGTTGTTGTGATCAGCCAGAACGATCTGAATCAAAATACTTCAGCATTGGATCGGGCCGTTCAGCTGAACGCGGGTACAAACACAATCGCGGTTGAGGTGCACGGCAAACCTGGCGGGCAAATCGCGATCACGATCCTTGGGGTGGATACCGACCTGCCGGTGATTCACGCCAGCGCCGCTCCGCCAGCCAATGCCGCGTCATGGAACAACACGCCTGTAACGGTGAGTTATACGTGTAGTGATGCGACCTCTGGAATTGCCAGCTGCGCTTCGCCGGCGACAGTAAGTACGGAAGGGGCAGGTCAGGTCATTACAGGCAGCGCAGTAGACCGCGCCGGTAATTCTGCTTCGGCATCCGTTACTCTGAATATTGACTTTACGCCTCCGACGATTTCATCCAGCCTGGTGCCTGCTGCCAATGCTTTTGGCTGGAACAACACAGAT
Source organism: Candidatus Angelobacter sp. (assembly GCA_035277785.1). Taxonomy (GTDB): domain Bacteria; phylum Acidobacteriota; class Terriglobia; order Terriglobales; family Acidobacteriaceae; genus Angelobacter. Next base: position 20,762 of record DATEJX010000045.1, on the reverse strand, counting down.
GTAACCGTGAATTTCGTTTGCGCTGATGCGCTATCCGGCGTGGCAACCTGTACTGCTCCTGCAGTACTGACGGCGGAGGGTGCGGGCCAGACCGCGTCCGGCACAGCAAGCGACAAGGCTGGAAACAGTGCAAGCACTACCGCCACCGTAAGTATCGACAAGACACCGCCAGCTATTACCGCCACGGTTTCACCAGTCCCGAACGCGAATGGGATCATCAATGCAACCACGGCCACAGTAAGCTTTACCTGTTCCGACGCTCTGTCTGGCGTTGCCACTTGCCCCGCTCCAGTAAATGTCACTACTACCGGATTACAGACGATCAGCGGCACTGCGGTGGACAAAGCCGGTAATTCTACCAACACCAGCCTGACATTCACGCTGCAACCCTTTCCTCCGCTGGTCGTGACGGCCGTTGCATCTCCAGCCGCCAATGCTGCCGGCTGGAACAATACCCCAGTAACGGTTACATTTTCGTGCTCTGGCGGGGCGACTCCGGTTAGCTGTCCGGGTCCGCAGACGATCAGCACGGATGGAGCGAACCAGACAATCACGGGAACAGCAACGGACGCGGTGGGGCAGACTGCAACTGCCTCCGCAACCATCAACCTGGATCAGACGCCTCCTTTAGTCAGCATCACGGCGCCAGCGGATGGAAGTATCAGTGCCAGCGCGAACATCGCGGTCTCGGGACTCGCAAGTGACGGGCTCTCCGGTCTAGCCACCATCACCTGCAACAGCACGCCGGCAACAGTTTCCAGTGGAACGTTCAGCTGCTCTCTGCAGATCACGCAGGGTTCACTGGCAATCTCAGTGCAGGCTACGGATGTGGCCGGCAACAGTGCCTCTGCGAGCATCACCGCAAATCTTCAGGGGCCCAAGCTGACCATCACTTCTCCAGCGCCTCTTGATCTGTTCCCGACCAGCACAATCAGCGTGACAGGCACGGTCGATGATCCTGCAGCCGTCATCACTGTCAATGGCGTTCAGGCGAACAATGCCGGCGGAACCTTTACGGCTGACGGGGTGGCTCTCCGCGAAGGCAACAATTTGATTACAGCCACCGGCACCAACGCCGGCGGGGCTGCGGGCACAGCGAGTGTAAATGTCATTCTGGACACGACCGCGCCGACCGTAGTGATCGATTCGCCCACCGACAAAGCTGTGGTGACCACGCCCCAGATCGAGGTGACAGGGCTGGTCAACGACGTGGTGACCGGAACCGTGAATTCCGCCCAGGTGAGCGTCACGGTTAATGGCGTGAACGCGGAGGTAAACAACCGCAGTTTCATGGCTGACAATGTGCTGCTGGTTCCGGGCCAGAACGTGATTACTGCCGTGGCGAAGGACCGCGCGGGAAACATCAGCCAGAGGCAGGTTACGATCACGCTTCAGGACGTTGCCAACCAGCAGCGAATTCTCATGGTTTCCGGCAATGATCAGGCAGGAATAGTGAGTACTGTATTGCCGCAGCCATTGGTGATTGAAGTCGTCAATGCCGTGGGCCAGCCGCTGCCCAACCTGCCTGTCACCTTCTCGGTGGTAAAAAGTGACGGAACGCTGACTGCGTTTCCGCAGCAGGCACGGCAGATCACATTGCAGACCGATGGCAACGGTCAAGCCAGCATCAACTTCCAGCTTGGGACAAGAGTTGGCACCGGAAACAATCAGGTGTCAGTTACGTCGCCCGGATTCGTCGGCGAAATCATGTTTTGTGCTTCCGCCACGGTAGGTCCAGCCAGTCAAATCCATGATATCTCGGGTGGCTCGCAGACTGGCGTGATCGGCCAGATATTGCCGGAATCGCTGGTGGTGGGTGTTTTTGATGCGGCTGGAAATCCGGTCTCCGGAATTCCTGTGGCGTTCAAGGTAGAAGTAGGCGGCGGAAAATTGGATGGCGGCGTAGCTACAGTTACCAGGACGACAGATGCGGACGGACGTGCGGCTACCGGCCTGACGTTGGCCCAAGAGGAGGGCATAAACAACAACGTCGTGTCAGCCACTTTTCCAGGATTCAGCGGCGCGCCTGCGATCTTCACTGCATCCGGAAAAACCCCAGCCAGTCCGGCAAACACCCGTGTTACCGGGGTCGTGCTGGATAATGCAAACCAACCGATTCCAAACGCGACCGCCAGTATTCAGAACACAAATCTTTCTGCATTCACTGATGCCAATGGGCAATTCACCATCACGAATGCACCTACCGGCAGCATTGTGCTGTTTGTCGACGGCAGCACCAGCACGCGTCCGGAAAGCTTTCCGTTTCTTGAGTTCCCCATGGTCACTGTTGCCGGACAGGACAACAACCTGGGCAGGCCTGTCTTTCTGCCCTCACTCGACACGGACAATTCCCAGATCGTCGGGGGTGATCAGGATGTTGTCCTCACGTTGAAAGGCGTTCCTGGAGTTTCCTATACCGTCTTCGCGCACTCGGCCACTTTTCCTGACGGCTCGAAGGTAGGTCGCCTGACTTTGTCCCAGGTGCATGCGGATAAGGTCCCGATGATTCCACCGAACGGGACAGCCCCAACTCTCGTTGGAACACTGCAGCCATCACGCGTAAAGTTCAACCCACCCATTCGTGTACAGCTGCCGAATACTGACGGACTAGCGCCCGGGCAGGTGACAGAACTCTTTTCCTTCCATCACGATCTCGAACAATTTGTTTCAGAAGGCACAATGCGGGTCAGCGAGGATGGATCGGTGATGGTCTCCGATCCTGGGTTTGGGCTGACGGTGTCAGGCTGGCACGGGGGCGGAGGTCCTCCCCCGCCCCCCACTTGCGCCGACGGCTGCGGCGCTAATTCAGATCCCTGCAATACGTCTTCATGCGTTAACGGAACCTGTGTCACCAAGCCCACCAATGAAGGCGGCGCCTGCGGTGACGGCACACCCGACAGTGAATGCGGTACAGCGGGTAAATGCGTCTCGGGTTCATGCGTGTTCGACACAAAGGCGACGGATGGGAAAGCTTGCAAACCCGAGGACAAATGCGTCCAGAACGCAAAGTGCTCAGGGGGCCAGTGCAAGGGTGATGAGTTTGATCCGCACGAGGAAGACATTTCCGCCGGCGTATCGGCCAAGCTTCCAGACGAAATTACGCAGGAAATCAGCCAGGCGCTCAGTTCGCTGGGTGTGGGCCAGGTCAGTTTTGATGAAGCCGAACTGAGCGCCAAGGGCAAGCAGAAAGCGTGCTGCGACCCCAATACCGGGACTGTGACGGACAACGGTGAAACAGAAACAAGTGAAGAACTCAAACTGGTACTTCATCTCAAAAAAATTCCGATTGCAGGTTGCTGCTCGGAAACTGTGTTCCTGAATGCGGGCAGGCTGGGTAGCGTGCTGATCAATTTCACAGTAGGCCCGGTCTTCAATGCTGATTCGGAACTCTCCGGAGAGGCTGGAACCCGTGTTAACCAGTGCAAAGGTGAGAACTGTGGATTCGGATCTATAACCAGCGCCCTGGTTCTCTCGCTGGACGGAGAACTTTCCGCATCCGGGTGTATTCAGGTCTTTACCCACAAGAGCTGTGGAGAGGTTACGCCGGCACAAATCGGAATTTCCGCCAGCATTGAGGCGGGCTTCGCTTTCAACAAAGAAAAATGTGGCGATGGTCTGCAAGGCTTTCTCTCTGCCGGCAACCTGACAGTAAGCGGCAAGCTGACGCTTGGGATCATTCCAGATATCGGTTTTGAATGGAAACCAAGCTTTATTAAGACCCTGGTCTGTAATTTCCCTGGTGGTTGTTCACTCAAATAGGAGCCCTGGACCATGTTTCAGTTGGGATGTTGTGGAGCGCGATCAAAATCTGTCTGCAAAAACCGTGCGCTGAATTTTATGCCCGGATTGATAGTGCTTGTTTGTTGTTTTGCAGGCAAATATGTTCGTGCCGATGATTTCACCGCCCGCAGCTATCCGGCTCCAGTAAACGTTGACACTTCCTTTGTGCGGTCAGGGATGTACCTGCGTTTCGAGGCCAGGGATTACAACCTCTCGATCGATGAGTTCGCGAAGAGAGTTCTCACGCCGGAAGAAACGCTGTTTGTCAGGGTTGCGCAGAACATCCACACCAGAAACCACGCGGCTCTGGCCGAAATCTGGGGTGATCCGCGGCCGAAGAAAGCAACGCCCACGGGTTCAGTACAGATTTCCGAAATGACGCCTCAACAGGTTGTGGCGGAGTATGCCCCTGACTTTGCGGACCTGCAAAAGCCGAAGCTGGTGATGGAGGTCCTTGCCGGCTCGGCGACACTCTTCATCTGGGAAACAAGCAGCGATGGTACTCCTACCCGGTTGGGCTTCCAGGTCATCGCGGACACGAATAAGAAGCTTTGGATCAAGGACATCGACTCAGTCCGGGACCCGATCCCAAACCTGATTGTCTTGACAACGAATGAGATGTTGCATGATCCGGCGGCGTACAAACCTACAGATAATCCGGGCACGAAATACCGCTACGCGTTTCCGCTGGAGAGCAAGACCAATCCGGGAAAGCACCCGGTATTGCTGCAGTTTTCAGGAACAGCGCTGAACTTTCCGGTTTATGAGGAACGCACTGCAGCCCCCACTCCGCTACTGTCAGCTTACCGCAGTTCATACCTGGCATTTAAAGCCAAGCGGTATGACGAGTTCATTGCGGCGCATACGCCTGAGAGCCAAACCAAGCTAAAGCAATTAATTCCCACTTTGAGTGGTAATAGCGGCCCGCAGATCATTCAGCGACTTACTGCGAATAAATATGTGAAGTTCGTCATCACCGCTGACCCGGTCTACTTTGTTTTTTATTCAGCGCTGCAGGGCGAAGATTGGCCTTCGGGATCGCTGGGATATAGCTACATGTATCACGATCCAGCGAGTGGAAAGTTTTTGCTTACCAATCTTCTGGTGCAGGGTTTCTGGGACCAGGTTTTCAAGGATCCAGATTTGTTCAATCAGTTGATATTCAAACCGGCCATCAAACCAGGCTTATCGAAGTCGCAAAAGAGCAAATAAGAATCAAGGCGCTGTTTGGGAGAGGATCGGCAGATAGATATGAATAGATCTTCAGTTCAGCGGGGCTGGCTCCGGCGTACAACTTGGGTTTGTTTACTGGCGGGACTTTTCCTGTTGCCCGCAACCTTCTTTGGGCAAACAAAGCTGGGGAGCAATTGTACTGCTACTCTGTTGAACCGAACGGTGCAACTGGATGCCAAGGGTGGATTTGCCATCCCTAATGTGCCGGTTGATCCTCTCGGCCTCTTTCGCGTTCGCATCGTGTGCAAACAGCCGGATGGAACAACCACGGCTGCGCAATCCGGCTTACTGACGCTGGTCCCGAATGGCGCAACCCTTGTCGGGCAGCTTGACAGCACGAATCTTTCCCCAATCCCTGTATCTCTTCAGCTTTCCACGCTGGAGGGAGCTACGACGCTTTCAACTGTCGGAGATACCCTGCACCTGGCGGTCTTTGGCACTCTGGCCGATGGATCGCAGGTTGCATTGAACTACCCAGATGCGGGCACTACATACATATCCAGCAATCCGGCAATTGCCACTGTAGATGCGAACGGTGTAATCACGGCTGTGAGTCACGGTTCGGTTACCGTGACGGCAAGGGTGGAAGGCGCAACTGCGACCATCCAGATTGGAATTAACACCATCGTCAGCACTGCGGGAGACGGGATACCTGATGACTGGAAAATAGCTCACGGTTTTGACATCAATGACGCGACCATTGCCGGCCAGGACACGGATGGGGACGGGCTGACGAACCTTCAGGAGTTTCAGCTGAGTACGGACCCTCGCAATCCCGATACTGACGGGGATGGTGTCTCGGATGGAGAAGAAGTCAAACGCGGTACCAGCCCTCTGGTGGCCGACACGGACGGTGACGGCCTGACCGATGGTGACGAGATCAGGCTGGGCACGGATCCTCTCAATCCGGATACGGATGGAGATGGCATTCCCGACGGAATTGAAGTGAAGCTCGGACTCAATCCTCTGGTCGCAGATGCAACAACAACGGTCCAGGGCCGCGTAGTGGATCAGAGCGGAAACGTTGTGGCGGGCGCCAATGTGGTCCTCTTCCGGTTCTTCATTGCAAACACAGATGCCGCCGGATTCTTTTCTCTTTCCAAAGTGCCTGCCGATCTGGGCTCGCTGATGGCTGTAGCGAGAACAACTCGCAATAATCAGATTCTGGAAGGCAATTCGCAAGCGGTGCCGCCGGTACCCAGCGGAACGACAGATCTGGGAACAATCCAGATCGTCGTCAATGCCGGAGTTATAGCCGGTACCATCGCAAATCCACTCGGACGGTCGGCCATTAACGTCCAGGTAACACTGACGTCTGGAGCAGACGTACGCACCGCTATCACGGATATCAGCGGGTTCTATCAAATCAATGGCGTTGCCCCTGGCAGTTTCACCATCACTGCGCTCGATCCTGCGAGTGGCCTGCGCGCCAGAACCACCAACACACTTCCACCCAACCAGTCGGCTACAGTGAACCTGACGCTCACGCCGTCAGGAACAGTCCGGGGAACGGCTTTTGGCCGGGACGGCAGCACGTCAGTCGGCGCGGGGGTGAACGTCACTCTTTCGGGAGCTTCCTTCCAGACCACTACAACTGACAGTCAAGGGGCATTTCTATTCGATTTCATTCCTCTCGGCAATTTTACGGTTGAAACCAGTGACAGCAGCGGGAATCGAGGACGCACTACCGGCACTCTGACCACAACCAGTCAAGTAGCCATCGCCAATGTCAGCTATCTCGGACGCGGAGCCGTTAGCGGCGTGGTAAGAGACGGTGCGGGCAATACAGTTCCCAATGCTACGGTCAATCTCTTCAGCAATAGTATCTTCGGCGGACAAAAGAGCACCGCTACCGATGCAACCGGTCATTATTCCTTTAGCAGCGTATTTATAGGCACTTTTAATGTTACGGCCAGCTCAGCAATTACAAGGCTGGGGGGACAGTCAACCGGAAATCTTACGGCAGATGGCCAGACCGTCAATGTTGATATCACATTGACCGCGACAGGAAGCATCACCGGAACTGTCTTTCATTTCGGTGGAACTACAGCAGCTGCCAATGCCCAGGTTAGGCTCTCGAATGGTGTAAATACGGTTACAGATGCGCAGGGTCACTACCGCCTGGATTTCGTGCCGGTCGGAAACTATACCGTCGATGTGACCGATCCTTCCAATGGCGACCGTGCCAGAAGCAGTGCAACAATCGCGTCACAGGATCAGATATCCACTGTCAACTTGACGTTGAACGGCCTTGGCAGAGTTGTAGTCACTGTAAAAGATGGCGCCAACAATCTTGTAAGCGGCGCGACGGTTCGCGTGGACAGCAACACGATTTTTGGCGGCGAGCAGGTGGGAGCTACACAGGCTGACGGAACGTTTACTTTCAACAATGTTCTTGCGGGCAATTTCTTTGTGTCCGCCGTTGACCCGAAGAGCAATCTCGCCGGATCGAATAGCGGCAATGTCGCGGTAAACAATTCCAGCCCGGTGACGGTGCAACTGCAGTCCGCCGGCAGCATTCAGGGGACCGTATTCGCAACGGACGGCGCCACCCCCATTCCGAACATCACTGTTCAGCTTTCAGGCCAGGTCAACCGCCAAGTCAGCAGTGCGGTTAATGGTGCATTCAGATTTGATAATGTGCCCGTGAACGCCTACCAATTGAAGGCAATTGATAGCGTAGGGAATATCCGTGCGGTTGTGGCTGTAATTCTGACCACTCAAGGGCAGTTGGTTACACAGAATCTCATCCTTAGCGGTGTCGGGACGGTGACCGGCACGGTGCATAATCCTGATGCCACGGTCGCCGCCGGAGCCTCGATTCAATTGCAAGCACAAGGCTCAGGCTTTGCCCGAACTTTCAGCGCCATTGCCGATGTGAACGGCGTCTATAAAATCAGCCAGGTGCCGGTGGGGACGTTTACAGTGACCGCCAGTTTCCAAAAGGCCGGACAACGCCTCCTGGGAGAAAACCAGGGCCAGGTGACTGCTGATGGGACCACGGCGACAGCTGATATTCAATTAGTGGCGAACGTTGTCCAATTGCCATCGATCTTGTATGACGCCAACGACTTTGATTATGGCATTCAGCAGAGTGGCGCCATCGAAGACGGGAAAAATCAGATCTTCCTTGGAGATTCAGGAGAAAACCGCGGAGGCATGCTGCTGGATATCATTTCCGGAGGCAACGCAACCAGGTTTACAGGCCAGAGCGCCACAGCGCAGAATTTCGCGACACTGGAAAGCAACGGGCGGCAGATTGTAATTACCGAGCCCGGAATCGACGGGCTCAATGTCACTCGCAAAATCTTTGTCCCAAGCGATGGATATTTTGTGCGTTACCTGGAGCTTCTGACAAATCCAGGTGGTTCCGCCGTTACTGTTGATCTGAAAGTAACCAGTAATTTCCGCTTCGTGCGCAAGCTGCAGAACGGATTCTCTTTCAATCGCGAACCCAGGATCATCGCGACTTCAAGTGGCGACACAAGCTTGAGCGTAGCCGATCCCACCAGCAGGGATTTTTGGGTGATCGTAGACGATGATGAAGATATTGATCCGTTCCTGGCAACGCCTCCCAATATTCAGCTGCCCTCAACCGCGGATGTGTTTGGCGGGCCAAATGCCCCGCTGCAGGTCGCGGATGCGCAATACAACATAGACTTCACGAATAACTTCGGTCAGCTTGCGGAGACGTATAAGAGTGTAACCGTACCGGCAGGAGCTACCATCGCGCTCTTGCATTTTGCCAGCCAGCAAACTGTTCGTGCGTCCGCCCAGGCTTCGGCCCAGCGCCTTGAGCAACTGCCCCCTGAAGCCCTTGCGGAACTCTCGGCTGATGAGCTGAATGAAATCCAGAATTTCGTAGTACCGGCTGCCGGCAGCAACATTCCTGCTCCGCTGCCTGGGATTGACGGCAGTCTTACCGGCACCGTGCTTGCGGACGATAACGTCACACCAATTCCCGGGGCGGTGGTCAGTTTCCACAGCAACAACCTTTTCTACAGCAGGACTTATTTCACCAATTCAGATGCCAACGGAACTTTCAGTTTCAACCCCACTCTGAACATTTCCGGCACTTCAGTGGCGATACCTCTTGACGCGTTCATGCTGCAAGCCACAGATGCGCAAACTGGCCTGCAGTCACCCGCTACCCTGGGTGGTTTCCAGCCCGGATTTGTCACCGCCGTTCAGAACGTGGTTTTCAGCAATAGCGGGCTTGTGACCGGCACCGTGCGGCGGGCCAATGGGGACGTGGTCAGCTTCGGTACCGTACGCATAACCGGTGGTGTGCTGACCCAGGCCGCCGCCGTCCCGATCGCTTCCGATGGGACATACGCGTTTGCTGGCGTACCTCCCGGCGATTACGCGGTTGTGGCGACTCTGCCCAATCCGGATGGAACGCCGTTAACTGCGAACACGACGGCGAATGTTGTTCAAGACCAGACAACTACTGCGGATATTACGTTTGCGGCCACCGGTGGAGTCACCGGTACTGTGTTACGCACGTCGGGAGTGGTTGTGGTGAATGTTCCAGTCCAGTTGCACGGGCAGAACCCCGATGGCAGCAATCTCTCGCGCTCGGTTCAGACGGACACCGGGGGACATTACACGATTACGGATGTCCCCGTGACTACGGTCACGATCGAAACCGTGGACCAGACCACGAACACGGCGGCCAGTGCAAGAGTCAGCATTGTCGCCGATGTATTGACAAGCCAGGATCTGACGCTGGTTGCTGGAGGAACAGTTACCGGTGTAATTACAAACCAGAGCAACCAGCCGGTTGCAGGTGTTGAAATCACGGTCACCGGAAACAATGGCACGTTCAGTGTGACCACAGGAGCAGACGGCCGCTACTTCGTGGATCATGTGGCTCCTGGTGCGGTCAATGTCCAGGCCAGAGATCCGCTGAGCGGGTTTGCGGGCAGGAAGTCGGGTTCCATCACCTTTGCCGGACAGACGATTGAACTGGATATTCAACTGGTTCCCTTCGGCACAGTCACCGGAACGATCTTCCGGGCGGATGGGGCCACACCGGTTCCGGGCGCGCAGGTTTCCATCTCCGGTTCGGCCAGCGGCAGCACCACCTCCGATGCGCAGGGCAACTACAGTTTTGCTTTCGTTCCGATCGGCACTTTTGAAATCGATGTAACGGATCCAGCTACCGGGGATCGGGGAAGAACCACCAATCAGGTAAGTATCAACGGCGAAGTGCGGACCGTGAATGTGATTCTCAATGGTGTCGGCACGCTCACAGTGTTGGTCCAGGATGCAGCCGGCAATCTGGTGGGCAATGCCCAGGTTTCGCTCAGCGAGCGTGATCAGTTTGGAGGCAGCCTCAGCGGCATTACGCAGGCGAACGGCACAGTTGTATTTCCAAATGTTCTGGCAGGCCCGTTCTTCGTCACTGCAACCGATCCGGTGACTCAGTTGAGCGGTTCCGGCACGGGAGCCATCGCCGCTGCTCAGGCTCTCAGCATTACCGTGCAATTGCAGCCCGCAGGACTGGTTCTGGGGCAGGTGTTGGCTGTTGATGGAGTCACGCCTCTCGCGGCCACAGTGGTACAGATCAGTGGCCCACAGTCCAGGCAAGTCAATACTGCTGGTGACGGCAGTTTCCGCTTTGATGCGCTTCCCCTCGGCACATACACGGTCCAAGCGTTGGACACGAGCGGGCGGGTTCGCGCGCGTCAGACGGGCATCACTCTCGCCAGTAACGGCGATGTTGTTACCAGCAATCTGGTGTTCGTAGGCCTGGGCACGGTTACAGGCCAGGTTTTAGATCCGAACGGCAATCCGGTTACCAACCTCGCGGTTTCTCTGCGTAGCGCCAACTCACAAGTGGGAGGATTCCAGAGCGCCACTACGAACTCCACAGGCCACTACACGATCGCGTTTGTTCCCATTGGACGGTTCACCATTACCGCCAGTAATTTGGCGCTGCATCTCTTTGGCGAGGTCTCCGGCAGCGTGGACCAGGACGGGCAAACCGTGACCGCCGATCTGCGGCTGGCGAACAATGCCATCAATTTGCCCACCAACCTTTTCGATTTCAACGCCTTCAAGTTCGATATTCAACCGGATGGAACTCTGACGGATGGCACACAAGATGCCTATGATGGCGGCTTGCATCTGAGTCTCTTCTCGGGTGGGACGCAACTGCAATTTACCGGTTCAACCATTGGCTTTACTCAGGAGAACGGGCGGCAGGTGGTGATACAGCAGCTGGGCCTGGCCAATCTGGATGTAACCCGCAAGATCTTCGTTCCTGATACGGGCTATTTCGCCCGCTATATGGAAATTCTCACGAACTCCGGGACTGCGCCGGTCACGGTTGATGCGCAGGTCTTGTCCAACCTGGGTTCGGATTCGGGCACCAGGATTGTGGCGACCTCGAGTGGGGACAAAGTATTGGATACGGGGGATTTCTGGGTAGTCAGCGATGACGATGACGGAACGTTCCCATTCCCCAGTTCTGACCCCACGTTGGCCCACGTGTTTGGCGGCGCCAACGCGCGGCTTGGCGTCAGCGCGGTCTCTCTGCCGCCTTCGGGCAATGACAACCTTTCGTATCGCTGGAACAACCTGACGATTGCGCCGGGCCAGACCATCATCCTCATGCACTTTGCCGCACAGGCGGCAACGCAGCCTTCCGCCACTGCGGCGGCGCAGCGCCTTGTCCAACTGCCGCCGGAAGCCATTGCCGGCCTGAGCAGTGACGAGATCGCTAACATTCAGAACTTCGCGGTGCCGCCAGATGGCACCAGCCCGCTTGATCCCCTCGTTCCTCCGCAACTCGGAACGGTTACGGGATTGACCCTCAGCGGCGACGCAGTGACTCGCGCTCCCAATGTGCAGGTTACGTTCCACAACGGCAGCCTGATCTTTGGCCGGAACGCAAGCACGACCTCTGACGGCAACGGGAGCTTTACCTTCACGAATGTACCTGTGGATACGTTCTCGCTGCAGGGCAACTACACATTCCTGGGCATTCAGTCACCGCAGGTAACTGGAGGCTTTGCTCCGGGAGCTACCACGGCAGTACAAAACGTTGTATTCAGCAACACCGGTGCCGTGCTCGGAACTGTGCGCCGTAATGGATTCCCCATCAACTCCGGATTTGTCCAGGTACTTAACAGCCAGGGTTTCAGTTTCTTTGGCTCATACAACATTGCTCCCGATGGGAGCTATGTTGTGCCGATCCTGCTGCCCGGAAACTACCTGATTCTCGCCTCTGATCCTGTGCCTCAAGGCGGCACCGGACTATTTGGCATTGCCGGCGCCACGGTTGTCGCGACCCAATCCACGACCGCCGACATCGCAATTCAACCGACTGGCACCATAAGCGGAACCGTGCTCACAGGCGGGGGGCTTCCGGCTGCCGGCGTGTCCGTTCAAATCAACGGCACAGAGAGAATCGGCATCCTGAATGAGAGCTTCTTCCGCTCCACGACGACAAATGCATCCGGACAGTTCACCTTCAATGACGTGCCGGTCGGCAACTTCACCGTCACAGCTATTGAACCAAATACCGGCACTGCATCAACCGCACAAGTGGGCGTGGTGCAGAACCAGACCTCTCAGGTCAATCTGACGTTGGTTGGTTTGGGCACGGTCCAGGTGCAGGTGAACTTCGCCAGCGGGGTGCCTGCTCCCAATGCTCAGGTCGACATCTTCGGCAATACCTTCTCGCGCTTTGCTGGTTTTACGGACGCAACCGGAAGACTGACCATTCCAAACGTGCCCGTAGGGAGCGCGTTCACCATCAGGGCGTTCAACCCCAACAACACAGGGCTGTTCACTGATGTTTCGGGAACCGTAGCTACAAATGGCCAGATAGTCCCCATCACGGTTACATTGATCGGAACGGGAGTGGTCACAGGACGAGTCACGTTTGTAAATGGCACAGCAGCCGCCAATTCATCCGTTGAGGTATTTGGGAACAACGTGCCCACCAGGTCCACCACAACAGACGCCAACGGTACTTACACGATTACGCAAGTTCCTGTGGGCCGTCCGTTTACGTTACGGGCATTCGATCCACGCAATGTGGGAACCTTCCGTGATGTTCTGAACAATGTCATTGCCAATGACGGCGACACTCTCACCGTCAATGCGGTTCTGCCAGCTCTGGCCACCGTGCAGGTGAGCGTGGTTCAGGGGAACAACACTCCGCTGTCCGGAGCGCAGATCAACATCAAGAACAGCATCAATAATTTCTTCCAGTTTATTGGCTTCGCGGATGCGAACGGCAACTTGAGCATCCCGAACCAGCCGGAAGGCGCGTTCGTGGTGGAAGCCTTTGACCGGAACACAGGACGGTTTGCGGGCGATGCCAGCGGGACGATCACTCCGGCCAATGACGGCGGCATCGTAAGTGTCACCATCAATGCGCCGATCTCCGGGAACATCCAGGGACACGTGTTTGGCGGCGACGGAGTAACGCCAGCCAGCTTTGTCTTTGTTGAAGTTCGCGACGCGGCGACCCAGAACGAGATAGCCGGCACAACCACCAACTTCGATGGTTCCTATTCCTTGTTCAATCTCAACGTGGGAACAAGCGGCTTTACGGTTGTGGCCCATTCGCCTAACGACTTCAATACAACGGCGCAGGTCAATGGTACCTTCCCGAGCTTTGGCCAGACTGTGACTGAAGATCTGACATTGCCGGTAGCCGTTGTGAAAGGTACGGTCACATATTCTGATGGCACGCCAGTGCAGTTCCCCGACGTGTTCATCACGCAAACGGATTCGACAGGAGCGACAAAGACATTCTTCTCCAGGAGCAACTTTGACGGAACTTACACTGTCCTTGGACCAGCTCCAGGAGACTTCACCGCCACCGCCCAGGACTTCAACTCCGGTCTGACGCAAGTCGTAGCCGGCTCGGTGGCCGATACCCATACGGCGGTACAGTTGGATGTGATTATGCCGCCGGATGGAACCATCACCGGCACGGTGTTCAATGCGGACGGCACAGTTGCCCCATTCGCCGAAGTCTCGCTTTCGAACCCGGCAATGTTCCGCGACAGCTTCACTGAAGCGGATTCCCTGGGCAACTACACCTTTACCCATGCGCCGCTCGGTGCGTTCAGTCTCCAGGCGACCGATGAAAACTTCACGGTGTTTGTTACCACCAACGGCACACTGGTTAACGGCGGTGATACCACCGTGATTAACATTGTGCTTCCAGCAGTAGGCAGCGTGAGCGGGACCGTGTTCGGCTCGGATGGCGTCACACCCATAGCAAATGCCCCGATAAGAGTCGAAAATACTGATAGTACAGGCCCGCAGGGCTTCTACTTGCAGAGGCTGACTGCTGACACGACCGGCAGTTACTCGATCGGAAATGTTCCCGTGGGAAATATTCGGGTTGCCGCGGCTGATCCGAACGATTCCACTGTCAGCGGTTTTGCCTCCGGGCACATTGTCGCCAATCAAAACTCCACAATTAACGTGGTGCTTGGTAACGGCTTTGCCTTCTTCCGGCCCGGCTTCTTCAACTTCAACCTGGATGGAACCAACGGTTACCGGTTCGATATCGATTGCGATGGCGAAATTGACCGCGGCGGAAGGATTGATGGCACGCTGGGCGGCGGCTATTCCGGCGCCGAGCTTCTGGAGTTGAACGGGCGCAACTTTAATGAAGAGTTCCCGTGCATCAGTGGCGCACAAACCGACCTGAATGGTCGCGAGATCGTCATGGGTCCGGCCGGTCTGGGAGGATTGGTTGTTACCCGCAAGATCTTCTCGCCGGCGGGAGGCGGGTTCGTTCGCTATCTCGATGTCATTACCAACCCCACACCGGAGGCGCTGCCGGCCTCAATGCTGCTGCAAAGCTTCCTGGCTGCCGGTGGAAATACCAGCATCCTGGTTCCACCTGCAAGTACGGCAAACACCTATGCCGCTACCGGCTTTAACAACAGTTGTTGCATGCCTCTTCTCGGCTATGTCTTTGCCGGTCCCGGCGGACCCGTTTCACCAGGGGATTTCAAGTTCCTGGATGGGCAGAGCCCGGTCAGCTGGGATCTAAATGTCACAGTGCCACCCAGCGACTCTGTGATTGTGATGCACTTCGATATCCAGAGAGACACGGGCGATCTGGCAGGCATTCAGCAACAGGCCCAGGCCCTGGTGAATGGTTCTGACCCGGATGAGTTCGCCGGCATGAGTGATGCCGATAAGGCACGAGTAATCAACTTCAACCTGGCGAATGCCACCCCGGTGCCTGATACGGCCATTGTCAGCGTGACGGCTGTACAACAGGACGGGAGCCCGCTAGCTGGTGCGCAGATCATATTGAAGACTGGTTCGTTTGGACGGGTTGCCGGATCGACAGATGCGACCGGACACCTCAACATACCGAATGTTCCAGCCGGGCCGTTCACAGTATCAGCATTCTTAAACGGCTTTGTCGGCGAAGCGAGCGGGACTGTTCAAACCACTGACCTTGGAGCCACCGTGAATATCACGTTGCATGCCGGTATTTCCGGAACGGTTCAGGGTACGGTGTTCGCCGCTGACGGGATTACACCTGTATCTGCTACCGAAGTGGAGCTCTTTGATGTGGCCACCGGGCAGCAACTCGCTTCAGTTGGTACGAACGCCAGTGGAGCGTACACCTTCCACAACGTGATAACCGGTACTCAAGGTTTCATGGTGCAGGCGCAATCTATTCTGGATCCCACAATTACTGCTCAGCAGACCAGCACCTTCGTGAACAACGGAGACGTCGTCACGTTGAACTTTACTTTGCCCTTGTCTGTCTTGAAGGGCACCGTCAGATTCTCTGATGGCACAGTAGTTTCATCCCCAACCGTCATCATTTCTCAGGTGGATGCCTCGAATAACGTGAGGACGTTCATCACGCCCAGTGACGTAAATGGCAACTACGGAATTGTCGGCCTTCCGCTAGGCACCTTCAGCCTGAGCGCCCAGGATCCGAATACAGGGATCACGTCCACTACGAATGTGAACATTGTGGATGTAAACCAGGTTGTGAGCCTTGATATCGTGCTGCAAAGCGGGGTGGTTACCGGCACTGTCAGAGACAGCAGCGGAAATCCGCTGCCGTTTGCCAGTGTGGCACTTTCAAGCAACGGTATCAGCTTTGACTTGTTTGGCAGCACGGACGCGTCGGGCGTTTACCAATTCAACCGGGTAGCCTTAGGTTCGTTCTCCGTCCAGGCTTTCGGCGCGGGTACATTCGCCAGCGCGGGTGGAGTTCTTGCGACTGACCAGCAAACGTTGACGGTGAATATCACCATGCCCGGTATCAGTTCCGTATCTGGCACCGTCTTTAGAGCGGACGGGATTACGCCGGTCCCAAGCCCGGCCTTGTCTCTGGTTAACCTCGACAGCTTTGGGCCGGAAGGCTCGTTCCAGACCTCTTCCTTTGGCGATGGTTTAGGCAATTACCAGTTTGGCTCCGTACAGGCCGGAACCGTCCAAATCTCAGCCGCAGACTCTTCCAGCCCAGCCGGTGGCGCGGGATTGGTCACAGTACAAGTAACGCCAGATGCACCTTTGAACGTAAACGTCACGCTTGGAAATGCATTCAGCTTCAGGGCCCCCTTCTTCCAGCTCTTCGATCTGGATGGAACCGACGGCTTCCGCTATGACGTGGATTGCACGGGTGAACTGGACGACGGCGGCACGGTCGATCGTCATTTAAATGATGCTTATGACGGCACCTATATCCTCAGCGTAAACGGCGGCACGTCTTTTAACAGACAGTTCCCATGCATGCCGGCTGGCGCCCTGGATGCTGGCGGTCGTCAGATTGCGCTTGGAACGGTCACCTTTAACAACTTGCAGGTCACGCGCAAGATTTACTCGCCGGTCGGCGGTGGCTTTGCCCGCTATCTTGAAATTCTGAAGAACCCCGGAACAACGTCCGTGACCACGTCAGTAACTGTGAGCGGCAATTTGGGGTCAGACAACAGCACGAGAGTGGTAGTTTCACCTGCGGCCACCAACTTGACCTACGCTGTCACGGACCAGAGCGGCATTTGCTGCGATCCGCTGCTGGCACATGTGTTCAGCGGAGCTACTCCGCCTGTTCCTGTCAGCGCCGTTCAATTCAATACCAACAACGACAACATCTTTTATAGTTGGAACAACCTTATCATCCAGCCCGGACAGACAGTGATCCTGATGCACTTTGCAGTGCAGCGTGATCCTTCTGATCTCTCTGGAACAAAAGCGCAGGCTGCGAGCCTGAGCAGCCTCACGGATCCTAATGCTCTCACCGGCATGAGCGCTGTCGAAAAAACTGAGGTGATAAACTTCAACATTCCATGAAGGGAAACGTATGCAGGTAAAACTGAATTTTCGTTACAAGATAGCAAGCTTGATCTTGGTGCTGTCTCTTGTCGCCCTGGCTGCCGCCATAGACCCGTTTCCGTTGCCGGCCATCCAGTTGATTTCAGTCGATAACTTGCCTGTTCAGAACAGCGATTTGCCTTCGAAAGGAAACTGGCTGCTTATCTATGTACAGCCGAACAGCCAATTCAGTGACAACCTCCTAAAGCTGTTCAAACGTGAACAGTATCCCGGACTGGAACAACACGCAATCATCATCGTTGGTGGAACTGTCGACGACCTGAAGAACTCCAAAGCAAAATATGCTGAGCTCAGCCAGGCTACTTGGTATGCAGATACGACCAAGAACGCCTTCACACAATTGAAGCTACATGGTGTTCCCGTGGTTCTTGGAATCAAGCAACAGACGGTTGAATGGAGCCTGAACGGTGTGCTGCCAGATACCAATGTCTCCAAATCGATTGTAAATACCTGGATTCAGCAGTAAGGTTACTCTTGTTCGTTATTAGCTCTTGGGCTCCAGGAATTCGCATTGGATTTTAGTTTTATGATCCCTCGTCGGAATGTAGTTTGCCTGTTTTTGATGTTGGCAGGATTGTCCTTGTCACTAAACGGCGCCCCGAAACCGGATGCTTCAACGCAAAAAAAAGAAGCGGTTCGAGGGTACCTGGTAGACTTGGTCTGTGTTAAAGAAGAGTCCAGCGCGCTGGCAGAGCTGGGCCCAAATCACACTAAGAAATGTCTCGAAATGCCGGCATGCGTTCAGGGTGGCTATGGCCTGCTTCTTGCGTCAAATGAGGTCCTTGCCTTTGACGAGCGTGGAACCCAACTTGCGCGTAAGCTGGTTTCCAAAAAGCATCAGGAAAAGGGATTTCTGGTTACGGCCACCGGGATTCGATCTGGAGACCACTTTCATCTCCTGCGCATTGAATGACCGCTAGTGGCTTCCGTTCAACTCTGATGTTAACGCTCGGAGCAGTTGGCTGTGACAAACATCAGAGAGCAGAGTCTTTCTGAGTTTGCTCATTGTTCCCAAGGATACTTCCCCACTGCTCTCTCTTTAATCTGATCGTATCTCAGTGCGGCATCAGCCGCTTTGCCGACAAGATCGTCAAGCCGGCTGATCTTCTTCCGCTGGCAATAGGCTTGAAGTTCATCAAGAATTCCGGAAAAGATCTGCGGGCCATTGCTGATGGCGGCGCTGGCGAATTCGACAGCTCGCGCGCCGCTCAGCAAAAATCGCAGAACGTCCGCTGCGGAGCGGGCGCCATTAGTCCCGATGATGGGAACTTGACGTGAGACATTGCGCCAAGCTTTGCTCACCCAATAGAGCGATGCGGGCAGCGCCCAATGGCCACCGATGGCCCCCCATGAACCCAGGATTGGCTGATGAGTTTCGATGTCGGGCATAAATCCTTGAACTCGGCCGGATAGAATGATCATGTCGGCGCCTTCATCAATCGCTGCTGCGGCAAGAGAGAGCGGGTCGTCGGCTTGCGCGGTAAGCTTGACTGCGAGCGGCAGTGAAACAGCACGACGCACGGTTCGGACATATTCACGCACGACATCGTGCGCGGTGATCTGGCTGATAGCGGCAGATTCCCGTCCGTGTGGTGCGCCAAGGTTGAGTTCAAGCCACCGCAGGCCCGCTGCCTGCATTTTTGCTGCGATCTCCGCCGCAGGTCCGGCGCCCGCAACTGTGATGCTCCCGACAACGTAGCTCTGCTTCGTCTCCGCATAGCGGTCAAGTTCGGCGAGCATCGGAAGGTACTCATCGAGCGGAGTCGGCGCAAGTCCTGACCGGCAAAAAAGCGAGGCGTTGAGCCGGTCGGGTGACGTCCATGGAATTGGGCGGAAATCATCGTCCAACAGGATGTAGTCTGCCTTTGCCAGTTGCGCGGCAGCCGCGGGCAATTCATTCACTGATTTGGCTATCACTGCAGAAGCGCCGGCATCAATGGCTGCGCGAATTCCATCCGCCGTCATGGTGATCTCACTGGAGGCGCAGATCACCGGATTCTTGAGCCTGATCTTACCCAGATTGATGGATAGATCCGTCATGGTTTGCTGGCGGTGGCGGCTGAGAGTTCCTGCAACTGTTTCGTCCAACTTTTTACGGAGCCAGCAAGCGCGCCCAGATCGGATGACAATGCGATCATCCGATATCCTGACGCCGCCGCCTGTGCCGCTCGGGACGGTGAATCAGCATAAATGCCCAGGTGAACCCTGGCCGTTGCGGCAGCGCTCTCTATTTCGCGAAGGCGTTGCTGTACACCAGAATCTTCAAGCTTCCCTGGAACACCCATATCCACTGTGAGATCGAGCGTGCCGATAAATGCCACGTCAAGCCCGTTGAGCAAAGCCGGCAAGGGCTGTTGCAGCTCTCGGCTCTCCAACTGACCCACCAGCAAAACTTCCTGATTGCTGCGCTCAAGATATTGCGTCAGCGGCTCTGATCCATAGCCTGCAGCCGGCTGCGCCAGGCTCACGCTGCGCGACCCTTCCGGCGGATATTTGCAGGCAGCCCGGAATGCCGCAACCTGCTCCTGTGTCTGCACCTGCGGAAGCTGGATTCCTGCGGCGCCCGCTTCAAGCAGGCGATTGATCTGCCCGGCATCAAAATGCGCGACGCGAACGATCACCGGCAAACCGCAGCTACGCCCTGCCCCGATCATGTGGCCCGCTTCTGATTCTGTAATCTGAGAATGTTCGAGATCACAGATGGCGAAATCGAGTCCCGCGAGCGCGAGAATCTCTATCACCTCGCGCCTTCCAAGCTTCACAAATGTCCCCAGGATTGAACGAGAGTTAATCGTATTGCGGAGCTGAGCAGCAAGGGTTGCCATGGTGTTCAAAATAAGAGCTATTGTACTGCAAAGGTGAAAAAGCGGAAGCGGGCGAGGAATATCCAGCGTGGAATTGAAAGTAAACGCTCAAGCGCCGCTATCCGCCGTCCTGTCTTGACTTCGGAACCGTCGCTCACTAAGATCATTCGTCTCGCAATGCGGGCAGCGTTCCGCAAACTGTTATGACGAAGGCGCGCAAGGTTCGGACAAACAGCCAGGCCACCGTCATTGGCCGCGGCTCCAATATTCAGGTCATTGACCGTCTCGCGCGCGTGCTTGAGCTGTTTGCGTTGAACGGACGCGAGATGAAGGTTCGCGAAGTCGCTGCGCCGCTGCATTTGCGCCGTTCCACCGCACACCGTTACCTCACTTCCCTTTCGCGTGCCGGACTGCTGCGCACTGAAGGCGATGGCCTGTACACATTAGGCCCTCTTCTCATTCAGTTGGGCGCGGCCGCTGTGGGCGGTGTGCAGGTGGTACAACTTGCGGAAAATTATTTGAGTCAATTGGCGGAGGAAGCACAGGAAACGGCGGTGCTCAGCGTCTGGTCGGGTGATTGTCCGGTTGTGGTGCGCGTGC
>DATEJX010000044.1:0-4348 GCA_035277785.1 Candidatus Angelobacter sp. | reverse complement strand
AGCTTTTCTTGAAATCTGCAATTCAGAAGGTAGGGATCCCTCGCTAGGCTCGGGATTTCAGAAAATCGAACTACTTCAGCACGCCCAACTGCGCAACCGCTATGTTATCCCGGCTGGAATTTTTGACCATGTACATCATCTCGTCTGCCTGGCGAATGATCTCATGTGAGCTCTTGGCGTCTTCTGGATAGGTAGCGAGTCCCATGCTGCAGCGGACCTGGAGATTCAGACCATCTTCTGCAAGGAAGATGGTCTTGCGCATCATGTCCTGAATACGCTTTGCCACTACGAGGGCGGATTGTTTGTCGGTCTGCGGAAGAAGGATGACAAATTCATCGCCGCCATAGCGGAAGGCGTAGTCGATGAGGCGGAGCTGGGATTTGATCTTGAACCCGATTTCCTGCAGCAGTTTGCTGCCCACCAGGTGACCATAGGTGTCATTGACATACTTGAAGTGGTCAAGGTCCAGGAAGATTACGCTGAATTCGTAGCCAAACCGAGCTGACCGGTACACCTCTGATTCCAGAGTTTTATAAAGGTGGCGGGCGTTGTAGAGGCCGGTGCAATCGTCAGTAATGGTTAGTTCCTGGATTTTCTCCACGGCACGTGCATTGTCAATGGCGATGGCGGCGTAATCGCAGAGCGCATGCAGGAAGAACATTTCCTGCTCGCCAAAACTTTCCATGGCGCAGTTGATGAGCTGGATCACGCCTAAAACCCGGTGCTTCGATTGCAACGGAACGCAGATGATTGACCGGGTCTTCCACTTGGTCATCTCATCAATGCGCTTGGCGAAACGGGGATCGTTATAGACATCCGGAACGATGAG
Organism: Candidatus Angelobacter sp.; assembly: GCA_035277785.1. Classification (GTDB taxonomy): domain Bacteria; phylum Acidobacteriota; class Terriglobia; order Terriglobales; family Acidobacteriaceae; genus Angelobacter. Next base: position 3,519 of record DATEJX010000044.1, on the reverse strand, counting down.
CGATTCACCGTGACGGGCCACCCAGCCCGCTATGCCTTCGCCGACCTTAAGCCGGACGGTCTTGAGCGTTTCGGCAGCGTCCCCTACGGCAATGGCGAAATAGAGCTCGTCCTTCTGTTCATCGACCATCAGCAAAGACCACGTGTCTGGCCGGAAGAATTCGGCCATTTTGTCCATGATGGTTTGCAGAATTGAATCGAGATTCAGAGACGAGGTTAGGGCCTTCGCAACATCATTGAAGATGGCGACTTCCTGTAACTGCCTCTTAGTTTTACGCTCAGGTCCCGTTGCCTCATTCATGTAGGAGGTAAGTTCCTTCTGCTTCAGGGCGAAGGCCGCCAACTTGGGCGTATTATCACCCGTTTTGATGAAATCAGCAACCGTTGAATGGTCCTGAAACCCGTTCAGAATGGCCCAAAGGTACCGCAGAAGTCGTTGTCCTTCGGGCAGTTACGTTAGTTTTTTTGGTTTGACACCAGCTTCTGGTATTCCTATGATGGCCATCTGAGCAGCTTTCAAGATTTGTAGGGTCAGTGCCCTAACCCCCATGGGTTCATTTGGCGATAAATTAAGGCGCGAGCGGGAAATGCGTGGCGTCACGCTGGATGAGATTGCGGAATCCACCAAGATTCGCCGTGCTCATCTGGAGGCGCTGGAGAAAGAGGATTTTCGCGACCTGCCCGGCGGCGTCTTCAACAAAGGGTTTGTACGGTCTTACGCTCGATTCATCGGAATCGACGAGGACCAGGCAGTCGCCGACTATGCTGCAGCCAGCAATGAGGTCGCCCCACCGGAAGATCAGTTCCCGCTCGAAATTCATGAGAAACCCGACCGCGAGTTGAACCCGCGCAGTTCGCAACTGCCGCTGATAGGGTCAGTGGTGGCCCTGGTGATTGTGGTTGCTGGGTACGTTGTTTATCACGCAAAGCATCACCAGCCTGAAAGCGTTGCCGCCTCAGTTTCCGCAGATACTCATGACGCGGCCGGTACCAGCCAGCCTGTCGAGGAACATGAGTCGACTGCCATGGAGAGCGCCACGGCCACGAAGGCCGTTCCAGTGAAAGAAAACCTTCCTGCGCATCAGCCGGAAAAGCAGGTGGCTTCTGCCGAATTGGAAAAACGGTCTACTGCCGAGGACAAACCTCTCTCGCCTGAGCACACCTTTTTCATCATCATCAAGGCCAAAGAAGATGCCTGGGTTTCCGTGGTGGCGGATGGACGCCGCGTGAGTCACGGAATCCTGAAAGCGGACAAACAGAGATTTGTTCGTGCCGCCCGGCAAATTGTGGTGAAAACAGGAAACGCCGGCGGAATTGATGTGAGCTTCAATGGCCGGCCGCTGGGCGCCATTGGCAACGAGAGTGAAGCCCGGACCTTGATGTTCACCCCTACAGGCGCTGCCCAGCAATAAACTCTATAGCCTCAACCCTTTCCGCCAATTTAGAATAAGAATGTCCACTCGCAGCTAAAAAACCGCCATTCAGCGGCTTTTCCGCCCGAAGGGCCGTGGAAGCGTTGCCGGGCGAGGACGCATTATTTACCCTGCTTTGCGGTATCCTAGAATGATCCCTAAGCTGTAAAAGTTACATCAGGAGGAAGCTCAATTGGCTCCACGCGAACGTTTTTTATTTACGTCTGAATCGGTCACAGAAGGCCATCCGGACAAGATTGCCGACCAGATCTCTGACGCGATACTGGATGCCTGCCTGGAGAAAGATCCGTACAGCCGTGTTGCGTGCGAGACTCTCACCACCACCGGGCTGGTAGTGATTGCAGGCGAGATCACCACGGAAGCTTATGTCGATTTTCCCACCATCGTGCGCGGCACCGTCACAGCCGTTGGCTACACGGACGCGACGTATGGCTTTGATTCGCAGACCTGCGCTGTTGTGTCGTCCATCCACTCGCAGTCGCCCGATATTGCCATGGGAGTTGATACCGGTGGCGCTGGCGACCAGGGCATGATGTTCGGCTACGCCAGCAACGAGAACGAAGATTACATGCCCACGCCCATCTCACTTGCCCACAAGTTGACGATGCGGCTCTCAGAAGTTAGAAAGAACGGCACCCTTCCTTATCTCCGGCCTGACGGCAAATCCCAAGTGACAGTTGAATATGGTCCAGATCACAAACCACTCCGCGTGGACGCGGTGGTGATCTCCACTCAGCATGCCGAGACCATCGACAACAAAACGCTGCGGCAGGATATTCTGCGTCATGTAATCCAGGCTGCGATCCCGGAGAAGCTGCTGGATGCGGACACCAAGTACCACATCAATCCTACGGGGCGCTTTGTGGTGGGCGGACCGATGGGCGATACCGGTTTGACCGGACGCAAGATCATTGTGGACAGCTACGGCGGAATGGGTAGGCATGGCGGCGGCGCATTCAGCGGCAAGGACCCGACAAAGGTGGATCGCTCTGCCTGCTATATGTGCCGGTACATCGCCAAGAATCTGGTTGCGTCCGGCCTGGCTGACCGCTGCGAAGTGCAGCTTGCGTATGCCATTGGCGTGGCCGAACCCGTCAGCGTGCTGGTGGATACGTTTGGTACTGGGAAGCTGGATGAGAAGACGCTGGAACGGCTGGTCCGGGAAAATTTCCAGCTTACACCGAAGGGAATTATCGAATCGCTCAAACTGCGGCGCCCAATTTACAAGAAGACGGCAGCATACGGTCACTTTGGCCGCAACGATCCCGACTTTACCTGGGAAGCTACGGACAAAGCAGCGAAGCTGCGTGAAGCAGCCGCGGGCAAGAGCGAGAGCAGAGTAGGCGTAAGCCGATAACGATTACAGGGGTGGAAGGCAAACGCCTGCTCCACCCTTGTTCACACGTCATTCACAACCCAAGCCTTTTCAAGGCGCGAAAAACAGGAAACTATGTCGACAACTGCAGTCCCTCAAGTTCCGTGTGATGTAAAAAACATTGAGCTGGCCGATCTCGGCAAGCGCCGCATCGAATGGGCTAATCAGTCCATGCCGGTGCTGCAAAGCATCCGCAAAGAATTTATCAAGAACCAGCCGCTGAAGGGCATACGTATTGCAGCCTGCCTGCACGTCACCACAGAAACAGCGAACCTTGCCATTACTCTGCGTGATGGCGGCGCCGACGTGGTGCTGTGCGCTTCCAATCCTCTTTCCACTCAGGATGATGTTGCTGCTTCACTGGTGCGTGATTTCAATATCTCCACCCACGCCATCAAGGGCGAGGACAACGAGAGCTACTACAAACACATTCTTTCAGCGCTCGACCACAAGCCGCACCTCACGATGGATGATGGCGCGGACCTGGTATCGACCGCCCTTACCAAGCGTCACGATGTGCTGGATGGAATTATTGCCGGCACAGAAGAGACCACCACGGGTGTGATCCGCCTGCGGGCCATGGCGAAAGACGGGCAGCTGCGTTATCCCATCATCGCTGTGAATGACGCTTTGACCAAGCACATGTTTGACAACCGCTACGGCACCGGCCAGTCCACCATGGATGGCGTGATCCGCTGCACCAATTCTTTGA
>DATEJX010000043.1:0-7085 GCA_035277785.1 Candidatus Angelobacter sp. | reverse complement strand
TGCCGCGCAGGTTCCAGCGGATGAAGCGCAGGCGGAGGCGAAGCGGCAATTCGGCAACGTTGCCAGAATCAAGGAGGCTTGCCGGGAGATGAACACTCTTACTTTCCTGGAAACGTTCTGGCAGGACGTTCGTTACAGCGCTCGTGGTTTGAAGCACAACCCCATCCTGGCTCTTATCGTGATTGTCACTCTGGCCCTGGGCATCGGAGTCTCCAGCTGGAGTTTCGCCATGCTCAATCAATGGGTGATCCAGGCGGTTTCGTTTCCTGATCCCAGTCGGCTCGTGGTGCTCTGGGAGATGGACACTAAGAAAGGAGTGATCGGCACCATTCCGGCGCCTGATTACCTCGACTGGAAACGAGAGAACCAGGTCATGGAGACCATGTCCGCCTGGCGCTCAACCGAATTCAGCGTGAGCAGCGGGGAAGTACCGCAGCGAATTCCGGGAGGCCGGGTCAGCGCAGCTTTCTTTCGCACGCTTGGTGTGCGGCCCGCAATCGGTCGTGATTTTCTGGAGAGCGACGACAAGCAGGGGGCAGATCATGTTGCCATTGTCAGCTATGGCCTTTGGCGGGAACGCCTGGGTGGCGATCCGAATCTTGCCGGCGCCAGACTGAAATTGGATGGTGAATCATACGCGGTAATCGGCGTGATGCCCGATGACTTCCATTTCACCCTGATGGGACGTGCCAACATTTGGGTGCCACTCGCCTTCCCTGACGCGGAGCGCACGGATCGTTCCATGGGATGGTTGCGGGTAGTCGGCCGGCTAAAACCCGGAATTACGGTAGCCAGTGCGCGTGAAGCGATGAACGTGATCGCGGCTAATCTGGAAAAGGCCTATCCGGAAACCAACACCAATACCGGAATCCAGCTATTGACGCTCTCTCAACAGATCGGCCGCCATGTTGGAAATCAGGGAATGTATACCGGATTCGTAGTCGGCATCTGCATCCTGTTAATTGCGTGCTCGAATGTGGCTGGACTCTATCTAGCCCGCACGCTCGCCCGGCGCAAAGAGATAACCATGCGCCTGGCCCTGGGCGCGCGCCGCAGCCGCCTGGCTCGGCAGCTTCTCTCGGAAAACATTGTCGTGCTGCCGCTTGCCATAGGACTCGGGCTGGCGCTTGCCGGCGCGGGAGGGAACTGGGTGACCGCCATGATTCCCTACCAGAACCGCGGGTACCTGCCGAACTATGGCCGCATTCATGTGGATTCGTCCACCCTGGTTTACGCGTTCTTGATTTCCGCCCTGAGCGTTCTGCTTTTCTCGCTGGCGCCCATTGTGGAAAGCTACAGGCTCAATCTGACTGGCGTTTTGAAAGAGATTGGCAGTGGAACGGGCAGTCGCGGGCAGAAGCTCCGCAAGACGCTGGTAGTTGCAGAGGTTGTTCTGGCGCTGATGACGCTTGTGCCGGCGGGGTTGATGGTACGGTTTCTAATCGAGTTGTTGTCCAAGGATCCGGGGTTTCGCACTGATCATGTGCTGACCGCGCGTTTGAGCTTGCCGCCCACCACCTACAAAAACGAAGTTCAGTGGCGCTCATTCTATGATCGCTTGCTGGAGAGTATGCGTGCCCTGCCGCAGGTTGAAAACGTGGGAGCCAGCCAGTACGTCCCCTTCGGCCACAACAACGCAACCGTGGAGTTCCGGATTGATGGCAGGCCGGAACCAGGGTTGGGGAAAGTTCCAGCCACGGAAATCACAGCCAGCACTCCCGGATACGCACCCGCCCTTGGACTCACACTCTTGCGCGGGCGTTTCCTGACTGACCAGGATCTGCCTGGTTCCATGCCGGCAATCGTTATCAACCAGACCATGGAGGGCCGATACTTTCCCGAAGAAGATCCGCTCGGCCATAGGATTCGGCTGGGCCGCAACGATCCCACTTGGTACACCGTGGTCGGCGTAGTTGGGGACGTGAAACTATTCGATCTCTCTGACCGTCCTGAAAACCAATGCTACTATGCGTACGCTCAAATGCCCGCGCGCACCATGTCAGTGGTGTTGCGCACCAGCGCTGATCCAAAATTGCTTTCTGACGCTTTGCACAAGACCGTTTCAGCCATTGATAAAGAGCTGCCAATCTCAGATGCGCAGACGATGGAACAAAGAATCAACGATCAGGAAGCGCCGTTCCGTATTGCTGCGCAGTTCTTTCTTTACCTGGCGCTTCTGGCCCTATTCCTCGCCGCGATGGGAATCTACGGTGTGATGGCGTACCTGGTTGAGAGCCGCAGGCGCGAGATTGGGATTCGCATTGCATGCGGTGCGGAACCGCGCCGCATTTTCTGGCTGGTGCTCTCGGGCAGCCTCAAGTTAGTGTTCGTCGGTGTCGTGCTGGGCCTGGCAGGCGCCTGGGGCGTGACCCGGCTGTTGGCTGGGCTGCTGAATGGCGTGGCCACCAACTCGCCGGTCGACTACGTGATCTCGGTTGCCGCGATGAGCATCGCCATTCTGCTGGCTAGCTTTGTTCCTTTGCGCCGGGCGACAAGAGTGGATCCCATGCTGGTTCTGAGGTCAGAATAGTATAAAGAACAAGATTGCTTGCTCACCATCAGTGGTGAACGCTTGGAGAGCTTGCTCCAGTCGGTTGCGCGAGGCGGGTGCACTCCTTGCTGCACCAGAACCCGAGAAGCCTACACATCCAGCGAGTCATAGACGTACTGGGCAGTTGAGTCCAGAACATCAGCAGGAGTTGTCGGCGCCGAAATCAGCGACGATAGCTGGTCATTAATCCGATGTCCCTTGAGGCTGTTGGGAGCACTTTGGTCGGGAAGGTATACCCGCCCGTTACCCGCCTGCATCCATGCCTCCCAGATGCGATCCACGTTGCAGTGATTGAGAAAAAAGACAGGATCATTCGGCGATGAAGCTGGACTCATGTCTCCTCCTACCCACACGTGTACGCGATTATGCAAGGCTGGTCCGTCCGGCCAGCCTTCCACCAAATTGCGAAAGCCGGCAGAGCTTACACCCCAGGGGGATGCGTCATATGGCGTCGATTGAAGGGCGTTTGCAGTGTCCGTTTTGCTGGGAAGCGTAGGAGCGGCCCGGTCTTCGCCCAGGGCGCGCGCCACACCGCGGTTCACCTGCTCCAGGTTACCGTCGGAATCGGTGTCAATCCGTACGCGGAAAGAGCTATCGTCATTCGGATCGAAAACGAACGGACCTGTGGTAATGGGATCTCCGGAGCCGCCTATGCCATCGGCGCTCCACAAGAGAGAGTTGAGCTGATCTTCAGGCGAGCCTTCGCCGTCAGCCGCCCAGTCCCAGTAAGGAAGTCCAAAATTCTGGTCGCCCAGCACGCGTTGGAGGTTCAACTCAAGCTGGCGCAGCATGAAACGGTGCCAGGGGAGAAATACCGGCCCCCGATGGGCCGCGTTGCGTCCTTCTGGATTTCCATTGGCCGGCGTCGCGGTCATCATGGCATTCACGTGCCAGATCACAAAGAGATCATAGGTACTGACCGGCTGGGATGGGCCCCCAATGCCGACGTCCTCAGTCGTCGGTCCGGTGAACTCGTTTTTGAGTCTCTTTACGCCGTCACAATACTTCTGGCGAGCGGTAGCATCATTCAGAATGTTTGGACGAGTGACGCTCATGGATTTCTCCAGTAATTATTTGGACTTGCCCTTGCGTGCTGCACTCTTGAACTTAGCGGCTGGCTTTTTCTTAGTTCCTGTTCCCGTTTTTGCCGAAGACTTAGCAGCTTCCCTGGCCATATGCATGGAATGCTTGCCAGAGCCACCCATCTTTACATTTGTCATGCCCCCATGAACCTTGGCTGCTTTCTTCTTATCAAAATCCTCGGGGAAGTTATCGATGAGAGCCCGAACCAACTCGATGGTTGAGTCAAAACTGTGGTTAGGCAAACCGTGATATTGCACCTGGCCTCCGTTGGTGAGCATGATATGTCCCGTCACCTCGTGGCCATCGACGGTGATGTGGTACATCGTCTTGACGAGAACGTGGTGGCCCTTGTAATCGTCCTCGCGTACGATTTCCTGTCCCCCTTCGTGGTGCATCATCATGGCAGGGGACTTTAAGGCCTTCCGTGCGTTCTGCTTCACATATCTGGCGATGGACTCAGGGGTGGGTATAGCTTCCGATTTTGCGTTCATCATCCATCCTTCTCTGGTGCCTCAAGGGCGCGGCAGATTTGTGGCCGTGATTCTATCTCATAGTGGTGCACAAAGAACCGTTAAAAAGAACAGTTAAGTAGTCGCCTGCGCCGCAGGCAATCCACTCCGACCACTTAGTCACTTGGATCACCGATCCTCCGGTCCGGGTACTATTTCTCTTGTACCTAAAGTCTCAACCGGAAGCCCAACCGGTATACTGCCCACTTATGCCCAACCAAGCCCAGTCCGCATCCATCATGAAAGATCCTGTTAACTGGCTCTATCCTCCTATTGAACCGTACAACACGGGCAAACTTCGGGTCTCGCCCGTTCATGAAATCTATTTCGAGGAAAGTGGTAATCCCGCTGGCAAGCCGGTAATTTTTCTCCACGGCGGACCCGGCGGCGGCTCTGACCCCAAACAGCGCCGCTTCTTCCATCCGGAAAAGTACCGCATTGTGAATTTTGACCAGCGCGGCTGCGGCAAGAGCACTCCCTATGCGTCGCTGGAAGCGAACACCACCTGGGACCTGGTTGCCGACATTGAGAAAATTCGCCAGCACCTCGGCATCGAGCGCTGGCAGGTCTTCGGCGGGTCGTGGGGCTCCACGCTGGCGCTGGCCTATTGCCAGACTCATCCTGAGCGGGTAACGGAAATCATCCTGCGCGGCATCTTCCTAATTCGCAAGCAGGAGATTGACTGGTTCTATCAACGCGGCGCATCCGTTCTCTTTCCCGATGCCTGGGAGCCATATCTTGCTCACATTCCTGAGGCTGAGCGCAATGATCTGCTCTCCGCCTACTACCGCCGCCTGACGAGTGATGACCACGCTGTGCAGCTGGCGGCGGCCAAGATCTGGAGCGGCTGGGAGGGCGCCACCTCAAAGCTCATGCCCGATCCCGGCTTTACCGCCCACTATGAAGAGGACGAATTTGCCCTCGCCTTCGCCCGCATTGAGGCTCACTATTTTTTCAACAAGGCTTTTTTCGATAGCGATGACCAGCTCCTGCGCAATGCCTCACGCATTCGCCACATTCCTGGAGTTATTGTGCAGGGCCGTTACGACGTGGTGTGCCCCATGGAAAGTGCGTGGGCGCTTCATCGTGCCTGGCCGGAAGCCGAACTCATCATCACGCCGGATTGCGGCCACAGCGCTTTCGATCCGCCGAATACTCGCGCGCTCGTCGCCGCCGCGGATAAATTCGCCGGGTGAGATTCGCGCCGACTTGTTGCTCAACGAACAAGCTATTTCACCACGGAGGCACGGAGACACGGAGGAAAGGCACCCGGATCACCAGATCAGCGGAGTAGTCCCCTGGTATCTACATGCACGAAAACCGGTATCTGGAGCGGACTCTTTTGAAAAATATTTTCAGCCTACCATCCTCGCCTTCTGTGAACATCAGCTCCAGGCCAGGTACTGATCCTTTCCTCAGGATGTGCTGAGGCCTGCCCGTGAGCAGTGCTTGTTTCACCGAGCCTTTGTGGCGGTCAAAACGTCTCCAGGCTGTGTTCAAAATCTTGCGGTCTTCAGCAGCAAGGCAAGCGGCAATCGCTTCTCGCCAGCTCAACCCTATTAACTTGAGATCAAGGACAATCCTTTCTCCCGGATCGAGGATTGCCAGCGTGGCTACTTTTTCCCAATCCACCGCCTCAGCTTCACTCAGAACTTCCCGGTCCAGAACTTCCTGCGAGAGAAGATGCACAAGCCGCTGAGGCTTACGCTGATCCTCAACTTCACACAATTCCGAAATCAGTCTGTGTTCTTCATCGAAGGAATCATGTTCGCTGCTTGTCCAGGCTGTGGGGACCTCTTTTCCCGGCTTGCGACGAATGTCCGCAAGGCCGTGACGCACCGCCCAGTGCACTGCCGCCTTACGCACGTATGCCACCGGCCCGGGCTGGTTGCGCCACTTGCCATGGGTCAAAATTTCCTTGATCCCCGGAACATAGGTCCTGGAGAGATGCAGTGCCTTCAGCAACCTGTTCCATTTCACCTTCGCGTTCTCATAGGGTTCATCGGCCACCGCTTTCAGCAGCTCAAGTTCACGCTTCTGTTGCTCACTCATTACTCTTTGCTAGGGCACTCTATAGCGAACGTCAAGCGAAAACTTGCAAGTCATTGCTGTCAAAGCGGATAAAGGGCGATCGGCAGAGGGTCGCAAGGATTGTGTCTGGAAATTCCGGATTGCCGGACGGGGCTCGCCGAGCGGCTTCAGGTGTGCGCGGTTGCGATCTTACTTGGCGCCAGAGGCGTTGGCCCGCGACTTCGCCAGCGCTGCGAGTTCGGTGAAGCGTGGATCGCCCTGCAGCCTCGCCAGATCGGTATCCGTGCCCATCAGTGCCATATCGATGCTGTCGAGCCCGTGATCAACAGCATGGCGCAGCAGTTTCAGCGCCTCATCACGGTCTCCGAGATCTGCTTTCACGCATGCCAGGTTGTAGTCGGTTTTCGCGATTTCCGGATGGTCAGGTCCAAGGACTTTGCGCTGAATATCCAGAGCATCCGCCAGCATTTTGTCCGCTTCGGCGTATTTTTTGTCCCGCATCAAGGTAAAGCCCAGATTGGTCATCGCATCCAGCGTCGCTGGATGCTCGGCGCCAAGCACCCGTCGGCTGACATCGAGTACCTCTGTTTGCAATCTCTCGGCCTCCGAATATTTCCCTTGCTCTGTCAGCGCCCAGCCCAGAGATCTCATGGCTGACAGGGTGTATGGGTGTTCCGGTCCGAGAATGTGGCGTGAGACGTTCACGGTCTCGCGCAGTAGCTTTTCTGCCTCAGCATCTTTGTGCAGTCCGTTCAGGGTGTAGGCCAGACTCAGCATTTGAATGATAGTCTGGGGATTCTCCGTTCCAAGAACTCGTCGGTCAATGTCCAGCGTCTCACGTTCAAACTTTTCGGCTTCATCGAGTTTTACCTGCCCAGATAGCGCCTCTCCAAGGTTGTACCTGGTGTTCA
>DATEJX010000042.1:0-12593 GCA_035277785.1 Candidatus Angelobacter sp. | reverse complement strand
TATCGGTAGTCCCATCCTGATTGAAATCGCCGAGAACTGGGGCGACATTATCAACATCCAATCCCAACCCATTGCTGCCGGGAAGCAGCCAGGATTTCTTAACCGCCCCGCTGCTACTGAGTGCCAGCAACTGCGCGCCGGTTGGGGACCTGAAGTCGTTAATGCTGGTTACGATTTCAGGGAAACCGTCCCCATCTACATCACCCACAACAACGGGGCCATATCCAAAGAAGACGGGCGGAAGCGGCCATGCGCCTGGGAACAGGGTTCCGTCGCTGTTAAAGAGGTAAATGCCGGGCTCGCGAGAGAAAACAATTTCTTCGTGGCCATCGCGGTTGAAATCGCCGACTGCGATGGATGCAAGAGTTGAAAAGTTGCCATTTGACGAGGAGACGTCCACGGGCCAGCCGGGCCGCTCTGAGCCATCGGGCTGGAAAACGTGCAGTGTCGCCTGAGATCCGTTGTAGTTGGCCAGAATGGTCTCAAGCTTTCCATTGTGGTCCAGGTCTGCAGTGGCCATGGCAAAGGGAATGCCGGTCAGGATCGGTGCATTGAAAATCTTTGCCGTGCCGTCATGATTGAAAAGCCGCAGGGCGTACGTTGTTGAAGTTAGCCCCTCCTGGACCAGCACTTCTTTGAATCCATCGCCATCAAAATCGCCGACGACCACCCTGGTGTGATTGAACCAGCCATTCATGCCATTATTGTCCTGAACCTGAATCGGGAAACCACTTGCCTGCGTCCCGTCGGGTTTCCATGCGAAAACATATGCTTTCTGATGATTGAAGTCGCTGCCTGCCGTAATACTTTCCAGCTGAAAATCATTGTTTAAATCGTCAAGCAGCAGCGGAACGCGAGTCAGGTCCACGTTTAGTCCTGTGGTAAACAGGTCAAAACTGTTGTCCGGATGGATGACCCTGATGACGTTGAAATCGGGCATCACGATCTCGTCTCCGGGCAAACCATCCACGTTGCCAGCCGAAGGCTGGTGGAAGCTTCCAAAGCTGTTTAGAGTCGTTTTCTGGAACGAGCCATCAAGGTTAAAGATCCAGGATGCGGCGAGATCGGCTCCCTGGTTCGGGCTCTCCATGGCCAGTCGCACCGTCCCGTCAGGATTGAGTGCCGGTACAACACCGGAGTTGGAGAAATAAGGACTCAGATCAACGAACACCGGCCAGGCATTTGAAATGAGATCCGGCTCCAGATAAATGGAAGTAAACGCCTGCTCAGTAATTATTCCATTCACCGTCAGCCTGATCTGATAGAAGGCAGGATTCGTGAATCCGGCTTGCGCGGCCGCTGATGTGTCCCAAGTGGCGATCTGCCCGTTACCTACGGGAGCGGTTCCATCTCCGGTGAGTGTGATACCGGTGGTTTGCCAGTTGTTGGCGCCGTTCGGCGACCATTCGACAACAAAATTCTGGAATCCTCCGATTGCCGCGGTGCCCATGATCGGCAGCACCAGTCCGGGCTTATATGCAGTGGCGGACCGTGCCGGCGCACCGGGAACGGGACTGGTTATGTTCACAAGTACCAGAGTGAATTGCGTGCTGTCTTGAAAGGCATTCCCATTGCTGTTAAATGCGGTAAGGCGAATCGTATAGGTGCCGTCGAAAAGAGTGCTGGGATCCAGTTGGCCCAGAGTACCGGAAGCGGGAACAGTACTGCTGAAGAACGGGGTGAAGAACGACGGCTGTGTTCCCAAGCCGTACTCCAACACATAGCTGGAAAACCCTGTTCCCTGGGCTACGCCTGAGAAGGTGATGGGATCAATTGGGCTGGCGCCGAATTGCACGCCTGTGATCTTCGCTTCCAGCGGGTTCACAACCGCCACGGCTGCAGCCGCATTGAGCTTGCCATATCCAAATCTGGAATCGAAGGGGACGCTTGTGTTCGAGGAGCGGATGATCTGCCGAATCTGTTCCGTGGAATAAGCCGGATTCTGCGATAGCGCCAGAGCTGCGACGCCGGAAACATGCGGCGCAGCCATGCTGGTTCCGGTCATCGTTAAGTATCCGTCACTCACCAGAAACCCTGAGAATGTCCCGCTGGCTTGCAGTGAAAGAATGTCAACGCCGGGAGCCGTGGTGTCGATTTTGGGACCGAAGTTGGAGAACGGAGGAAAATTCCCAAATGGATCAGAGGCTGCTACGGTGATGGCTTCAGGTGAACTGGCGGGAAAAGAGTTCATGGCGTCCTGGCTTGAATTGCCGGCGGCGGCCACAAAGACTACGCCCATTCCTGTGGCGAATTGAATGGCTTCTTCAATGCTCTCTGAAGGCTCCAGCCCCTCCCATGATGCATTGATCACGTCCGCTCCGTTCTCGGCGGCATACATAATGGCGGGGGCAAGGTTGAAGTCAAAACCGGTTCCAGAATTATTCAACGCTTCCAACGGCATAACCTTTGCACCCCAGGCGACTCCGACTATGCCGATTCCGTTGTTTCCAGTGGCGGCAATGGTGCCGGCAACGTGGGTGCCGTGTCCACTGAAGTCAGTGACGTCATTGTTGTTGAAAATGAAGTTCCAGCCATGCACATCATCGATAAATCCATTGTTGTCATCGTCAAAGAAGTTGGAATCGATTTCTGCCGGATTCGTCCAGACGTTGGCAGCTATATCGGGGTGGTTAATGTCAAGTCCTGTATCCACCACGGCTACCACCACTCCGGTACCGGTAGACGTATCCCAGGCTGCAGGCGCCCCAATGGCAAGAAGTCCCCATAGGTCCGCGTAGGGCTGTCCCCAGGTACCGCTGGATGAAAGAAACGGATCGTTGGTTACCTGCTTAGCAGAGAAGGTATGGACTGGTTCGGCAAACTCAACATTCGCATCAGCTTTAAGCCGTTGCACGATGCCGTTCTTTTGCACGTCAGATACGGAACCAAGATCAAGAACGTAGGTTCTTGAAAGCTCGGGGACTGCGGCGGAGTTCGAATGGCGGCGTGCGCGGGCAGGGAAACGCTGCCGAATGTGGTCAGCGAACTGCGTGTCTGACCAATTGCGTTGCTTCTTGACGTGAATGATGCCCGGATACATGGGTGAGAGCTGCTGGGCTGAGTATTGCCGCATAAAGGCCTGTACCCTCGCGCCTTTGGCCTGCCCGGGAGCGATGTGCATTTGCTGCACTGGAGTTCCGGAAGTGAACTCGGCCTCTGTGGCCTGGGCCAGTGAAGTTTTTAGTTTAACGGTGATGCGGCTATGTTCCGGTGTAGTTGATGAAGACGGTGCAGTGGTCTGCGCCAATGAAAATGTTGAACTTAGAAAGAAGATAGCAAGCAGCATCAGAGCGCTTGCGCCGAGTCGTACACGAGCCTTGAAATAGTTGGGTAGCTTGCGCGAAAACACACTTTGGCCGAACGAATCCATAGATCTCCCTCTTGCGTGGATTTCATATACTGCGTTGTAAGTGATTTTTGGTTCAGAGCTGGAGGGATTGTAGCTGCGAGTAGCTTAGTACGCGACCTAAAACTAAGTACTCATGGAGAATTACTGATTACGTAGGTACGATGCTGGAATTGACGATAAGCCAATGAAGGTAGCAAAAAACCACCGCAGAGATTCATTGTAAAGATAGGTTAACTTAAGTTGGCCGGAAATGCTTTCACCGGATTGGTTGATCCTGGCGGCCGAAGCGGAGAGGAAGTTCGCATCAGGAGGGTGACCATGCAGATCAATCGAAGAAGCCGGCCCATTCCACTTTTGTTATGGGCCAGCCCTCAAAAAGGACTACTTGGCCAGTTCGTATCCGGCGAAGAAGTAGCTCAGCTCGAAGCGCGCGGTATCATCAGCGTCAGAGCCGTGGATGGCGTTGCGCTCGATTGACTCTGCCCATTTCTTGCGAATGGTACCCGCTTCGGCATTGGCGGGGTTGGTTGCTCCCATCAGCTTGCGCAAGTCGGCAATGGCGTTGTTCTTTTCCAGCGCCAGCACCACCATCGGACCGCTGGACATGAAGGTGGTGAGGGAGTCAAAAAACGGCCGGCTGGCATGGACGGCATAAAAGCCCTCCGCCTGCGCTTTATTAATTTCAAGCATCTTCATTCCGATGATGCGAAAGCCTTTTTCCTGGAGCATGTGGAGGATATCGCCGGTAGCACCTTTGGCCACAGCGTCTGGTTTAATGATGGAGAAGGTCCGTTGCAACGTTTCCATTCGATTTTTAGTTAGCTCCTCTTGGTCTTTACTTTGATGCCTTCACGGCGAAGCGCTCGAGCAAAGTCTCTGCGATCTGCGCCGGAGATTTTGCCACCGCAAGGCCGGCAGCTTCCAGCGCTTTGATCTTCTCGGCCGCGGTGCCATGCCCGCCGGAGATGATGGCTCCGGCGTGTCCCATGCGGCGTCCCGGAGGCGCGGTCTGCCCGGCGATGAATGCAGCAACCGGCTTTTTGACGTGCTGCTTCACGTAAGCCGCGGCATTCTCTTCCGCGTTACCGCCGATTTCGCCGATCATGATGATGGCTTCCGTTTCCGGGTCTTTGTTGAATGCTTCGAGCGCGTCAATAAAATTGGTTCCGATGATGGGGTCGCCGCCGATGCCAATGGCGGTGGATTGTCCCACGCCCCGCCGCGTGAGTTGGAACACGGCTTCATAGGTCAGCGTGCCTGAGCGGGAAACGATGCCGATATTGCCTTCCTTGTGAATGTGTCCAGGCATGATGCCGATCTTGCACTTGCCCGGAGAGATAATTCCAGGACAGTTGGGGCCGATCAGTCGCGACTTGCCTTTGACCTTCAGGTATTCATAAGCCCTGACCATATCCAGCACTGGAATGCCTTCTGTGATGCAGACGATCAGCGGCATCTCGGCGTCTACGGCTTCCATG
Organism: Candidatus Angelobacter sp.; assembly: GCA_035277785.1. GTDB lineage: Bacteria > Acidobacteriota > Terriglobia > Terriglobales > Acidobacteriaceae > Angelobacter. Next base: position 7,766 of record DATEJX010000042.1, on the reverse strand, counting down.
ATGGCGTCCGCGGCGAACGGTGGCGGAACGAAGATCACCGTGGCGTTTGCGCCGGTTTTCTCTTTGGCTTCCTGCACGGTGTTGAACACCGGCCAGCCTTCGTGCGTCGTGCCGCCCTTGCCCGGAGTCACGCCGCCGACTACTTTGGTCCCGTAGTCCTGCGCGCCTTTGGCGTGGAATGTGCCTTCGCGTCCGGTGATGCCTTGAACGATGAGTCGTGTTGATTTATCTACAAAGATTGCCATGTCTTTAGCTTCTAGCCACTAGCTCCTGGCTGCTAGCGCAGGATTTTCCCCCAAAAATCACTTCTCTGTTCGCTGCGAGTGCACAAACCTATCGCTGGTTTTCAAGCACGGCCTGCCGCAGATACCACCTTCTCCGCTGCATCCTTCATGGTTTCTGCCACCTGGAAGTTCAAGCCGGATTTCTTCAGGATCTCGCGGCCCTGCTCCACGTTCGTTCCTTCGAGCCTCAGGACCAGCGGCAGTTTCAGATTTGTAGCTCGCGCGGCTTCGACCACTCCGTTGGCCAGCGTATCCACGCGAAGGATGCCGCCGAAGATATTAATAAGGATGGCGCGCACGTTCTTATCGCTCAGCAGAATTTCAAACGCGTGGCGAATCTGCTCCGCATTGGCGCCGCCACCCACATCCAGAAAGTTGGCCGGCGCTCCGCCCGCATACTTAATGATGTCCATGGTCGCCATAGCCAGCCCGGCGCCGTTCACCATGCAGGCAATGTTTCCATCCAGCTTGATGTAATTCAGACTGTACTTTGAAGCTTCCACCTCAAGCGGGTCTTCCTCATTCACGTCGCGCAGCTCGCGCAGATCTTTGTGGCGGAAGAGCGCGTTATCGTCAAAGTTGATCTTCGCGTCGAGCGCAAACAACCGGCCGTCAGACGTCGTGATGAACGGATTGATCTCGCACAGAGAAGCATCCGTATCCATGAAGGCGCGGTAAAGCCCGGTCATGAAGCGGACAGCTTCACTGATCTGCTCCGGCTTAAGTCCCAACCCAAACGCGAGCTTGCGCGCATGATAGGGCTGGAAACCGATGGTGGGATCAATGGCTTCTTTCAAGATTGCGTTGGGATCTTTGGCCGCGACCTCTTCAATTTCCATGCCGCCCGCCGCCGATGCCATAAACACCGGCCGAGCCGTCGCCCGGTCCACCACAATACCCAGATAAAGTTCTCGCTCAATGGGCAGCGTCTCTTCAATCAGCAACCGCTGAACAATCTTTCCTTCCGGACCGGTCTGGTGCGTCACCAGGCGCATGCCCAGGATCTTGTCCGCCCAGTTGTTCGCCTCATTCAGGTTCTTTGCTACCTTCACGCCGCCGCCCTTGCCGCGCCCGCCGGCGTGGATCTGGGCCTTAACTACCACGCCTTTGGCGCCCTGATCAAACAACCGCTTGGCCGCGACTTCGGCCTCTTCGCGCGTCAATGCCATCTCGCCTCGCGGGACGGCTACGCCATACTTCGCGAGAATTGTCTTTGCCTGATATTCGTGGATTTTCATGCCTGAGTTGTTTTTGAATTCGCTTGTGACGCCGGAGCGTCGAAGGGAACCTGTGATTTTATAAGACGCGCGCAGGATTGAGCAAACGGGTGGATTATCAGGAGCGCAGTGACTGCACAAGTAATACTGGCAAAAATCTGTAGCGCCCGCATTCTAAGTTCAGCAGTTCTGCTTTTAAATTCGAAAACCCGGAGAAGCCAATGAGCTCCTTCAGCCAAATCCTGCCATGGCGAAATTCCAATTTGTGGAAAGGTATCGGCCTGGGTATCGGCGTGTGTGTATTGACGCTGGCGATCGCCATTCCAAACATGCTGCGATCCAAAGTTGCGACTCGCCAATTCGACAGCTTTGATACTTACGAAAGGGTGGAAGGAGGTGGGGGCGGTGGAGGCGGCTCCTACGCCCGTCTGGTGTCGGTTCAGGCTGATGGCCCAAAGATTGTCCGCTCGGCGGAACTGAATCTGCTGGTGGCGGATTGTTCGGCGTCGCTGAAAAAAGTGGAAGAGCTCGCTAAAGCGGAGTCAGGCTTTGTCGAGTCCTCAACCCTGCGGGAAGACGCTGCTGATATCACGCTGCGCGTGCCCAGCGGTCGGCTGGACCAGGTGCGGGCAAGGCTGCGCGAATTCGCGGTTCGCGTGGTGCAGGACAGTGTCGGCGCCTCTGACGTAACCAGGCAGTATTACGACAGCGAGGCTCGGCTGCGCAACCTTCGCGCACAGGAGCAACAGTATCTGGGAATCATGAAGAAGGCGCACACCGTCCCGGACGTGTTGGCTGTGACCAAGAGCCTGGATGAGGTGCGCGAACAGATTGAGCAGGACGACGCCGAGTTCCGCCGCATGAAAGATCAGGTGGAGCTGGCAAAGATTGAGGTTCACCTGCATTCTCAGAGCGTTGCAGGCATGCACTGGTCCGCCGGAGCAAGCACGCGCACGGCTTGGAATGACCTTCTGCAATCCCTGGCGAGTCTGGGCGATTTCCTGATCTGGCTGGTGATCAACATTCCAGTGATCGTCCTCTGGGTCGTAATCGTGTTCCTGCTCGTTGCCGTGGGTTGGTACGTGTTGCGCGTGGCGTTTCGGGCAATGAAGTCAATCTTCGGACGCAAAGTTGTGGCCGAGAAGGGGTGAGGAAAGGCATGCGGGAAAGCGCGACAAGTTGCCACACATTGGTGAGCCGATTGGATCTTCAACCAGAAGGCTAAGAGACTTCTCATAAGGCGAAACACTTGCGGTCACAATAACTTGACAGAGCTGGAACAACCTTCCCCGCGTTTCTGTGATCGAACTATACCCAGAATTGGGAGCTGCGGCTTGTGCCTTTGTCGTTTGCTTCATACTTGACTCGTCACATGGGGCGGTCCACCGTATCGCCATCACAAGACGTTGATGCGCGTTCAAGCTCTATCAGGATTGCGCTGGTCACATCGTTCCCGCCGAGCCGCGGCGATCTCAACGAATATGGTTACCACCTCGCCTGCGCCTTGCGCGGGGATCCGGGTGTGGAACTGGTTATTCTTGCTGATGAGGTAGAGTCCGACGAAAGAACCAGCGGTTTTCAGATCAAGCGTTGTTGGCGCTTCAATTCCGTTTTGAACCCCGCGCGACTTTTGTGGACCATCTGGAAAACCCATCCAGATGTAGTCTGGTTCAACATCGGTTTTTCTACCTTCGCCTGGACACCGTTGGCAGCGTTCTTGGGGATCACCATCCCTGCTCTCGCGCGAATATTGGGCTACTACACCCACGTCACTCTTCATTGTGTCTTTGAGCGCATTAGTCTGAGAGATGCGGGATTGCATTGGCCTGGCTTGTATCGACTTGCGGGTCGCGTTGCAACGCATCTGTTGCTTTTGGCCGATGACGTCTCCGTTCTGCTGCCATCGCTGGCGTCAGATCTTCGCAGAAATTACGGTGCAATAGCTCAACGCGTGCAATTTCGCCCGCACGGCACGTTTGCAGGAGCGCCTAGTCAGCAACTTTCACAGTCACGCGATGCGAACGTCATTTTGGCATTCGGGTATTGGGGAACCTATAAGAGGTTAGACCTGTTGTTGGAGGCAATGGATGAAATTGTCAGCCAGGTTCCAAATGCGACCCTGGTAGTGGCAGGCACGAACCATCCCCGTGCCCCAGGGTATCTTGAATCCTTGCAGCAGAGGTGGCTTGGCTGCGATCACGTCAGTTTCCGCGGCTATGTAACCGAGGAGGAATTGCCCGCGCTCTTTAAGGGTGCGGGTGTGCTGGTGCTGCCATATTCTTCCACAGCCGGAGCGAGCGGGGTGGTGTACCAGGCATGCCAATATGGCTTGCCTATGGTTGCCGCGGATATTCCAGAGCTGGTCGATATTGCACATGAAGAAGAAATCGCGATTGAATTCTATCCTCGGAATGACCGTCATGCTCTGGCGAGCCAACTGATTCGTGTACTTACCTGTGATGACCTTCGCCGCCGGATGTTCCGCCAGAATGTACAGGCAGCTCAAAAGGTCCCGATGTCGCAAGTCGCAGATGGATATTTGCGCTTGTTCCGGGAGAGAGTTTTTGCCTCGCACGTCGAGGTGACCATATTGTGATAGTAGCGCGACCAGCCAGGCGCCAATCAGCGAGCAGGACCGGAGAGTGGTTCCTGAAGTCCGGCATTCAAGCATCTGATGGTGGAGTCGCGAGATATTACTTGAGTGGCCCTGATCGCTATGCGCCTTTCTCTACAGAAATCACCGCCTACTGTGCCAGCGTCCTGATAGCTTTGTACAAGGAGAGCGCCGATAGACGTTACCGTGATGCTGCTCTCAGGGCGGCTGGATATCTTGTGAAAGCCTGGGATGCGCAGTGCTGCGCCATGCCGTTTGAGTGCAGTTCTGAGAATGGCAGATACTCATACTTTTTTGACAACGGGATCATTGTGAGGGGTCTGCTCGCCGTTTGGCGGGAGTCGCAAATTCCAGAAATTCTGTCGACCGCGATCAACTGTGCCACGTCAATGGCACACGACTTCATAGATGGTGAGCACTACGCCCCGGTACTCCAACTGCCGTGCAAGTCCCCTCTTAATTTCCAGCCGGCCCGCTGGTCATGGACGCCGGGATGTTACCAGCTCAAGGCGGCGCTTGCCTGGTATGAGATATGGCGGGTGACGAAACAGCAGAGATACCTCGAGCTCTACAGGGAATTGTTGAATCTGAGCCTTGCCAGCCACGCCACTTTCTTGCCGGGATGTGATGCTGTTCTGCCGGTAATGGACCGGCTGCACGCCTACGCATATTTTCTTGAGGGCTTACTGCCCGCCATTGAGGAGCGAAGGTGTGCCAATGCTATTGCTGAAGGAATTGCGCGAGTAGCTGACTTCGTCACCAAAGTGTCACCGCTGTTCATACGGTCAGACGTTATCGCCCAATTGCTGCGAGTGCGATTGCTTGCTCATCAGTATGGAGCCGTGCCCCTGGATGAAAAGGCCGCACAACAAGAAGTCTCGATTCTCAAAGGCTTCCGCTGCGATGATCCCAGCCCCAGGCTCAACGGAGGATTCTGGTTCGGGAGAAAAAATGGGGCCTTGTTGCCGTTTATGAATCCGGTATCTACGGCGTTCTCTCACCAGGCATTGGCTATGTGGAAAGAAAGAGGACAAAAAGCGCTGCCCTGGCAGTCACTGATTTAGCTTGATCTTGATACCGTCAGGCAGCACGCATAGTCATCCCGGCGCTATTCGCTTCCGAAGAACACGAGTTTAATATGCGCGCGATCCGCTGTGCGGCCTTGCCGTTGCCAAACAGGTTTCTTGGTTTCGCCATCTTCGCATAGATGACAGGGTCTTCCATCAATTCAGTGAAGGCATTGACAATCTCATCTACTTCCACTCCCACCAACCGCGCCGCTCCCGCAATGGTGGCCCCGGGACGGTCAGCAACATTGCGCAGCACCAGCGCTGGTTTTCCCAGGCAGGGTAGTTCCTCCTGCAAACCTCCCGAATCGACCATGGCAAAAAAGCAGGCATCCGCCAGCGCGATTAGCTCGCGATACCCCAGAGCCGGAGTAAGAGTGATATTGCTCACTCCACTCAGCCAGCGACTAACCGTTGCCGTAACCTTCGGATTGGGATGTACTGGCAGCACCAGGTGGGCTGTGTCGTGGTACCGGGATGCAATGATCCGGATGGCCTGACAAATCGCTTCTAGAGGAGCGCCGTGATTTTCCCGCCGGTGGACGGTGACTAGAATGATGCGCCTGCTGGATAGAGGCAAATTCTCAAGAACTGATCCTTTCATAGAAAATGGCAAGGCGGAGATGAACCGCAAAGCGTCAATGCCGGTGTTTCCGGTGACATGAATTGTGCTGGGAGATATTCCCTCACGAATCAAGTTTTGCTTGTCCAGGGTTGTTGGTGCAAAGTGCAGGTCAGCAATTACGTCAATAACCTTGCGATTCACTTCTTCTGGAAACGGCTCCAGTTTGTTCTGCGACCGGATTCCTGCCTCAATGTGAGCTACGGGAACCTTGGCATAGTATGCCGCCATTGCGGCCGCCATCGCCGAGGTTGTATCGCCTTGTACAAGGACCCAGTCGGGCCGTTCCTGGATAATAACCGCTCCCAGTTGAGGCAACAAACAGGCCGTTAAGGCGCCTAGCTGCTGGTTAGGCGTCATCACACGCAGATTGTAGTGAGGCCGGATCCGGAAAAGAGAAAGGACAGAATCTAGTAGCTCCTCATGCTGACCGGTCACGCACACCACAGTTTCAGCCTGGGGATAATGATGGAACGCCTGCAGAAGAGGCGCCATCTTGATGGCGTCAGGGCGCGTTCCGAAGACAAGCAGATACTTCGTTGCCATGCCGATCCTTCCAATGGACGCCTTGAGTGGGCCGTTTGGGAGGGCCACACATCTTTATCTGGGCAAAGAGCCCCCGGAATAAGCTTTGGTCAACCCGTACCATTTGACCCGCACGAGTTCCGCAAGCATGCCGGCGCCATCCCGATATGGATGGATTTTGGATCCCTCGGCATAGTACGTGTAGGCAACCGGTACTTCGCGTACGACAAAACCGAATTCCCGCGCGAGATACAGAACTTCAGCATCAAAGCCCCAGCCAGAGATTCTTTGCAGGCCAAAAGTGGATTTAGCGGCACTCCGGGTAAACGCCTTGAATCCATTCTGTGTGTCTTTGTAGTGCAGGCCCAGGATACCCCGGAGTAAAAGGTTGTAAAGCCGCCCGTTCAATCTTCGATGCAAAGGCTGGGGCTGTACTTGCAGGTTGCGGTCAACCCAACGCGACCCGATCGCAATGTCCGCTCCAGCCTCGATCGCCCGCAGCAGTTTCTCGGCATCCTCGATAGGCGTGGAATTATCCGCGTCCAGGAACAGGATAATGTCGCCATTTGCGTACTTGACGCCGTCGCGGATGCTTTGACCCTTGCCGTGATTGACGGCGTTGTCGATGAGATGTACGACCGGATGTGCTGCGGCAAATCTTCGCGTAACTTCTGCTGTGTCGTCAGTAGATCCATCATTGACAACAATTACTTCAGCGTTCCAGGCACTTGCCTTGACGAATGCCAGGATGGGTTCAAGTGTCCCGGGAAGACGCCTGCCTTCGTTGTACGCCGGAATGATGATGCTCCACAGTGGACCATGCACGACAGAATGGATGCTCCAGCTACGGCTGCTGTTGCACTTCAGAATACCCGGTTGGCCGCAGGCAAGCATGGTTTCACTGACTTAGAGAGCAATCAGAAGCGCGTATCGAATGGTTAAGGGTTTTCATGGTTTAGATCCGGGATGCCCTGAGCCGAGAATGGCAAACCTCATGGCTGATTCGGGGCAAGCGGTGATAGGCACACCGATTCGCGCTGCTTTGTGAGTTGGACGCGCAAAAAATGTTTCGTCCCATCAACATGCCGGTTGCTACTATGTCTCACCATGAAAAATTCCTTTGCAGTGATTGTTGCGGTAGTGTGTCTTGCCTCAGCGTGTGTGCCGCAAACGGAGAAGTGGATACGTGAGGACAAAACAGATCCGCTGCGCAGCACAAATTATTCGGTCTTCCATATTGACGGCAAATTTCTGACGGCGCCAAAAAGCCCAGGGGACGAAACGCCTTCGTTCTTTGTGAAGTGCACTCCCGGCGGTCACAAGAGAGTTAACGGAGGTTATATCAATGGCAAGCTGCTGGCTGCCTACGTGACCCTCCAGGCGGTGGTCGGCCGCCCCGGCAATGGCGCCGCTGTGCACTACAGACTCGACGACGGC
>DATEJX010000041.1:0-10727 GCA_035277785.1 Candidatus Angelobacter sp. | reverse complement strand
GCCGCGCCTACCGGCGCTGGAGCCGCGTGCGCGAAAGACGTCCGTGGCTCCCGGTTGGATTTTCGAGAGGAAACACAAAGGACCGCTTCAGTGGTGTAGCGAGTTCGATACGGCGACCAACTAGACAGACTTGCCCTATCTCGTTGTGATCTTCTGGCTTGCTTATTTCTCCAGATTTGCCACCAGCCTGACTTCCGAGCCGGCAGAAACGCTGATTTCGCGCGAGAACTCCTGGTAGCCTTTCGCCGATACGGCAACGTTATGCTTTCCCGGCGTCAACCTGAGAGTCACCGGCGCGTTGCCAACAAAATTTCCGTCTACGCTGACTTCCGCGTTCTCCGGCGTGGCTGTAAGAATCACAGTTCCCGAGCCGTCCGGTGCTGCCGTCAAAGAGGGTTCGGTTGGGACCTCTTTGGGAGCGGGGACTTTCACCGCGGCTTCCTCGGTGTGGACCTCTGATTTCTGCTTCACTTGTCCGGCGAGTTCCTCCGTCACCTGGCCAAAGAATTTGTCCGCCATGCGGTCACCCGCCCCGAACGCCACGTCTCCGTCCCTGGTCTGCACGTTAATCACGAGCACGGCCCGGTCGTCCGCCTGCGGCTCAATCGAGGCATTGGCAACGAAACCCTTGGACAAAACGGAGCGTCCCGTCTGAAAAGTAAACATGAGCATCTTTGCGTCGACATAGGTCACCACGTGCCGTTCCCGCGCTGTCCTCAGCGCCGCCGCGAAGAGTTCTGTGGAGGAGTTGTTGTACAGCTTCTTTTTTGGCTTTGCAAAAGCGGGCAGGCAGAGCGTTAACAGCAGAACGACAACCAAGAAACGTTTCAGCATCGTACGTTAGCTCCTGGGGAGAGTAGTTAGCAAATCACGTGCCAGCACCGGCAATCTTCGAAAATTGGCCTGTTTCCGCAATTCTTATAGACTTTTGAGACTTGCCGTTGGTGGTTTTCAGCCAGCAGATATGGTGAAAAAGGGCCACCCGTCAGAACTCAGCCCTGAAGCCGAGGCTTCAGGGTTTTTGAGCACAGCCGAGGGCGCCTGTGCCACACGGTTCGTCTCTAGCTTCACTGTTTCAAGCGCTGGTGCTGGCTCCCACGGGTGAAGTGCAGAAGGCGCACCGTTTTGCAGCGATGGGGATCTCGCTTAAGCACTCCGGGCACTTTTTGCTGGTGGGATCGGCCGGCGCCTGTCCGCGCGCCTGGCGGGCCTTCAGGGCATTCATGGGAGCCACGATGAAGTAATACACGGCCGCCGCGATCAGCAGAAAACTGATCAACGCGTTTAGAAACAGCCCATAAGCGATTTGCCCGCCGTTGATGGTAACGCTGAAAGCGGAAAAATCAGGCTTGCCGACAATCGCCGCGATGAGCGGATTCAGAACATTGGTGACAAAAGAGGTGACCACGGCGCCGAACGCCGCACCAATCACAACGGCCACGGCAAGATCGATTACGCTGCCGCGCATGATGAACTGCTTGAATCCTGTCAGCATAGGACCTCCTTACCTGGTGGGAAATGATACTCGAAAAACAGAATTGCCAGCATCGCCGGAAGTGCCAAAAAATCCAAATTGAAAATTAAAACCGCTTTACCGGAGCGCCCGTATTTAGGGAACTTCCTGGACAGTCTGCTTGTCCAATCTCCTAGCGCGCGCGAATCCAAAACGGCAGCAAGATGCTGCGTGAAAAATGGAGGACGACTTCCTATGTCCATGACACCCGGATCGCGCCATGGAGCAGAAATTAATGTCACGCCACTGATTGATGTTCTGCTGGTTCTTCTGATTATCTTTATGGTGATCGTGCCGCCGCACAATTTCGGCGAGCAAGCAGACATTCCATTGCCCGCTAAAACTGATCGCCCGCAGCCGGAGCGGCAAGAGACGATCGTGTTGCAACTCCATGATCTGGGTGAGGGCAAACTGCCGGCTCTCCGAATCAATCAGCAGGACGTTCCCTGGGACAAACTGGGAACCCGCTTGCAAGCAATTTTCGAAAACAGGAGCGCGAAGGTGGCGTTTGTAAAAGGCGACCCCGAGGTCGATTTTCAATATGTTGCCCAGGCAATCGACATCAGCCATCATGCGGGCGTCGAACGCGTGGGACTGCTGGGGATGAAGTAGCTGCCACGGCCGGAGAAGCATCGACGCCAAGCGCGAGTTTCCATATTTCCCCGGCGGAAATGACTTAAAATATCTGTATGAGCCATTCCGCGTTCTTAATTATCGCCATGGTTGCGGTATTGGTGGGGCTGGCCTACAGGATATTGTCGCTCGGGTCAGGAGCAGCCAAGTTCCGGCTTCTCCCGCCAAAGTGGCAGAAATGGTTCTTGAGCGGCCACTCCAGTCCTGCAGCCCGCAAGTGAGTTGGAAGCGCACGCAATTTTCCCTGCCGGAAACGCCGACTTGTTTGAGCCCTTCCCGCTTTCGCGTGCATCTAACTAACTGTGGGGACAAGCAGCAACTACTTAAAAACTAACTACTTACCCGGTCTTGCGCCGTTTGTCTTTTAATCAAAAGCGGGTTATCATAATAGATGTTGTAGCTGGTTTCGGCCCAAGGCTGTAGGGCTGGCCTGGGTTGGTTTGTTGTCTCCCAATTCGATGGCGAACGTACCAGTGGGCGGAACGCCCACTTTATTTTTGGGGTGAAAACCTTAAACGAAGAGCAGGTGCAATGGCTTCTTCGGACAAAATTCGGGAGATCGCAGAGCGCGTTTCCTCCATGCACGGTGTGGAACTGGTGGAAGCTGAGCTTCGCGGCGGTGGGAAAGCGCGCATGTTGCGCGTAACCATCGACAAGCCGGAGGGCGTTACTCACGAAGATTGCGCCAACGTGAGCCGTGATCTTTCCACGGTGCTTGACGTGGAAGATGCAGTGCCCGGCGGCTCTTACACGCTGGAAGTTTCATCGCCGGGGCTGGACCGACGGCTGATGAAGCCGGAAGATTTCATGCGCTTTGCCGGCAGCCGGGTGAAGTTGATGACGCGGGAACCGGTAAACGGCAACCGGCATTTTGAAGGACGGCTGGAGAGCTTCAACGAGGGGAAGTTGACGCTGGAAACGATCGCGGCCAGGAAGCCAAAGCCGGGACACGCCCAACCGGGAACAAAAGTGGAGATTGATCTGGCCAACATTGAAAAGGCCAACCTGGTGCCGGAAATTTGAGGAATCGGCTGACTGATGATCGGGTGATCTGGTGATCGGAACCGAACGACCTACAGGAAAAAGATTATGGCAAGTGAGATTTACAACGTCATTGATGCGCTGAGCCGGGAAAAAGGCATTGATCCGCAGATTGTGATCAGTGCGGTGGAAGACGCTATTGTTGCGGCCACGCGCAAAAAGGACAAGAGCCAGGAGAACCTGCGGGGTGAACTCGACAAGGAAACCGGCAATATCCGCGTGTATGCGGTGAAGTCCATCCTTCCTTCCGAGGATGATATTGAGGATCCGCAACTGGAAATCTCCCTGGAAGAAGCGCGCGCCATTGATCCCAATGCGGAGGTGGGCGGCGAGGTTCGATTCCTGAAGTCCACGGAAGGGCTGGGCCGGATCTCAGCGCAGATTGCCAAGCAGATCATTTTCCAGAAAGTTCGCGAAGCCGAACGCGACACGGTTTACAACGAATACATTGGCCGCGTAGGCGAAGTACTGAACGCTACGGTAAAGCGCGTTGAAGGCCCGGACGTGATTTTCGATATCGGCAAGGCGGAAGCGCGCATGTCGAGGAAAGAATCATCGCGGCTGGAGTCGTTCGCGGTAGGCGAGCGTGTGCGCGTGGTCCTTGCCCGCGTGGACAAGAATTCCAAAGGCCCGGCCGTGGTGGTTTCACGCGCCGCGCCGGAACTGGTGCAGAACCTGTTTCAGACTGAAGTTCCGGAAATTTATGACGGCACGGTGGTCATCCGCGCCATTGCGCGTGAAGCCGGCGAGCGCACCAAGATTGCCGTGATGTCGAAAGATAAAGACGTGGACGCCGTGGGCGCCTGCGTCGGCATGAAGGGCATGCGCGTGCAGTCAATCATCCGCGAACTGCGTGGCGAAAAGATCGACATTATTGAGTACCACGAAGACGCGGTGACTTTCGCGGAGAAGGCGTTACAGCCGGCGAAGGTGAGCCGCGTGACCGTGGTCGATCAATCAGAAAAGCACCTGGAAGTTGTAGTGGATGATAGTCAGCTCTCGCTCGCCATTGGCAAGAAGGGGCAGAATGTACGGCTGGCGGCCAAGCTGCTGGGCTGGAAGATCGACATCAAGAGCGAAGAAGAGAAGCGGCAGGAAGTGGAGCAGCAGATGGCCTCCATGGTCACTCAGACAGCCACGCCGCTGGACCGTGTACCTGATCTGGGTGAGGGCATTATTGAGAAGCTGAATGAGGCCGGCATCACCACGGTGGAAGCCCTGGCAGACATGACTCCGGAACAATTGGAAGAACTGCCCGGTGTAGGCCCTAAAACTGTGGAAAAAATCAGCATTGCGGTCAATAATTACTTTTCCACCCTTGACGCTGAAGGGGCCGCCGGAGCAGCAACCGAAGCTGCCGCACCGGAATCTGCTCCTGCTGAACCTGGTGCTGAAGAAGCGCCGGTCGCGGGTGAAGGTGAGCTGCAGGATACGTTGGCCACATCTACGAATGAGGGCGCGCAAGCCGAAGTAGAAGTCGCCACGGCCGGGCAGGAACCAACAATCGAAGCGGAGACGGGCGAACAGGAATCGCCGGATAAAAATGCGGCGCCGGCAAAGAATAATGAAGAATCTTAGACAGCAGTTTGTAAAAACCAATGAGAGCCGTGAGGTCGATATGATCGCGTAGCGGGAAAACCTGGAGGAAATTAGAGAACGGATGAAAATTCGAATCAATGATCTGGCCAGAGAGCTTGAAGTTAAAAGTAAAGCCATTCTGGACGTACTGGAAGAAGTAGGCATTACGGAAAAGAAAACTCACTCAAGCTCCGTTGAGCCTGATGAAGCGGAAAAGATCAGAAATCACTTCGCCGCGAAGTCAAGCTCGTCCTCCCGGGAGAGAACTGCGTCTCCTGAGATCAAGCCGAAGATTGATCTCTCCAAGATTTCCAAGCCTGGCGATGTTGCAAGGCTGCTGAAACAGCGGCAGCAGGAAATGGAACATCCGGCTCCTCCGCCGCGTCCCGCAACCGTGGTGAAATCGCCGGCTCCGCCGGCCGCACCTGCCAAACCGCAGACGCCACCTCCAGCCGCAGCTCAACCTCCTGCTGCACCTACGGTGGAAAAACCCGCGCCTAAGCCGGCTCCAGTTGAGCGACCCATTGTGGTACCTGCGCCCAGGCAAGCTCCTCCAATTGTTGCTCCGCCACCTCCTCCAGCCCAGGAAAAAGTGGAAAAACCCTTGGCGTCTTCAGGCTCTACGGTCACGGCGCCACCTGCTCAAACGCAGCCACCGGCGGTTGTGGTCACGCCACCCAAGGCTCCAGTTCCTCCGGCAGCAACCACATCGGAAACAACATCTCCGGCAACTGCAAAACCTCCTGCTCCCCCGGCTTCGGCAACACCATCCAAGCCGACACCTGGGCAGCCGATTGTTCCTCAGAGGCGCATGATTACGCCACAGACGGGACCTCGCCCGGTGTACACTGCGCCACCTCCGAGCCCGACCCAGAGCCAGCCGCGTCCACAATTCCATGGACAGCCCGGCAGGCCGATGCAGGGAGCACGGCCGCAGGGTGGCGTCGTTCGTGGCCAGCCCATCTTCCAGCGTCCTCGTCCCGCAGGACCGGGAGGAGCTCCGGGTTCGCGTCCGCCATTCAACCGTCCCGGCGATCAGCGACGTGGTCCACATCCCACCAGTGCAGCCCGCACAGGCTTCCCGCCGCGTCCAGGAATGGGCGGAGCACCGGGATTGCCACCTCCGGGAATGCCCGCCAAACCAGCTGGACGTCCGGGAGCGCCTTCGCGCCGTCCAGGACAGCGTTATCAGCACGGGCCTAAAGAAGGTCCGATGAAGGGCTTCACTCCGCCACCACGGCTGGCTGCTTCCAACGAACCGTTGCCGATCACGCGGAGCATCACCATCACTGAAGGTATCAGCGTGAAAGACCTGGCAGAAAAGCTGGGTGTTCGTGCCAAGGACCTGATTGCCCGTCTGCTGATGAAGGGCGTAATGGCCACCGTGAACCAGAGTCTTGATTATGAGCTGGCTAAAGATCTGGCACGGCACTTTGGCGCCGATTCAGAAGAAATCAGCTTTGAAGATCAGGCAGCCAAGGAGATGGCCGCAATTGCCGGCGGTCTGCAAGAGTCTGCCGCCAATGCGGTTACTCGTCCTCCTGTGGTCACCATCATGGGCCACGTCGATCACGGCAAGACGTCACTGCTTGACGCCATCCGTGAAACCGACGTTGCCGGCGGAGAAGCCGGCGGCATCACGCAGCATATTGGTGCTTACAAGGTAAAAATCACCAAGGAAGATTCTCCGGCTTTCGGCCGCCAGATCGTCTTCCTCGATACTCCGGGTCACGAAGCGTTCACGCGCATGCGCGCCCGCGGAGCCAAGGTCACAGACATTGTTGTCCTGGTGGTTGCCGCGGATGATGGCGTAATGCCGCAGACGCTGGAAGCCATGGATCACGCCAAGGCTGCCAAGGTTCCGATCATTGTTGCTGTCAACAAGATTGATAAACCGGAAGCGCAGCCCGACCGCGTGAAGAAACAGCTCGCTGATCGCGGCCTGATGCCGGAAGACTGGGGCGGCACCACAGTGTTCGTCGATGTCTCGGCCAAGAAGCGCACCAACCTCAACCTGCTGATGGAAATGATCTGCCTTGTCGCCGATCTGGGCGAACTCAAGGCCAATCCTGAACGTCCGGGAAGCGGTGCTGTGGTGGAAGCCAAGATTGATCGCGGTCGCGGCGCCGTAGCCACGGTGCTGGTGCAGAACGGAACGTTGCGCGTTGGCGATAACTTTATCGTCGGCAATACGTTCGGCAAAGTTCGCGCCATGTTTGATGATCGCGGACACTTGGTGGAAGACGCTCCGCCTTCAACTCCGGTGGAAGTGCTGGGCCTTGAAGGATTGCCGGAAGCCGGCGACCAACTGCTGGTGGTAGAACGCGAGAAAGCGCGGCAAATCTCGGAATATCGCGAGCAGAAAGCCCGCGAAGCCACGCTGGCCAAGAGCTCCAAGCTGTCGCTGGAAGGTCTGGCAGAACAGATCAAGTCCGCCGGCGTAAAAGAGCTGCCCATCATCCTGAAAGCAGACGTGGGTGGTTCAGCAGAAGTACTCTCTGATACGCTCACGCGGCTCACCACAGAAAAAGTCAAAATCAAGATCCTGCGCAGCGGCGTAGGCGCCATCACTGAAAATGACGTGCTGCTGGCCTCCGCGTCGAACGCCGTGATCATCGGCTTCAACGTGCGGCCTGAGCGCAAGGCGCAGGAACTGGCTGAGATGGAAAAAGTTGATATCCGCCTGCACTCCATCATTTATGAGCTGCAGGATGAGATCAAAAAAGCCATGGCCGGCCTGCTCGAGCCCATCATCAAGGAAACTTACATGGGACGGGCCGAAGTGCGCGAAACCTTCCGCGTACCCAAAGTGGGAGTTGTGGCGGGTTGCTACGTGCTCGACGGCCTTATCAAGCGCGACTCTGAAGTCCGCCTGGTGCGCGACGGAGTGCAGGTCTACAAGGGCAAGATCGGCTCTCTGAAGCGCTTCAAGGATGACGCCAGTGAAGTGCGCAACGGCATGGAGTGCGGCATTAACATCGCCAATTTCAACGACGTGAAAAAGCACGACGTGATTGAAGCCTTCGTAACCGAGCGCATCGCTGCCGAGATTGGCGTGGCCTGAGCAGATTTTGTAATTGCGTAATTTGGTAATTGGGTAATTTGAAAACGTAAGCATATGGCGCGGCTCTTGCCGCGCCTTTTATTTTTGTCAGAAGGGTGGAGCAAGCCTTAGAGCAGCCCAGCTCAGCCGACTTTAGCCATTCTCTACCTTCAGCCGGCTGACGACAAAAAAGGCAATCACCAGCAACAACGGTGGCAGGTATCTGTACCATTCGCCGACGACTGTAGTAAGGCCCTCGTTTGGCACAGTCGTATTTGCAGAGACAACACGGACAAGGTTCTGGACGAGCCAGAATATCTTTGTTGCGGCCAGAATCACGCCCGCCAGCAATGAGGCGGAAAGCCTCCAGTCTTCGAAAGCCTCTTTTGGGCCTCTGGAAGCCACCAACAGAAAAGTGATAATCGGCAGACTCGCCAGCAGATCAATCATGCTTAATGCATCTCGAACGATCAAACACTGGATGAAAACTGCGAGCCACAAGAGAAGAGCGATCCCGAAAGGCCAGCCAAGCTTGCGCCACGTTTGTGGAGTGAAATTCGGCAATTCGATGTCAGCGAAAGGAACCGATTTAGCATCAGCAAGCAATTGCTTGTCAAAGATTTGACCAGCAAAGTGAGCTTGAACTTTTCCGCCTCTGGCGGCGATAGTCTGGAATATATTTTTAAACTGAAACAGTCCTTCGCTGTCAGTATGGGTGGCTTCCATGGCGTTTCCCGTAGAATCCACCAGAAACACTGGAACCCCTGGCGCGCCCTTTCCCTTGTGCTGTGTCACGCCCCAAACGTTCACAGTCAGTCCGCCTTCTGCTTTCTGGCTTTTCTCAAGGAAATTTGTGTAAGTTCCGCCTTCGAGGAACAAGATGCCATATTCATTCCAGAAGTCCCGGAAGGCGTAAGCTCCCAGGATGCCAGAAGCTACAAAGAGTAACAATGTCGACAGCTTGAACCCGCCCGCAAGCGGCGTGGTGGTGCTAAGAATAATTTGCCAGACGCCGTTGTGATTTGCATCCACGATAATTGCGTGCGCCAGCAACATGAGATTCACGGCCGCATATAGCAGAAGGTAGAAGGCGAGTTGCCGGTAAAAATCCACGTAGCTGCCGGTCAGGTACGCGTATTCTCGGTCCTCTTGCGACATCCTCTGATAGAAAAGTTCGTCGAAGTTCCAGTTAGAGTTGATCCACTGCCTTCGCGCGCCCGCGGCTTTCAGAGTGGGCGTGAAACGATAAAGCCACCCAAGAAATGTGGTCAGGGGAGTGGTGATCACATAGCCCAGAATGACGGAAGCAAATACCAGTCCTCCAACGTCGAGCTTTTCCGCACTTACGAACGGCGCGAACAGTGCAATGCCTGCCGCCGTTGGCAGCAGGTGCCGGACAGAATCACGGAATGTAAGTGGTGACGAGGCTTCAGCCATGATCTATAGTTCGTTTGCTCGCGTTGCGTCACAACTTGATCAGGTCGTCGAAGAACGGCAAAGACTGGCGAAGTTCATCCGCCTTGTTGAGCACGGACCTGGCAATGCATTTATGTGGAGGGCAGTTGCCGCCGCCGACACTGAGTCTTTCCGACCAACCGCGCTTGATGTGTTCCGGTGTTACATACTTCAGCTGATTTTCCTCCGCCTTGCAGATTCCCGCAGCAATCATGGCTCCCAGCCCGAGAACAAACTCAGATGGATCTTTCACCAAGCCTGCCCGGCGAGCGCGATTCACGTAGGCTTTGGCCAGGCGCGCTGCACTGGGATAGATCATGTAGTTCGCAATTCGCACTGGAACGCGAATGCTGGCGGTGGCAATTGCCTTGGGTTGTTCCTGGACCTCAACGCTTGCCTTGGGCTGGAGTTTGGATTTTTTGGCCATACACTAGCTTCACTTTCTGATCAGCTGATGAACCTGCCAGCTACAATCGGGCCTTGGGAAGGGGTAACTCAAAGCGGATCATTCATACCATAGCTACTTGGCAGGAGCAATCTGCAAAATAATGCGGTAAGACATCTGGCAATGTCAGCGATTCCCTTTTGATAGAGCTATCAGCCGCCCAGCACAACCATCAGGAAGCGGGTTACGAAAACGTCCACGGCAATCACCAGAATCATGGATGCCACCACGGCTTCAGTGGTGGAGCGGCCCACACCCTGCGTTCCACCTTTAGTGGACATGCCGAAATAGCAGCCGACGGTGGCAATGATGAAGCCGAAAACAATGGGCTTGGTAAGGCCGGTGAATACGTCTTCAAAAACCAGCGTCTGCCAAGCTTTGGTCCAGTACTGGCGCGCGTCAAGACCAAGAAGCACGCTGGAAACCACGGCGCCGCCAAGAAGCCCCATCAGGTCGCCGAGGATGGTGAGAAAGAACATCATAAAGACGGTGGAGACCACGCGGGGTGTCACCAGCTTCTTCATGGGATCGGTTCCGAGCGCACGCATGGCGTGAATCTGTTCCGTAACAACCATGGACCCGATTTCGCTGGCCATGCCGGCGGCGTTGCGCCCGGATACCACCAGCCCGGTAAGCACGGGCCCCAGTTCACGCACGATCCCAATGGAAACAAGCTGTCCAATGAGGCCCAGCGCCCCAAAGCGGCTGAGAGTGGTGGCGCTGTTGAGTGCAAGCGCGGCGCCGGTGAAGAAGACAGCGGCCAGCACAATGGGCAAAGAGCCTACGCCGATGGAGTTGGCCTGCTCAATCATGTCAGCAACATAGAGCGGGCGTTTGAAAAGATTGGTGAGCGAACCCCAGGCCAGGAAAGCATATTCCTGAACGGAATGGATTTTGCCTTTGACGAATTCCAGCGGAGAAATGAACCTTGCGCCGGTCAGGTCGCCAGCTGCCATATCTTAGTGCCTCCGGGTTGCTGAACATTAACTATACGATGAACGGAGGCCAGAGGCGAATCT
>DATEJX010000040.1:0-11888 GCA_035277785.1 Candidatus Angelobacter sp. | reverse complement strand
GGGGGATTTAGCAGACTCATGCGCGCAATGGTGACAGGCGGTGCCGGCTTTCTTGGCTCTCATTTATGCGAAGCACTCGTAGCTGATGGCTGGTCAGTGGTTTGCGTTGATAACCTGCTGACCGGACGCAAGGCCAATCTGGCTTCGCTTGCGAGCGAAGGCCGCTTCGAGTTCCATGAGCTCGATGTTTCCGAGCCGTTTGACCTGGGGCCCGTAGATTTCATCTTTGACTTTGCCTCGCCAGCGAGTCCTGTCGACTACATGCGACACGGTGTGGAAACGTTGAAGGCGGGCAGCCATGGTACCTTCAATGCGCTTGAGCTTGCGCGTAAATACAACGCCGGATTCCTGCTGGCATCCACCAGTGAGTGTTACGGCGACCCCCATGTGCATCCGCAAACCGAGTCATATTGGGGGAATGTCAACTCTATCGGCCCGCGGTCAGTTTATGACGAAGCCAAGCGATTCGCAGAAGCAGCAACCATGGCCTATCTTCGCTACCACGGCGTGAATACCAGGATCGTTCGCATTTTCAACACTTACGGTCCCCGGCTGCAATTGAACGATGGCCGCGTGGTTTCTAACTTCATGAAGCAGGCACTGCGGGGCGACGATCTCACCGTCTTTGGCGACGGAACGCAAACCAGAAGCTTTTGTTACGTCAGCGATGAGATTGATGGTATTCTGCGCCTCTCACGCAGCCAGGAACATCTGCCAGTTAATATTGGCAATCCCAATGAATTCACGATGATTGAATGCGCGCATGAAGTTTTGCGCGTGACCGGATCCAGCAGCAAAATCACCTTTTTGCCGCTTCCTGAGGACGATCCGAAGCAACGCTGCCCTGACATCAGCAAAGCGAAGCGCCTGCTTGGCTGGGAGCCAACAATTCCTCTACGCGAAGGTTTGAAGCGGTCTTTAAACTATTTCAAACAGGCAGTTGCCGCCGAAACTAACCTGACAGCGATGCCGGCGAGGCCGTGAGTGCAATTTTGTAGTGGCTGATGTACCAGTCCACAAAACGTTCAACCCCATGCTCAATCGGAGTATGCGGACGATATCCCGTCGCCGCGGATAACTCATCGATATCCGCATACGTAGCTGGCACATCTCCAGGCTGCATGGGAAGCATCTTGACCACAGCCTTCCTTCCAATCTTTTGCTCCAGGATTTGAATTAGTCGCGCCAGTTCCACGGGCTGATTATTGCCGATGTTGTAGATGCGGTATGGGGCTAGCGAACCGTCCGCATCCCCGGCGACCTCCCTTGGAGGCCGATCCACGGTGCGAACGACTCCCTCCACGATATCGTCAATATAAGTAAAGTCGCGCAGCATCTTTCCGTGATTAAACACTTCGATCGGCGTGCCTTCAATGATGGATTTGCAAAACTTGAAAAGCGCCATATCCGGGCGGCCCCAGGGCCCATAAACAGTGAAGAAGCGCAAGCCAGTTAAAGGTATTCCGTACAGATGCGCGTATACGTGGGCTATGAGTTCGTCACTTTTCTTGGTTGCAGCATAAAGGCTTACCGGGTGGTCAACGTTGTCCTTTTCCGCGAAGGGAATTTTTTTATTGGCGCCATAAACTGAGCTGGATGAGGCGAACACAAAATGCGGTGTCTTCTTTTTGCGTGCCGCTTCAAGCAGATTGACAAAGCCAACCACGTTGCTTTGCACGTATAGATGTGGGTTTTCCAGCGAATACCGTACGCCGGCCTGAGCGGCCAAATGAATTACTTCTCCGAATTCATGCTGCGCAAACAGATTCTCAACTGAAGAGAGGTCGGCGATATCAATTTTAAGGAAGCCAAATCTGGAATTTTGCCGCAGAATCTGAAGTCGTGCTGCCTTCAGGCCTTGATCATAGAAGGAGCTCAGGTTATCCACCCCGAGTACAGGTCTGCCCTGCTCCATTAAGCGCTGGGACACGTGGAATCCAATAAATCCTGCCGCGCCGGTAACCAATACTGGATTGCTGTTCATTTTGGGTATGGCTCGCCTTCCAAGATCTACCTGATTGATTGCACGACACGTGCCATACGCACGCATTTTCACATAAATTCCCTGGAACCTGCCTTTTGTCTTACCTGCAAAAACCCTAATCATCATTGAGCGGGCATAAAGGGTTTGGCTTCTTACCTTTGACTGCCCTGCTACGCCTGGAAAAATGAAAATCAACTCACCGTATGTGCACGCGTTTTCACCGCTAATCAGGGAATGCTCATGACCCCTCTTTGCCTCTATCCAGCTTCGCGCACACCAGCTACATCAACTCATTCGTTTTCACATTGATAGCCGCCAAAATGGGCTCCAACTTCCGGGCTTGAACCGAGGCAGGAGTTCGGCACGTCCCGTGCATTACCAATGCCAACAATTGCCCGGGTAGTGTGTTTATCGCAGCCGAGCGCGGCAAGACAGCCGAGCGAAAGCACGCCATCGAGGTGGAGGAAGCAACATGCGCATACGAATTCTGTCTCTGGCGATCGTCATTTTTCTGCTGGTTAGTAAACCAACTGCCATTTTCGCGCAGAACTTCAATCTTACGGTTGCAGTACTGGTCAATTCATCCAATACGAGTGGTTACAATACCAGCACCTCCGCTCCTGGCCAATATCAGCGATACGCGGAACGCTATTTTGAAAACTTCCAAATCCCGTATCAGGTATTTGACGTTTCCAAGGTGGGACCTCCGGCAGACCTGAGTTCACGGCAGCTGATCATCGCGGCACATAAAGGCTTGTCTCTGTCAGCGACATGGCAGAACGCGATTGTTTCAGCGGTGCAGGGCGGAACGGGATTTGTCAATCTGGATTCCGATGCCGCGATCGGAACCAATCCCCATATTCAAACCATCTTCGGCGCTACAGGCTCGGTGTCAGGCACTGCTTCGACATCCATTACGGTTCCCGCGGCCTTCGCACCTGGTGGAGCAACGCCGCACTATATCGCAGGCCTGCAATTGAAGACTCTGGAAGATCCCGGGGACTTCATCTACAACTTTCACGTCGATCAGAGCGGCGTACAGCAAACTGCCACTGCCACGGTGCTTCAGACTGGCTCCGGCACGGTTATCGCCAAGCTGGGTAATGACCCTCTTATTTTGGTGACCACATTCGGGGCTGGCAGAGCCGTGAACTTCGGAACCCTGGACTATCTTCAGGCAGACCGCTTTGGCTTCCTTATGGGAGTAGATGACCTCTTTTGGCGGTCTATGGTCTGGGCAGCGCGCAAGCCGTTTACGATTCGTGGCTATCCACGATTCTGGGCTCTCCGCATGGACCACAATGTGGATACGGGATTCCCCACTCGCATCAAGGAAATGTATAACCCGACGCTTACCGGCAACGTAGGCGCAGATGGCAGCGGCGGCCCGTGGAAAGTAACTGTTTCAGGGTATCTTGACTTTTTGCCGCCCGGCGATCCGGCGCGCGCGACGTTCATCACCGACATGAAAGCGGGCAAAATACAATTCAGCCCGCACGGGTTTGCCAGCGTCACTTTTGGAGACCTCTTTTGGAGCGGACTCGATTCGCCTCCTGGTCCTTTGACCGACAGCGAATGGCTCACTAACATCTCGGCGATTCAGTCTTTCCAACAAGGCAACGGTGGAACAGATACCATGCCCGCGTTTTCTAAATGGTGGCTGGGACACTTCTATGATCTTTCCAACAATATGGGTTGGGACCTGTGGAACACGTTCGGTGTCCGGTACATTGGCACAACCGATCTTCCCGGAAACACCTACACTACTGACCCAACCCAGGCCGGTTTCCAGTCAGAGCGCCTGAAGGTACATCCGTACTGGGTTTACCAGTTGCCACCCAAGCCGGCCGGTCAGTTCGCCTCCGATGAAGCATACTCATTCTTCTTTGCGGATGACCTCACCATTAACAGTCGTGCAGGACTGCCTGCGCAAAAGTTTTTCCTGATTGGCTCACGTGCTCTTGATCTGAAACTTTCGAGCGTACCTGATATCGGCTGGTGCGACCCTCAAGGCAATGGAGCCCTGTTCAGCCAGACAAAATGGCAATGGTACACATGGAGACTCTTCAGCAGCATGGTTCCTGCTGAGCTCTTCACCCACGACGACGCTTACTCGGACTGCCTTGATTCGTCGCGCCAGTCCATTATCCAAACTGTTTCGGGGTTCCTGAACAGCCACGGCGCGCGTATGACGTACATGCAGGACATGGCGCAATACGTGTATGCCCGAACCAAATCCACCCTGACACAGGCAAGCTTTAACGGAACAAATATCACGTACACCTTCACCGGCAAAGCCGCAGATGCAGATGGCAACCTCGTCCCCACACAGATTTTGGTCTTTGCGGGTGATACAGAGGGGCAGTGGCAAACCGTTCCTGGCTTCGCCAACGGTCTGGTCACAACCCTGGCTCCTCCGCCCGCCCCGCCTACAATCGTTTCCGTCACGCCGTCATCCGGATCGATTTCGGGGGGCACCAGCATCACGATCTCAGGCGCCGGATTCAGCAGCAGTTCGGCAGTAACCATAGGTGGCGCGAGTGCCACGGGCGTGAGCTTTGTGAATAGCTCTACCCTGATTGCCAATACTCCTGCCGGAGCACAAGGTTCTGCTGATGTGAAAGTGACTACCGCCAACGGCTCCGGAACCTTGAAACTGGGCTTCACCTATGTGGGACCTCCAGTAATTGCACGAGTCAGCCCGACTTCCGGTCCGAACACGGCAGGCAATGTCATCAACATTCACGGAAGTTCGCTCACCGCCGATACCCAAGTCACAATCGGTGGAGTTACAGCCAGCAACGTTACATTGATTGATACCACCCGTCTTTCGGCGGTGGTTCCTCCTGGAGCCATTGGCTCAACAGCAACAGTCGCGGTAAGCAATTCGTTTGGCTCGGCATCACTGCCCAATGCTTATTCGTATATCGATCCCACAACAATCCTGCTGCAGGACAGCTTCAATGGTGACAACACGGTCACGTGGACCGCTTCACCGCTTGGATTAGCCAGCGGCTGGACACGGGTAAATGGCGCATTTGACAACGCGGGCATCGGGCACACTCAGCAATACGCCGGAAACGCGAACTGGAACAACTACGTCTTTGAAGCCAAGGTGAAAGTGTTCACACTGCAGAACTTCCCTGGGGGCGTAAGAGGACGCATCAATCCCACAACTGGAGTGGGCTATGCTGTCTGGCTCTATCCAGGCACGAACGCGATTCGCTTGTTCCGCACCGGCGGATGGAACATTGATTCCGCTGGGTTGGTAACGCTCGCGTCTGGCACCCTGACCTACGACACCACTCAATTCCATACCATCCGGCTTGCGTTCCAGGGCAGCAGTATTCAGGTGTTCTGGGATGGCGCGCTGGTGTTGAGCGCAACGGATAGCACCAACCTTACCGGTGTGGTTGCATTTGACGTTTCCAACCAGCACATACAATTCGAAGATGCTCTGGTGACCGGGACTGTGGCATCAGGGCCGTTCCCCAC
Source organism: Candidatus Angelobacter sp. (assembly GCA_035277785.1). Classification (GTDB taxonomy): domain Bacteria; phylum Acidobacteriota; class Terriglobia; order Terriglobales; family Acidobacteriaceae; genus Angelobacter. Next base: position 6,409 of record DATEJX010000040.1, on the reverse strand, counting down.
CAGCATCAGCGTGAGCCCGACAACCATCAGCTTCTCTTCTACCGGCGCAACTCAGCAACTGACGGTCACCGCCAACATGTCTGACGGGACCACTCAGAACGTGAGCTCAAATCCGGGGACAACCTACACGTCAAGCAACACCGCGGCAGCAACAGTAAGTGCCACCGGACTGGTCACGGCGGTTGCCAACGGTTCATCGACGATCACCGCATCGTTTGGAGGGTTGACGGCAAGCGCCACAGCGACTGTCAATGTCAGCGCTCCAAGTGTGACCCGAGTAAGTCCGACTCGCGGATCTACGATCGGTGGCGATCGGATGGATATTTATGGCACCACTCTGAGTGTGAACAGCACGGTAACAATTCAGGGACAGCCTGCTTCAGTACTCTCGGCTACCTCTGATGGCACCAGGATTACCGTTACAACACCTCCTGGCACCGCAGGTTCGGCGGACATCGTGGTGTCCAATACCGGAACCGGCAGCACAACCTTCGCTGCAGGATTCACGTACCTGAACCCATCGAGCATTTTGTTCCAGGATTCCTTCAATTCGGCGTCCCTGAGCAACTGGTCGATATCGCCTCTGGGACTGCTCGCTAATTGGACGGCAGCGCAGGACATTGCCGACTATAACGGCGGCGGCCACACCCAGCTCTTCGCGGGAAGCCCGTCCTGGAATGATTACTCAGTCGAGGCACATTTCAACCTCTTCTCGATCAGCAACTATCCTGGAGGATTGCGTGGGCGAGTGAATACTGGCACAGGCGCCGGCTATGAGGCTTGGCTCCTGCCCAACTCAAACACGGTGGTTCTCTATCGCGTGGCCGGCTGGTCGATTGATACGCCCGGCCTGACCGCCCTTGGTTCATTCACCGTCGCTAACATGAATGCGAATGTGTTCCACACTCTGAAGTTGACTTTCAGCGGGACATCGATTTCTGTGATTTTTGACGGCACAACCATCATCACCGCCACCGATTCGAATTTCACCGGTGGCGCCATAGCGCTGGATGTGAGCAACCAGCACATGCAATTTGACGACGTGATCGTCACTGTGCCGTAAGTGCACTGTAGAAGAACGTGGTTAAGGCCGGCGCAAACCAGCAGCCCACAAGGCGTGCATGGGATGCGCCGGTTGGTTTTGTGTGTGGGCCGTTTACGATGCAATTACTAAGTAAAGGAGTTAGAAAAGGCGGGAGATGATGGAGGCGTACTCTTTGATCAGATTTGGTCTCCCGTATTTCTTGACGGTGCATTCATCAGGCGTGAAACCTGAGAGTATTCCCTGCTCAAGTTTTTGGCGGCAAAGATTGATCAGCAGCTTCCGAATTCCCTCCTGATCGCGATAATCCACGCACCATCCCGCGCGCGCTTCTTTGAGGAATGTGTCCACTTCCCCTCCCTTCGGCGAGAGGGCGATGATGGGTTTGCGCGCAGCCAAATACTCGTAAAGCTTGCCGGGAAGGCTGATGTTGTTGGTCATGGTAAGCAACAAGCAGTCTGTCTCTTCCATGTAGCGGAGTGCCTGATGCTGGGGCATGAATCCGATTAGCTGATTGTTGCTTTTGCGCCCTTGAAACTGCTGCCGCTCAGCGTCTGTAATGCGACCAACGAACCGTGTCTCAATCTGGCTTCGCAGCTCTTCCGGCAATCCGTCCACTGCGTCAAGATAAAACTGCGGCGAGGCCGTCTTATATGCGGTTCCCACGTGCGTGACGATGAGCTTCTTCTCGTGGTTCTCTCGTGGCATCAGCCCGGAGAATGCTTCCGGATCAAAGCCGTTGGAGATACAAGCGAATTTGTTTGCCGGCTGATCAGGGTAGCGTGACTTGATCTCTTTGAGCGAAGTTTGCGCCACCGCGACGACCAGATCCGCAGACTCGATCGTTTGGCGTTCTATAGCGATAGCTTTTTGCCGGGTATAGTCGCTGCTCTGAAATTCGAAATCTTTCAGGTAGAAGCTGATCCATTCATCGCGAAAATCAGCCACGTATTTGAGTGACGGAAAGCTTTTTTTGAGGGCATTCCCTACAAGGAATGACGAGAAGGGCGGGGCGGTCACCATAACCACGTCAATCCCGTGCTTCCGTACAACGTCTTTTGCCTTCCTGATGGCAAATGGCGCCCACAACACTTCCGGCTCGGGCGATAGGATGCGGCGAATGGCCCGAGTTGCAAGAGATTTCACTCCCCCGGCCTGCGGCTTTCCATTGGGGGGTGCAATCTGCTCCTGGGGATTCGGGGCTCCTTTTTTGGGCTTCTTGCTCCGGGACAAGTAATTCCAAATGGTATGCCGCACCCAGAACGGAACTTCCGGGGTAAATGCATGATGTTGCTTGACTTCCTGGGGGACACGCAAGCAGAGCGCAGGATCGCGAACCGGTGCGGCAGCATTTGCAGCACTCAGAACATGAACTTCAAATCCGCACTCTGGCAGATATCTGGCCAGGCTAAGGGCCCGTTGAACCCCGATTCCCCCTGCCGGGGGAAAGAGATAAGAAATCAGGAGAATACGGAGCTTTCTGCCCAGTTTTAACTGCTCAAGCGGCCGATCAAGAGATTCTAATTCCGGCATAGCTACGGCTTTTCTCACGCCAATCTGTCGTGCACGTGCGCTTCCATTGTGCTTCTTCCCTCAACTTGTTGAAGATTAATGAAATAATCAGGAGAGATGCTGCATGGAACACCAATTGCAGCTAGCCTTAAGAAACTGAAGGATTTGATGGATTCCATCCGCATTCTGTGCATTGGCGGCGCACGGCCCAACTTTATGAAGCTTGCGCCATTGTTTCGTGCATTCTCTGAGTTTCCGGGGATTACAGCTTCTCTGGTCCATACAGGCCAGCACTATGACGACCAGATGTCCGGGCAATTTTTCCGCGAGTTGGGGCTCCCTTCACCGCTTTACAACTTGGAAGTAGGGTCAGCCTCACATGCTCAACAGACCGCCGAGATCATGAAGCGTTTTGAGTCGGTGGTCCTCCGCGAGCGGCCCAATGCCATCCTGGTTGTGGGGGATGTTAACTCCACAGCGGCATGCGCCCTGGTAGCGAAAAAGCTGAATGTGCCAGTCATCCATGTGGAAGCCGGGCTGCGCAGCTTTGACCGGTCCATGCCGGAAGAAATAAACCGGCTTGTCACAGATGCCATCTCTGACCTGCTCCTTGTTACTGAAGAAAGCGGCATGGGGAATCTGCAACGCGAAGGCGTTGGCGCCGACAAGGTTGTTTTTGTCGGCAATCTCATGATCGATTCGCTTTATTTCCAGATGGAGCGCTCGCGCGCTTCCCGAATTGCCGATGAGCTTGGCGTGGCACAAAGGCGCTTTGGTCTAATAACGCTGCATAGGCCTTCCAACGTGGATGATTTCACGCAATTGCAGCAGGTATTTCGGGCGCTTGAAGAGATCTCACAATCGGACGATCTGCGGTTAATCTTCCCTGTTCATCCCCGCACGCGGGCCAAACTGGGCGACACCACGAATGCTGGAATCAAACTGCTTGAACCGCTGGGATACACAGACTTTGTGGCGCTCATGTCACGGGCTGCCGTTGTCTTTACCGACTCCGGTGGCGTACAGGAAGAGACCACAGCGCTGGGCATTCCCTGCCTTACTCTGCGCAACAATACGGAACGTCCCATTACGATTGAGCAGGGGACGAACCGGCTGGCAGGCACCAGCTATGAAACCATCGTCAAGGCCTGGAAGGATCTAAAGCAAAATCCGCCTGCGGGGAGGATTCCTCCTTTGTGGGATGGTAAGGCGGCGTCTCGTTGCGTTGAAGCAATTCTCAGTACCTTTTCTTCGAGAACGCAGACCAGTGCTTCCGACCCTGCACTCAATACAGCAGCGCGTAAGCAGTAAGCTTGGCAAATTCACTGAGCACATAGCTCCAGTGATCTAAATGCTGCCACCATCGTTCCTTCACAAAGGAACTCAGGCTTTCCGGGACGGGAAGAAAGAGCAGATCTGTGCCGCCGAATTCCGGGATTTTGCCGCAGCAAAGCCTCACACGCCTGAGATGTATGGATGTGCTCACAATCGCAATCCGTTGAGGAATGTCCGGTGCCAGATAGCGCGCCAGCGCGTGCAATTCCCAAAATGTGCTTGACCGCCTGATGCCCTCCGCACGAACAATATGCTGCTGTCCGCCGCAGCAATCGATCCAGAAATGTCGCTGATTTGGCGGAGTTGCATCGCGCAACTCAAGAAGCGGGGAAAAAGATAATTGCTGTGCTGTCTGGCGAACTTCATGCCGGCTTACACTTACAATCAGTCGCGAGGCAAGTTGCTGTTGAAATAGTTTCAGGCCGTAAGGTTTTCGTTCAATCCGGCCTGCCAGAACCAGAATCACGTCACAGACAGCAGGAGCGTTATCCATACTCAGAAAGCGTACTGGCGCCCGCAGTAGGTTGCTGAACACAACCGCAATAGAATACAAGAGCGTGAACCGTTAATGGTCAAAGCGGCCTGCTTAGAAAAATGAACAGACGCTCTAATTAACCACCACGGTCAGGTTGGTCGTATGGGTTTGAGGTCCTGCAGTTCCTGTAACGGTCAGATTGTATGTGCCGGCCGGAGTGCCCACTCCGGTTTGGGTGGGACTCGATTTACTCCCCGTGGAGCCGCAGCCGAGCGCCAGCAACAGCGCCGGAACCGCAACAAAGCGTAGCCGTGTGAAACCTTTTTGTCGGGCGAGCAGGAGTAGCAAGATGATAATTACGAGGGACAGGACCAGCCATTCGGATCGCAACGGATTCTCCATCTTGGACGTGCTCGTTGGCACCACTGCAGCCCGCGCCGTTGTCTGGAAACTTACCTGCGCCGTTCCGCTTCCAGAGGCCATGCTCACGGAAGAGGGCGATACGGTGCATGTGGAACTCGTAGGCGCTCCACTGCACGTCAGTCCCACTGTCTGATTAAACCCGCCGGAGGCAGCCAAGTTCAGCGTGAAACTGGCAGTCTGGCCGGCGCTGATGGTGGCTGAGCCGGAGGTCGCCGTCACGGAGAAATCACTGGTCGGCGCACTGCTGCCGGTGCCGGTCAGGGAAACTGAATGAGGACTACCCGGTGCACTGTCCGTAATGGTGATTGTGCCCGTCCTCTTGCCCACGACGGTGGGAACAAATTTCACCGTGATCGTGCAGCCTGCGCCCGCAGCTACGGTGCTGCAGTTGTTCGTCTGGGTGAAATCTCCACTGGCGGCAATGTCGCTGATGCTCAGGGATGCATTCCCTGTGTTTGTGATTGTCAATGCCTGACCCAGACTGGTGGTACTGATTTGCTGAGAAGCAAAGACCAGGCTTGACGAGGACAACGTAACCAGCGGCCCTGTTGCAGTGCTACAGGTGCCGTTTGCCGGAGCGATTCCCGTTCCGCCATTGAACTCGTACGCGCCGATATCAATCGTTCCCACCAGAGTGCGGCCTTCCGCACAGGCCGGATGAACGTACTGAAAAACCGGAGACAAAGAAAAGGTAGCGTTTGATCCGGGATCAGCTCCGGCATTGATAGCCGCTGAGCCTGAAGTGAGATGGTAGTCGTATCCCGCGGAATTGACGAAAGCCGCATTGCCGGAAAAATTGTTCGCCTGAACAGCCGATGCCTGGTTTGTGATTGTTCCCGGACCAGAGAAGATGTTGTTCTTGATAACCACAGGCGCCGCCCCGGGAGCAAGAGAAATAAAAGTTCCAGAAGACGCGTCGTTCGCAAACGTATTGTTGATGACGAAAAGCTGTTCGTTGGGATTGCCGGGATTTATACCTTCTTCCAGGTAAGCGATGAACGTGGAATTATCGTTGAGTGGCCCCTGCTCGATCACGTTCCCAATGACATAGGAAAGGCCACCGTTCGGAATATCAATCTGGTAGCTGGATGTTCCAGTGGCTTCATCACTGAGGCGGTTATAGAGGATGAAGTTCTGCGCTGCGCGCGTCTTCAGCAGGTGGCCGATTTTTGCGTGATGCGAATAGTTGTAGCGGAAAATCAGCGTGCCGATATTTCCGATGTACACATTGTGAGACTGCCCGTCGCCGAATCCATTGAATCCAAATTCCGTAAATTCAATGGTGATGGTGCTGGTTAGCGAGGCGTCGGTCAAAATGCCTTCTTCATTGTCATGAAAATAGCAATTGCGGACTGTCAAATTGTCAGCCTGCTGCCGAATGCCTGCTCCATTGTGGTCCGGTACAGTGGCGCCGCTGAACTCGATATTTTCTACGGTCGTGTTGGCCCCGGAGATGACCCAGATAGCTTTGCCCTGAGAATTCAATCCACCCGCATCGATGTGGGCACGCGCTCCTCCTACGCCTTGCAAGGTGAGATCGGGTGTTGTCCACGCGCAAACATCACCCACATAGGTGACGCTGGAATCAATCTGAATGGTATCTCCCGCCGCTGCCGCTGCAA
>DATEJX010000039.1:0-2702 GCA_035277785.1 Candidatus Angelobacter sp. | reverse complement strand
TTGTATGTTCCGACTCAACAAACTGACGGATTACGGCATTGTGCTGATGGCGCACGTGGCGCGCAGCTCTGAAGCGTGCCCCCACACGGCCCGAAGCCTCGCTAAGGCTACGCGGATACCCCTTCCCACGGTTGGCAAGCTGTTAAGGCAGCTTTCCGATGCGGGGCTACTCAGTTCGCACCGTGGCGTAAAGGGCGGCTACAACCTGATGAGGCAGGCAGAGAAGATTTCGGTGGCAGACATCATCCTCGCTCTCGAAGGCCCGATCGGATTTACCGAATGCAGCGTGGTGCCCGGGTTGTGTGAGATGGAACGTTCCTGTTCCATCAAAATCAATTCGCAGATCATAGGAGACGCGTTGCGGGACGCGCTGGAGCACGTGATGCTGGCTGATTTGAACCACCAGATGCCGCAGCATGAGCGGCGCGCAACAGACAAGATTATTTCCATTGAACCGGCTGGAATAGCGTAAGGAGTGCGATGAGTTCAGTTGACCAGATTCAGGACCTGACAAAGCAGGAATACAAGTGGGGCTTTATTACAGCGGTGGAAGAAGACCGCCTGCCGCCCGGCTTGAACGAAGATATCATTCGCGCCATTGCCGCCAAGAAAGGCGAGCCCGATTTCATGCTGGAGTGGCGTCTGAAAGCGTATCGCCACTGGGCGCAGCTTGAGGTCAAACAGGCCGAACCGAGATGGGCGAATGTGCACTATCCGCCGATCGACTATCAGGCGCTTTCTTACTATTCCGCCCCAAAACAGAAGAAAGAACTGAAAAGCCTGGACGAAGTTGATCCTGAGATCCTCCAGACCTATGAGAAGCTGGGTATTCCGCTGCACGAGCAAAAGCTGCTGGCGGGCGTAGCCGTGGATGCCGTGTTTGACAGCGTCTCGGTGGCAACCACCTTCAAAGCCAAGCTGGCTGAGGCAGGCGTGATCTTCTGCTCATTTTCAGAGGCAGTGAAGAACCATCCTGACCTGGTGAAAAAATACCTTGGCTCGGTGGTTCCTTATACAGACAATTTCTTTGCTGCCCTGAACTCCGCTGTGTTCAGTGATGGATCTTTCTGTTATGTGCCCAAGGGCGTGCGCTGCCCCATGGAGCTCTCGACGTACTTCCGCATCAACGCGCAGAATACCGGACAGTTTGAGCGCACGCTGATCATCGCTGATGAAGGCGCTTACGTCAGCTATCTGGAAGGCTGCACGGCCCCTGTTCGCGATGAGAACCAGCTTCATGCTGCCGTAGTTGAGTTGATCGCGCATGACAACGCGACCATCAAGTACTCGACTGTGCAGAACTGGTATCCCGGCGACAAGGAAGGTAAGGGCGGCATTTACAACTTTGTCACCAAGCGCGGCAAGTGCCTGGGCAAGAATTCCAAAATTTCGTGGACGCAAGTGGAAACCGGTTCGGCGATCACATGGAAGTATCCAAGCTGCATTCTGCAGGGCGACAACTCGGTCGGTGAGTTTTACTCCGTGGCGCTAACCAACAATTATCAGCAGGCCGACACCGGAACCAAGATGATCCACATCGGTAAGAACACGAAGAGCACCATCGTTTCCAAGGGCATTTCCGCCGGCCACGGGCAGAATACTTATCGCGGCGGCGTAAAGATTCTGAAGGGCGCCAAGGGAGCGCGCAACTACACGCAGTGCGATTCGCTGCTGATCGGCGATAAATGCGGCGCGCATACGTTCCCGTACATTGAGGTCAGGAATGCGAGCGCTCGCATGGAGCACGAGGCTTCGACTTCAAAGATCGGCGAGGACCAGATTTTTTACCTGCAGCAACGCGGCATTTCCAAGGAAGAGGCAGTAAGCATGATCATCAACGGCTTCTGCAAAGCCGTATTTCGTGAACTGCCCATGGAATTTGCCGTTGAGGCGCAGAAGCTGCTCAGTATCAGTCTTGAGGGGAGTGTTGGATAAAAGAATGAGTCTCCTGGAAATCAAAAACCTGCACGCCAGCGTGAATGGCGTGGAAATCCTGAAGGGAATTGACCTGACGATCAAGCCGGGCGAAGTTCACTCCATCATGGGGCCGAACGGCTCGGGCAAAAGCACGCTGGCAGGAGTGCTGGCGCGTCGGGAGAGCTATGAGATCACGCGCGGCCAGATTGCTTTCAACGGCAAAGACCTTCTGGACCTGAAACCGGAAGAGGCTGCCTGTGAGGGTCTGTTTCTTGCGTTCCAGTATCCCGTGGAAATTCCGGGCATCAGCAATGCTTATTTCTTGCGCGCAGCACTGAATGCCATCCGCAAGTATCGCGGACAGGACGAGCTGGATGCCATGGATTTTCTGCCCTTGCTCCGCGAACGGATGCGGCTCCTTGAGATGGACGAGAAATTCCTGAACCGTCCTGTCAATGAAGGATTTTCCGGCGGCGAGAAAAAGCGCAACGAGATTGTGCAAATGGCCGTACTGGAGCCGAAGCTGGCGGTGCTGGATGAAACCGATTCGGGGCTGGACATTGACGCGCTCAAAGTCGTCGCCAACGGCGTAAACAGCATGCGCAGCAAAGAACGTTCATTCCTGGTGGTCACGCATTACCAGCGACTGCTGAACTACATTGTTCCAGACTTTGTTCACGTTCTGGTCAACGGCAAGATCGTGAAGTCCGGCGGCAAAGAGCTGGCGCTTGAGCTGGAAGAAAAGGGATACGGCTGGACCGAAGCGGATTTGGCCGGCGCATCGC
>DATEJX010000038.1:0-6172 GCA_035277785.1 Candidatus Angelobacter sp. | reverse complement strand
TGATTATCCATTTACCAGAGAAGCTAAAGGCGAATCTCACCTGGGACGCGAACCGCCCCGCCTTTCTTCAGGACCTGACTCCCACGCTCTATTACCTTTTGGGACACAAGCCCGCGCGACCAAATGATCTATACGGCAGGCCCTTATTCACTCATACCGCGAAGGAGCAGGACGGGCCTCGTCCTGACCACTATCTCCTTATGTCGAGCTACTTGCCTGTATTTGGCATTCTCTCCGGCGATGAAAGCTCGCTCTATATCGTGGATGCTGCAGCTGAATCCAACTACTTTTACGATCTCCGCAAGGATCCGCAAGCCACAACCAACAGGATCACGGCCTCATTGAGAAAAAAATATGCGGAGCAGCTTAAGGGAGACTTGGAGAAGATTGATCGGTTTTACGGAACAACGGACCTCGACCATTAATTCGTTATTTTCTTGTTGCAGCAAGAGCTAGGTTGTGAGCTGCTTGCCCACCGAATCCAGCACCCCATTGATGAAATGAACAGACTCTGGCGCGGAGAATTTGCGCGCGATCTCCAGGGCCTCATTAATTACAACCGGCTTGGGCGTATCGCGGTAACGAAGAAATTCGGCGACTCCAGTGCGCAGGACGTTGCGATCTACCGCGGCCATACGTTCCATCTTCCAATGCTGTGCATGCTTCTGGATCAGGTCATCCACTCCCTGCTCGGTGTCCACGGCCACATTGAAGAGGTCCTGGGCAAAGTCGCGCGTCTCTCCATCAACTTCCGGTCTTTCCCCCCAGAAGGTTTTGCGCACGTGGTCCGGCGACTGCTTGCCCATATCCCATTGGAACAGCATCTGCAGACAGAGTTCGCGGGCTTTGCGTCGGGTTCCCACTTTTACCTCGTTTGACCTTTCTGCTTGGATGCAGCGCTGCCCGTCTTGCGTTTCAGGCTTACCATTTCAATGGCTGACATAGCGGCCTCAAAGCCTTTGTTGCCCGCCTTTAGTCCCGCTCGGTCCAGCGCCTGCTCCAGATTCTCACAAGTCAAAACGCCATAGGTGTGCGGTACACCCGTTTCCTGCGCTGACTGGCCGATGCCGCGCGTTACCTCCGTGGCAATGTGCTCGTAATGAGTGGTCTCGCCCCGAATAAGACACCCGAGTGTAATGATGGCGTCGTAATTTCCTGTTTCCGCAAGGGTGCGCGCCTGCGACGGAATCTCAAATGAGCCAGGCACGCGAATAACCGCGATGTCCTGCTCGCGGCAGCCGCAGCGCCGTAGCGCGTCGAGTGAGCCTTGAAGCAGCCGCTCAGTGATGAACGAATTCCACCGCGCCACCACAACGCCAAAGCGCATGCCGCTTGCGCTCAAATCACCTTCCATTGCATCCGGTTTGGCTCGGTCTTTCTGCCAGAAAAGGACTTCCACTCCCTTTGCCGGCTCGGCGATCAGAAAACGTGATCCCCATTTTGTAGGCTGGATGTCCTTTGTGACCTTGAACCTCTTCTTACTCAGGATTTCGCGTAATGAATCGAGGTCATTCACCTCCACCCAGAGATCGGTGTGCAACTCCTCCCGACCTTCCACAAACTCCAGTTGCCCCACCGGAGCCCTGAAGGCCTCTCCCCGCCCACGTTCCGTCTTCCAGCCTTGTCCGTGCTCAAACCCGAGCGCGTCGAACAGCTCTGCTATCGCGTCCAACTCTTTGGCGCTGGCTTTACGGATTGTGGTAATGCTTTTAATCACAGCCTAGACGTACTCACCTTTCCACTCGTTCCCGCAGTCTTCACAATGCCACCGGTTTTTAGGAATTGTTAACGGAATACCAATGTACAAAGCTACCAGCGCCGCGCCCCGGTTGAAGGTTTCAAAACCCACGTCGCGCGATCCACATTTAGGGCATGCGGGCTGCTCATACTCTTCTTCCACTTCCTCAGCGGAGAATCTTTCAGGAATTTCCTGGCCCAGAACTGCCAGTGCAGACTCTGCATCATCTTCCCGGACGCGCAGCCTTATTCCGCCCAACATATTCGACCAGTACCAGTCGAACCGGACCATATTATCGTCGGCCAGAAAACAATCAAAACCTTCGGCCTTGAGTTTGCTGTGGGCAATCAGGGCCTCCGGCAGATCGCGATACCGCCATAAGGTAATCAGGTCGTCAGACATGGCGGCTCAGATTATACGGAGCCAGCTATCATTTTCCCTGGAAATTTGCGGGTCGCTTGTCCAGAAATGCCCGCGTGCCTTCACCTTTATCATCGGTGGCACAACAAACGCTGAACAGCGTGGCTTCCAGAAACAATCCTTCTTTCAGCGTCATGTTCATGCCTTCATTCACGGCTTCCATGCAGTACTGAATGGCCAACGGAGCGTTGGCCATGATCTTTCCAGCAATCTCCTCCGCGCGTGCGATGAGCTTGTCTGCCGGGACTACTTCATTCACCAGGCCGATGCGGTGCGCCTCATGGGCGGAGATCATTTCTCCCGTGAGCAGAAGCTGCATGGCCAGTCCGGTTCCGACCAGCCGCGGGAGCCGCTGTGTGCCGCCATATCCGGGAATGATGCCCAGCTTCACCTCTGGCTGGCCGAGCCTGGCATTCTCACTGGCCAGCCGCATGGTACACGCCATGGCGATCTCGCATCCGCCACCGAGAGCAAAGCCGTTAATACAGGCAATCACTGGCTTGCCCAGATTTTCAATCAGATCGAGCACAGCCTGTCCGCGATGGGTATATGCTTTCGCTTCCACTGGATTGTTTCGCGCCAGTTCGTTGATATCCGCTCCAGCGACAAACGACTTTTCTCCGGCGCCGGTCAGAATCACCACGCGGACCTCGCGATCCGCTGCCAACTCGGTGAAAACTTCCTGCAATTCACCCATCGTGGCCGCGTTCAGGGCGTTCAGAACTTTTGGCCGATCGATGGTGACGTAAGCGATTTTGTTTTTTTTCTCAAATTTAACGTTTTCTAAAGGCATGGAAGAGACCTTTCAGCCACAGATTTGCGCTGATGAACGCAGATATTTTCTTGATCAGCGTGAATCTGCGTTGATCAGTGGCTAAAACTTTTGTGCAACAGGATTATTCGGGTCCGCGTAATCATAAAAGCCCTTGCCCGATTTCCTTCCGTACCAGCCGGCCATCACCAGCCGCTTCAGTAGAGGCGGCGAGGAGAAGCGGCGCTCCTTGAACTCGTCAAACATTACATGCGTGATGTAGTACGTGGTATCGAGGCCAACAAAATCCAGCAATGTAAACGGTCCCATGGGGTAGCCACAGCCCAGCTTCATGGCATTGTCGATGTCGGGTATAGAACCCACACCCTCTTCGTAAGCGCGAATCGCATCCAGCAGGTAAGGGACAAGGAGGCGGTTCACGATGAAGCCGGTTTTGTCGCTCGTACGGACCGGGACTTTGCCCAGGCTCTTACCAAACTCGAACGCAGCCTCAAAAGCCGTGTCGCTGGTGGCGATCGTCCTCACCACTTCCACCAGCTTCATCAGCGGCACAGGATTGAAGAAATGCAATCCGACAAACTTGTCAGGCCGCTTCGTCGCCGCGGCAACTTCAGTAATGGAGATCGACGAGGTGTTGCTGGCGAAGATGGCCTCGTTCTTGACGATCCCATCCAGCGCGCCAAAGGTCTTCTTTTTCTCGTCGAGGTTCTCAATGATCGCTTCAATGATGATGTCGCAGTCAGCGAGATCTTTGGCACTGGTTGTGCCGTGCATGCGCGAGCGAGCTTCCTTGGCTTTTTCTGGCGTTATGCCGGTCTTCTCCGGCTTCTCGGCAAACTTGGCCAGCGACTTCTCGATGCCGGCAAAGCCTTTGTCCAGGAATCTCTGCTCCTGCTCGAGAACGGTCACATCATAACCGGCGGTCGCGCTGACCTGCGCGATACCGGAGCCCATCAGTCCACAACCGAGTACGCCTACTTTTTTGATGGTCATATCAGTCCTTTATTTCGGATTGGATTCTGAAATCCCGAACCTGCGTTTGTTGTTGGTGAGGGATCCCTATTCCAACGAAGATCTTCAGGGAATCGTTCTTTAAACCCAAAGTCAGTCGTAATGATAGGGATCTCTCGCCGCTTTCGCTCGAGATTTCAGGAAAGGCTCTCCACAATCATCGCGATCCCTTGACCACCACCAATGCACGCTGTCGCCAACCCGTATTTCTTCTTGCGGCGCCGCAACTCGTGCAATAGCGTGATCACCAGCCGCGTTCCGGTCGCACCCAGTGGATGGCCCAGCGCAATGGCGCCCCCATTTACGTTGACCTTGTTGCGATCGAGCCCCAGCTCTTTTTCCACAGCCAGATATTGCCCGGCAAAAGCTTCATTCACTTCGATCAGATCCATGTCCTCAAGCTTCAGCCCGGCTTTCTTCAGCGCTGCGCGCGATGCCGGAACCGGGCCGCTACCCATGATCTTCGGATCCACTCCGGCTATGCCCCAACTCACGATGCGGCCCATTGGTTTGAGGCCGCGCTTCTGCGCCTGATCCAGCGTCATCATGACAACAGCCGCACCGCCATCGACGATGCCGCTGGCATTGCCCGCCGTCACAGTCCCGTTTTTGCCAAACGCAGCCTTGAGCTTGGCCAGGCCTTCCATGGTGGTTTCGGGACGAAGATGATCGTCTTTGTCGAAGGTTTCACCCGTGGGCTCGCCTTTGCGGTTCTTGAGGGGAACTGGTGTAATCTCCTCGCCCAGGCGGCAGGCTTTCTGCGCATCGCCTGCTTTCTGCTGTGATTGCAGCGCGAACTCGTCCATCATTTGCCGCGTTATCCCTTGTTGCTCTGCGTACAGTTCGGCAGTGTTGGCCATATAAAGCCCGCAGTAGGTATCGAGCAGTGCGACCATCAGTGAATCTTCCATTTTGCCTTCGCCCAGGCCAAGGCCCCAGCGAGCGCCGCGGATCACATGAGGCGCCTGCGACATGGATTCCATGCCACCGGCCAGCACTGTGGATGCCTCGCCCAACTGAATCATCTGCGCCGCATTCACCAGAGACTGCATACCCGATCCGCAGAGCCGGTTAACCGTGAGCGCCGGAGTTTCTATGGGCAGACCTGCCTTGAGGGACACATGGCGGGCTCCATAAAGCGAGTCGCCGGAGGTCTGCTGCGCGTTGCCGAACACGGCATGGTCAAATTCTTTGGGATCAACGCCCGCCCGCCGGATCGCCTCCTGGCTGGCGACGGCGGCCAGTTCCATAGCAGTAAAATCGCGCAGTTTGCCGCAATAGCGGCCCATAGGTGTGCGCGCACCATTCACGATTGCGATATCTGTAGCTTGTGCCATTGACAGAAACCTGTATGAAGAGTCTGGAACTCGGGGCAAACCCTTAAGTTTAACACGCGAGGTGAGCGTGATGCCTGCCTGATGGTCGCTCAAACTGAACGTGACGCACACAATCCTGAGGACTTATAATCGCCAGCTCACATGAATCACATCAAATTCCTTCGCGTATTCGTCTTTTGTGCTCTTTTGTTTGTTGTTGATCCTTCGTCCGGCTGGGCGCAGAACACGCCTCCGCCCAAGTACCCGGATTATCCCAGTGAAACCCCGCCGGATTTCAAGCCGTTGACGGATAGCTTTGATTACGCCCGGCGGGATGTCATGATCCCCATGCGCGACGGGGTGAAGCTGCATACGGTGATTCTTGTCCCGAAAAGCGCTACCAAAGCTAATCGCGCGCCCATCCTCCTCACCCGGACACCTTATAGCGCCATGGACCTCACCTCTCATGCCGCCAGTTCGCATCTTGGGCCCATTCTCCAGGGCTATGACAATGCGACAGATGTGATTGTGGAAGGCGGCTACATTCGCGTGGTTCAGGACGTGCGTGGCAAGTACGACTCCGAAGGCGATTACGTGATGAACCGACCTTTACACGGACCGCTGAATCCCACTCCTGTTGATCACTCCACGGACACCTATGACACGATCGATTGGCTGGTGAAAAATATCCCGGAGAGCAACGGCAAAGTCGGCATCCTGGGCATTTCGTATGACGGCTTTCTCCCGCTCATGGCGCTGGTCAACCCGCATCCGGCGCTCAAGGTCTCAGTCCCCATGAATCCCATGGTGGACGGCTGGCGCGGTGATGACTGGTTCCATAACGGCGCTTTCCGCGAACAGAATCTGCCTTACATTTACGAGCAGGAAGCCACCCGCAAAAATGACGAGAAATGG
>DATEJX010000037.1:0-16832 GCA_035277785.1 Candidatus Angelobacter sp. | reverse complement strand
CTCTTCTAGTGACATGGGCTGTCAGTAAGATTGTAAATGCCCCTATAATTGTGCTAAACACGTAGACTCGCCCGGTTCTTTTGGAGAAATCAGATGGCCAGCACCGTATGGAAGGGGCACCTGACCTTCGGGTTGCTCTCTCTGCCAGTGAAATTGTACAGCGCCGCCCGCAGTGAGACGGTCAGTTTTAACCAACTGCACAAAGCCGACAACTCGCGGGTGAAGCAAATCCTCTATTGCCAGATTGAGGACAAGCCTATCCAGCGCAGCGATATTGTAAAGGGCTACGAGTACGAGAAAGACAAGTACGTAGTCATCGACGACGAGGAAATCAAAAAGGTCGCGCCCAAGACTGCCAAGACCATGGAAGTGCTTGAGTTCGTTAAGACCTCGGAAGTCGATCCCATTTTCTTTGACGCTTCGTACTATCTCGCGCCGGATGAAGCCGGTGAGAAGCCCTATTCCCTGTTGTTTGAAGCGCTAAAGCAGAGCGGCTGCGTGGGCGTGGCCAAAATCGCCATGCACAATCGCGAGCACATTGTGATTCTGCGCCCAGGCGCCCGCGGAATACTCCTGCACACCATGTATTTCGAAGATGAGATTCGCCAAGTTGAAGAATTCCGTACGGACACAAGCAAGGTCCAGGATAAAGAACTGGCGCTGGCCAAAATGCTGATTGAATCTCTGCTGGCGCCGTTTGAGCCGGGAAAGTACAAAGACAACTACCGCGAAAACCTCATGGCCATGATCAAGGCAAAGGTTGAAGGCAAGGAGATTGTTGAGACTGCTGCTCCGGCGCACAAGGCTCCGGTGATCGATATTCTTGAAGCGTTGAAGATGAGCCTGGCCGAAGCCAAGAAGCCGCCGCAGTCCGTGCGTGAAGCCTCGACTGGAGCTGCTGTTTCGGACGATACGGAATCGGCCAAGCCAAAGAAGAGCCGCAAGAGCTCAAGCGCGGATTAGCCAATCAAATTTATTTCTTCTCCGGCTCCACGCTCACGGCGCGGTTCTTTTCAAACGTGACCTTCACTGGGTTTCCATTGTTACTGTATTCGATGCTGCGATTGCCATAGTCTCCGCTGCTCACGCTGCCCGCCGTTCCCAGAGCAAAGCCAGCCTGGAGTTCGTTCATGCCGGGCTTGGCCTGATGCTGATCAATAGCCGCCCACACATCCGGAGGCCAGTGCTTGTAGAGTTCATGCGGGTCAGCAAAGAAGAAAACATCGTTGGCCGTGAAATTATTGTCATCTCCAACGGAAGTCCCAACGGGTGTGGCTAAACTTCCCTTCTCTCCGGGTATATCGAAGATGGCAAGGAATTGCTTCTGCACCACCGCGACCTGCCCTTCAGACAAAGATCTGGGCGTCTTTTGCAGAATCACGTCTTTGATCTGAAACTTTTCCAGGGGAGGCAGCAAGCCGGCCTGGTGGCTCAGTTCTGCTGTATGAGAAGCTGCGTTGTAGCGGTAATAAGGGATGGTATTGCCAGTGCGCACCCACACGGTTTTTCCATCCATCTCTTTGTTGGCCGACTTCAAATCAAACGGATACACCTTGGGATACGTAACGTAGTCGTCAAGGTTGGTGGAGTAGGTTTCAGCCTTCTTCTGCGGCAGGGGCTGATGGCGCTGGTAAAAGATGTAAGCCGTGCGGGCAGCAACCAGCACGATGGAAATGATCACGATGAGTTGCAGGCGCTTGCGGAAATCGGCTTCCATGTTGAACAAATTTATCACGCAAGCAGGTGCGAACGCGTTCCGGCTCTCAGCTTCCACTCTTAAGCCGGAACTGTGTTACGGAGGGCAACCAGCCGGCGGGCAGCCAACAACAATCCAGGAGTGACTGCTCCAATCATCAGCTCACCCGTCTAATGGCGCGCTTTAGTCTCTTTCAGAATCACCGCGAAGCTGCGTCCGCCGAAGCTGAAGCCTTCTTGAATCCTGCCTGTGACGTCAACCTTGGCGCCGTCGGTGGGTACCCCGAAGCTCTGGCTATAAACCCACATGCTTCCTGTGCCGTCATTGATCTGGAAAATGCCATTGCCAAGGGCGCCGAAAGAATTGGACGTCTGTCCTGATATCGTCACATCCTTTCCGGCGTAATGACCGGGATCTTTGTTAATGTCGGCAATGCTGGTGCTGTTTGGACAGCCCACCAGGCCGAGCAGCAAGGGGAGCAGCAGTGAAAGCAGCAGTAGCTTCTTGAATTTCATCAGGAAATGCACCCTCTCCAGAGACTTGGACTAAGCATAGCAGATGCGAGAACCTTACCCTGAGGACACTGATCAACGCTGATTTTCGCTGGTAGAGGCTCGCTTTCCCAAGACTATTTCAATCAGCGCCGACCGCAGTATGCTCCCTCGCGTTACTAAATAGCTGTGGCGTAGAATTGACGGTTGAATTAGAACGCCCGCAGCAACTCGGAAGCCGGGGCAATTCATGTGAAGTAATTCCTGAACGAGCCTGCCCCGTTCCATCCTTTGTGCCGTACCGGCGAGAGAAGTGCCGAAATCAAGTTGAGGAGCATCAGCGCCATGGTTCGCAAGGACATTCTCGAGAAGTTTCCAGAATTATTCGGTAGCAAGACTGTCAACGGCCGCCAGCTCAACGTTGAGGAAGCTATCACCACTCTTACGCGCGAGCTGCGTCCTGACATCGCAGCCGCACTCAGCGCCAGACGGGAGACGCTGGAATCACCTGCACCCGTGCGCGAAAAGTATGGCTGGCCAAAGTGGGAGCAGAAATTTCCGGATCCAGTCACAGGCGAGTCCTGGACCTGGCGCCAGATCGTACAGGGAATGATCGACAACTTTGCCGGCACGCAGAGCAAGTGGCGCTGGCGTTTGAACGACGAAGTGCCGATCCCCAAAGACGCTCATCCTCTCGATAATCCCGGCCTGGAGCTGACAGGCCCCTGGCAACCGCTGGACATGGCTTTCAATGCACTGAACAGTCCGGCGCCCATGAACATGCCCGATTTCGAGGATGCATCCCCGCCCCACTTCAAGCCTGACGGCACAGCCGCCAACGCGCCGATTGGAATCTTTGCCGCCATGCAGAACGCCAGGGACATCTTTGAGGGCCGCTGGACCGGCAAGCCATATGAAGTGTCGAAAAAAGGTGCGAAACGCGAATACAAGATCAACAATGCGCCGGGCAAATGGCCTACACGCTTCGGAAGACCGCCGGGAATCCATATCACCTATGACCACGTTACGGTGGATGGCCAGCCCGCTCCCGGACTGGTTGTGATCGTGGTGCTGTGGGTGTTCAACAACTACGATGCTCTGAAGCGCGCGGGCACCGGTGTTTATTTCTATATCCCGAAAATCCAGACGCCGGAAGAGGCTGCAATTCTGGAAAAGCTGCTCTCGCGCGTGGAAGGAATGATTGGCGCACCGGCTGGCACATTCAAGATCAAGGTGTTGTACGAAGAAGGCAACGCAGGCCGCACCCTACCTGCCATTTCCTGGGCGCTGAGAAGAAGGCTGCTTGGTACCAACGTTGGCCGCTGGGATTATCTGGGCAGCATCATTGAGATGTGGAAGGACGATCCTAAAGGAATCTACCCTGACCCACAGACCGTAGGTATGGCCGCGCCGAACATGATCGCTTACCAGCGCTACAACGCGCTGCTGATGGTGATGGCAGGCATGAAGGATGGCGAACTGCGCAATGCTGCGCCCATTGGCGGCATGGCGGCGGTAATGATTTATCAGCAGGGCGATCCCTATGGTCGCTCTCGTTACAACCCGTTGGCATTGCGCGCCATGGTTATCGATAAACTGCGTGAGCGCCTGCTGGGCTTGATTTTCGTTCCTGACGGCCCACTGTCGCCGGGACAGCAGCCGACGCTGGACGACATCCTTGCCAAGCGCGTAAAGGGCCATCTCTACGATTCCTATCGTCAGAGCTGGGTGGCAAGTCCGGAGCCTGCCTACGTGGCCGCAGGCAATGTTCCCCTGCAGACGCCGGTGGAAGGGTTGCAGAAGATTGTGGATGCAGCGCGTGAGACCACCAACGTCAAGCAGCAGGCGGTCCCAACCGTGAACAGCGGGCTGAGCGATGCTGAGCGGGCTGTTCTGCAGTCACGCGGCCTGCTGAACTCTGAGGGGAAGATCACGCCTCAGGTGATCACGAAAGAGTCCCTCAATGCTCCAGAGAAAATCTTTACCAATGAACTTTGGGACGCCATTTACGGCATTCCTAAAGGTGACGTAACGATCGAGCATGTTCAGCACGCGTTTTACATGGCGGGCAATTACGGCTTCCAGATCCTAAACGGAAACTTTGCCGCAGCCATTGACGATTACGAACTGAAACTGCGCTTCATGAACGATCTGGCAACCTATCGGATCGACGTTTCATGGCTATGGACCCTGGCACATCATCAGGCGGCCATCACCAAAGACGGTCATCTCAAGCGTCCCACCCTGACTGAAGATGGAGTAGAGCCCGCGGAAAATGCGGAGCAGGTAAATGCTGGAACGCGGTTTACACGTGAGCTGTTTGACAAGGTCTGGCAATACCACAATGACTGGACTGCAGCATTCTTCGCCGAGCAGGACAAACGTGGCGAGCCCGGCCGGTTTGACCGCAGCAAGGCCACGCTGATTATGGAACTGCTCAGGAAGCAGTTGCTCTCACCGCGTTACATCCAGCACAGCGCTCGGGTGCTGTTTGTGCTGGGACAAGCGCCCAAAGATCAACAGCAGCAATTGTTGGAAGCCATCTTTGATCTTTCGCGCGATGAAGTAGTGAAGCGGGTGAAGGCAGGAACCATGAACCAGGCAGCTTTAGCGGCGCATGATTATGTTCTGGATATCTTTCCTCAATCCAGGCAGGAAGCCGGGCAGCCACAAGGAACAGTCGCGGTTTAAATTACCGTCTGGCTATTGAACAGCGGGAAGGAGTGGAAATAGGTTCACCACTCCCATTCCCGCTGTCGTAACTTGTGCTCCGTGCCTTCCACGGCGATAGCTGCGGCGTAGCCCTGTGGAGCGGGAATATCGTACATTCGCCAGCGCGATGGCGCATCCGGAGCGGCCCCCACACGCAACAGAGCGGCTTCAACTCCCGGGCCGAAAGCCACGTCAAAACTGTCCAAAGGCAGAGACAATCCTTCACCAACGGCTTTGATGTAAGCCTCTTTGCGTGTCCAGCAGTTGAAGAATGTTGCGCCACGTTCCGGCTTCGGCACAGCGAGCAAGGTGTCTACTTCAAAAGCAGAAAAGAAATGTGTGGCAATTTCATCTGTGCCAAATTCCAGATTGATGCGTTCAATGTCAACGCCAATGATGCAACCGGCTGTAATACCGAGGAGCGCCCGCTCATGTGAATGCGACAAATTGAATTCGAGCCTGCGCGTGTTCACTTGCGGAGCCAGTGCTGGCTTGCCCTTCTCTCCGTAATTGAATGCAATAGCCTGGGCCGAAACTCCCAGATACTGAGCAAGGATTGCTCTGAGTGCCGCGCGTCCGGCAATGTAGCGATTTCTGTGAATATCAAAGTGGAAGCGAGCGGCACGCTCAAGCTCGTCCGGTGAAAGCAGCGCGCGCGATGCGGCGAGTTTTTCCGGCGGCGGCTCAATGTTGATATGCCAGATATCGATCATACCCGGAAATAGTTCAAATGAACCCGCTTCGGCGGGCATCATCTAGCCTCTCGCATGTGACGAGCAGAGGCAACATTCAACACGTCATGCCGAAACGCTTCCACAAAGTCCTGTCCAGGTTTGCGAACAAAGAAGTGGTCGCCCTGTACCATTCTCGTCCTGCATACTCCAGATGTCTGTTCGCTCCACGCGCGGCAACTATCGGCAGGCACGTGCTCATCAAAGAGTCCCCCGTAGACTGTGATGGGGCAGGAGAGCAAGGTTCCCGGTTCAAATTCATACGTATCAACCATCTCAAAATCTGCTCTCAAGAGCCCGAGGAACAGTTCCATGAGTTCGGGATGATCGAGCACTTCTGCTGGAGTTCCTTTGAGCCGCTTGAGTTCAGCAATGAACTGATCATGAGGCAGATGGTAGGTGGGTGGTTCCGTATCCGGCCAGTCCGGAGCGCGACGCCCGGAGACGAACAGAAGCTCAGGCCCAGTTCTGCGTGTGCGTACAAGCTCCCTTGCCAGTTCAAAACTTATAACTGCGCCCATGCTGTGTCCATAAAGAGCGTAAGGTCCCTGAATTTCAGAAGCAATCACCGGCACGATTGCACTTACAAGAGACTTGATGCGCGTGAAAGGCGGGTCTGAAATTCGCTTGCCGCGACCGGGCAGGTGCACCAGGCAGAGATCAATGTCAGGCGAAAACCAGCGTTGCCAGCTGCGATAAACGTCCGCCGTTCCTCCGGCATAGGGGAAGCAGAATAAACGCAGAGACGGTGTCTGGGCACGGGACAGATGTTCAAACCAGGTTCGCTCCGAATTCGATGCTGAGTTGCTCGCCATGGTGCAGTCTTCGCGTGATCTGTAGATTCTGTATTGTAAATGCAGTTTTGAACTGTTCAGGGAAACACGAACGCTTGTCCTGAATCCCTGAAAATGCTCTCTCGAAGTTCGGTATGTTTTATAGTTCAAGATGGGAGCGGCATAGTGGAAATTCACCTGATCGATGGCACGTATGAGCTGTTTCGCCACTATTATGCACTTCCCTCGGCTCGCGACGATCGAGGACGCGAAGTGGCTGCCGTGCGAGGCGTGCTGGCTTCAGTGCAAAGCATGATCAAGGCTGGCGCTACGCATGTGGGGGTAGCAACCGACCATGTGATTGAATCGTTCCGCAATGGTCTATGGCCGGGCTACAAAACCAGCGCAGGAGTCGAGCCCGACTTGCTGGCACAGTTCCCGTTGCTGGAGCAGGTGCTGGCGGCTGCCGGAATCGTAGTCTGGCCCATGGTGGAATTTGAAGCTGATGATGCTCTGGCAGCGGCGGCCATGGCAGCAGCGCAGGACACCAGAGTGGAACGCGTAGTGATCTGCACTCCGGATAAGGACCTGGCACAGTGCGTACGAGGGTCGCGTATTGTGCAACTCAACCGGCGAACGCAAGTGACGATGGATGAAACAGGAGTGCGGCAGAAATTCGGCGTGGGCCCGGAATCCATCCCTGACTATCTTGCACTGGTCGGCGACGCGGCGGATGGTTATCCCGGCTTGCCAGGCTGGGGAGCAAAATCGTCCGCTGCAGTGCTAAGCAAGTTCATTCATCTTGAAGGGATCCCGCATGACTCTGGAGAGTGGCACGTAAATGCTGCGAATGCGGGCTCGCTGGCAGCCACTCTTGTTCGCGAGTGGGAGCAGGCCCTGCTGTTCAGGCGATTGGCAACATTGCGGACTGACATCCCCTTATTTCACGACATAGAAGAGCTGCGCTGGAACGGTCACAAGCCTGAATTCGCCGCGCATAAGGCAAAATTGGACACTGCCAAAACGGAGCGCAAAGCAAAAGCTTCGCGCTGACCGGAGATTGCGATCGAAACGCACTGATAGGCACAGAGGTGCCCCTTGCCTGAGGGGTTTAAGCAGACGCCCAAGTACTGAATGCTCGTATGTTCGCACTGTCATCGGTCAATGTCTTTCTAAGGTTCGGTGATCTTTGCCAAATTTCCCAATTCTGGCAATCTCTCAACCTGACGCAGATTCAGATCGCGAGAGAACACAGCGGAGAGAACACAAAGAATCAATTCTGAACACCTCAATTTTTGCGGTTCACTGCCCCACAGAGAGAAGAATTTTTTTATAATCGAAACAAAGGCGCGTTCGTCGCGAGAAAAGTTTTGATGTAGAGGAGTAGGGGCAACATGCCAAGAAAGAATGAGGGGGCTCCGCGCAAGAGTTCTTCCCGGAAAACAGCAGTCAAGCAGTCAAACCCGGTGACGCCGATCCGCGAGAATACCGGAACGGTGTTGGAAAACGGAGGAGCTCAGCTTCACCCTGGAATTGAAGACGAAATTCGCCGCAGGGCCTACGAGCTTTATCAGGAAAGGGGCGGTCAGCATGGTTTTGATCAGGAGGACTGGTCGCGAGCTGAAGCGGAAATCCTTTCCAAATACCAGAGGGAGCGAGAAAAGAGCGCCTAGACAGAATGAAGCAAGTCCTGTTGCTTGACGATAATCCAGCGCAATTGCTGGTGCGGGAATTGGTGCTGCGTAAGGGTGGACTGGAAAGCCATGTGGCCACCAACGCCCAGTCGGCGCTGGCGTTTCTGCGCAGCGGGCTGGGGCAGGAGAAGATTGGTGTTGTGGTGACAGACCACATCATGCCCGGCATGGACGGGGCGGAGTTTGTGCGAGAGTTGCGTACGTTCAACCATGAAATGCCTGTGATTGTGATCAGTGGTCTGGCTGAAGCAGAACAGGAATATGCCAATTTGGCCGTCACATTCCGTACCAAACCCTGTGAACCCGAAGACTTGATTACTCTTGTAAAAACTACACTCTCCCAAGACCCGCGTAACCGGGCTTCAGCCTAAATTGAATTGCATGCCGGGTAAAAAGATACTAAGCTGATCTTTATGCCATTATTGGGGGATTTTTGCCTTTTATTTGCACTGGCGCTGGCCGCATACTGTTTTGTGGTCGGGATTCTTGGCTTTATCCGCAAGGATGAAATTGGCTTCCGTCTCACAGAAACAGCACGTCGCGCCGGCATGGCAACCTTCTTCGCCATAACAATTGCTGCGCTGGTGTTGGTTTGGGCCGCCCTCACGAATGACTTTTCCATTGCTTACATCCAGCAGCACAGTAACAGAGCCCTTCCCACTCCTTACAAGATTGCCGTTTTGTGGTCCGGGCAGGAAGGCTCTCTCCTGTTCTGGTCTTGGCTGCTGGCAACGTACGCGTTTGTGCTGAGAGTCCGGCACAAGGTAGATACCCGCCTGGTGGCAACCACCTCCATGGTGCTGGCGGGCGTTCAGGTTTTCTTTCTTTTGATCACCTTCTTTGCTGCCAATCCTTTTGGAATGATGAGTACCATGGCTGCCGACGGCAACGGGTTAAATCCGCTGCTGCAGTATCCCGAGATGGTCATCCATCCTCCCATGCTGTACCTGGGATATGTGGGTTTCTCAGTACCATTTGCTTTTGCGCTGGCCGCGCTAATGATGCGCTATCCGGGAGAGAAATGGATCCACATTACACGGCGCTGGACCATGGTGACGTGGCTCTTTCTCACTTGCGGCATTTCGCTGGGCGCGCACTGGGCCTATGCGGTGCTCGGCTGGGGCGGATATTGGGGCTGGGACCCGGTGGAGAACGCTTCCCTGCTGCCGTGGTTGAGTGGCACGGCGTTCCTGCACTCGGTGATGATGCAGGAAAAACGCGGCATGATGAAGATGTGGAACATGTGGCTGATCTTTATCACCTTCATGCTCTCCATTCTTGGCACACTGCTGACGCGCAGCGGTGTGGTGCAGTCAGTTCATGCCTTCGCTCAGTCCAGCATCGGCTCCTGGTTTTATATCTTCCTGATGATCATTCTGATCGTCTGCGTGACAGCCTTCGTCAAGAACCGCAGGCACTTGGAATCAGAAAACAAGCTGGAATCTCTGGTTTCACGCGAATCGAGTTTCCTCTTCAATAACCTGGTCCTGCTGGCAGCTTGCTTTGCCGTACTGTGCGGCACTCTGTTCCCGATCCTTTCTGAGTGGGTACGCGGTTTCAAAATCACCGTGGGCGCACCGTTCTTCAATAAGGTCATGCTGCCCATCGGATTGTTCTTGATATTCCTCACGGCTGTCGGGCCGCTGCTGGCATGGCGTAAGACATCATTGGGAAGCCTGAAAAAGAATTTCGCCATTCCTGCGGCGTTGTCCGTTCTGGTAGGAATCGGGCTCATCCCACTTGGCGTAAAGCCGTGGAACGGAATTGCCTTTCTTTACGCCTGGCTCACATTCGTTTTCAGCACTTTGGTGATTGCCAGCATCATCTCAGAGTTCATCCGTGGCGGCCGCGTGCTGCAGGGCAAGCTGAATACAAACATTTTCGGAGGCATGTATCACTTGACACGCCGGAATATGCGGCGCTACGGCGGATACATTGTTCACTTCGGCGTGATCCTGGCGTGCATCGGCATTGCCGGACAGGCATTCAACCAGGAAAAGGAGCAGGAGATGGCCCAGGGCGACAAGCTGCAGATTGGCAGCTACACTCTGGTGGGCCAGGAGTATACAGAAGACGACAATGCGAACTATCAGTCTAACGCCGCTGTGCTCGATGTTTACAAGGACGGCAAATATATTACCCGGTTAACTCCGGAGCACCGCGAGTTCAAGGCCAGCAATCAAGGAACCACCATTGTCGCGGACTACTCAACGCTGAAGGAAGACCTGTACGTAATTTACGAAGGCCTTAATCCGGACACTCAACATCCCATCATCAAGGCATTTATCAATCCATTGGTTAATTGGCTGTGGATTGGCGTGCTCACTGTTGTTCTGGGGACAGGTTTGGCGCTGGTGCCCAATGCTGCCCAATTGAAATCACCGGTGACGGTGACCGCGGCTGCAGGAGCGCTTGAATCTGGAGGCGGCGCAAGCATGCGACCCGCCGGAGCGCGAAAATGAAGTTTGCGGCAACGATTCTGGCATTATTTTTGAGCCTTGGCTCGCTCATGGCGGCCGACAGCAGTTCTCGGTATGAAAGCGTGGGCAGCAAAATCATGTGCAGCTGCGGCTGCGGACAGATGCTGCTCAAGTGCAATCATGTGGGCTGTCCGAACTCAGCCACAATGATCCGCCAGCTGCACGAACAACTGGCCGCGACTGAGGACGATCAGGCTGTCCTAAACTTCTTCCGCAAGGAATGGGGCGTGACCACGGTGGTTGAGCCTGACCGTCATGGGTTTGAACTGCTTGCGTGGATCCTGCCGTTTGCCGGATTAGGCGTGGGAGTCTTTTTGCTGGTGGTAGTGGTCCACAAATGGCACGTCCATGAATCTGAGATTAAACCGGTGGAAGCCAGACTGGATCCGCGTCTTGAAAGCCTTCGCGCCCGCGCCCGCAAGGAGACTGAAATATGACGCCGCAAACCTTTAACGCGATTGTGGTGATTTTTGTCAGTTTGTTTGCAACGATGACGGGGATCTACATCTTCACGCCGAGCCGTGAACTGGAGACCGGGGTCGACAAAACGCGTCTGGCCTATCTTTACGAGCGCAAAGACGTGGTATACGACAACTTGCGCGACCTGAATTTTGAGTTCAAATCCGGCAAGTTCACCCAGGAAGATTACGACGGTATGCGGGCTTCCATAGAGAATGAAGCGGCGCGCATCCTGGATGAAATTGAAAGGCTGGAAGCTGTGAACGCCTAGAAGGAGTTTAAGAGAAATTGAAGCGGGCCATCCTAGCTCTGATCCTCATATCCGTCTGCTCACTGGCGGCCTCGGCTGAAACCATACGGGGCGTCGTGGAGAACGGCACCACCAAGAAGCGTGCGGCCGGCGATGAAGTTACCCTCAAGAAAATTGCCCCAGGTGTGGGCATGCAGGATGTGGGAAAAACCAAAACCAACGCTAAGGGCGAATTTTCATTCGATGTCCCGGCAAGCCAGCAGCCCTATGTGCTTTGGGTGCAGCACCAGCAAGTGACTTATCCGAAAGTGGCCATGGCAGGCGGCGGTCCAGTGGCCGTGCAGGTGTTTGATGCTTCAGCCGGGGTGAACGACATTACTTTGCAGGAGCACATGATCGTGCTGCAAACTTCACCCGCCGGCGACAGCCTGAAAGTTGACACGCTGTTCACTCTGAACAATCAGTCGTCGCCGCCGATGACAAAAAACGGCCAGCACACATTTGACTTGTACTTGCCGGATAACGTGAAGGTGGAAGAATCCACGGCGCAGACCGCCGGCAGCATGGCGCTAAAGACGCCGGTGGTGCCCACGGGGGAAAAGAACAAGTATTTCTTTGGCTATCCCCTGCGCCCGGGCAAAACCCAGTTTCATGTGACGTACAGCGTTCCCTATTCGGGGAAACTTGATTTTGATCCCAGGCTCACACTTCCCACCGATAACATGCTGGTGGTAACGCCTGCGTCCATCAGCTTCACCCCGGAAGACAAATCGCTTTACACCCAGAAAACCGACCCACAGATTCCCAAATCCGTGTCACTGTTTGCAGCGAGCAATGTGAACTCCAAGTCCAAGGTTGCGTTCGAAATTCAGGGCACGGGAGAGTTGCCACGAGAGCAAGCTGGCGGAGCTGAGGGAGGCGGGCAGGCCCAGGCGAGCAATCGTCCAGGCGGAGGATTGGGTGTGCCGAACGAGCAGCCTGATCCCTTGCGAAGCGGCCAGTGGCTGTTCCTGGGAGTGCTGACGGTCTTCCTGACCGCAGGCGCTGTGTATGTGTATACGTCAAAACCCCAGCCCGCAATGGCCGCCTCCAAGCCGACGAAGGGTGGCAAGAACCGCTCAGGTTCGGTTCTGCTGGAAGCGATGAAGGAAGAGCTGTTCCAGTTGGAATCAGACCGGTTGGAAGGCAAAATATCGCAGCAGGAGTATGAATCCTCAAAAGCAGCTTTGGACAAAACCCTGCAGCGGGCCGTGAAACGCCACGCGACAGCAAAATAATTTCATCCTCTGCATGCCATTATTTTTCGCTATACTGCGCTCGGGAATGGCGCTGGCGTATGCCTGAACCATGGGAAAAATACAAACAAGCATGAGTCTGATTGTTAAATCATCTTCTCTGCACGGAGCCGGAGTTTATACAACGGCTCCCATTCACAAAGGCGAACGCGTGCTCGAATACACCGGACCTCGGATGAGAAAAGAAGACAGTGACGGTCTTTATGCCGATAACGAGGTCACATACCTGTTCACGATGGACGATACTGACATTGTAATTGACGGGTTTGGTATGGCCGCTTTTGTGAACCACTCCTGTGATCCAAATTGCGAAAGCGATCAGTTCGGCGACCAGATATGGATCGTGGCTCTACGCGATATTCACAGCGGAGAAGAACTCACCTACGACTACTGCTTGTGGGATGGCGAGCCCGGCGATGAAGCGCCATGCTATTGCGGCGCGAAGAATTGTCGTGGGACCATGTACTCGGAAGAAGAAGTTGCCCGCCAGAAAAAGCTCTTGAGCCAAAAAGCGAAGAAGCAGAAGGCCGCAAAAAAGAAACGTGGAAGAAAAAAAGCTGCAGCCGCGTAATCTCGGAGCCGCGACTGAGAGGGTGCTTGCGCGCTCCTTTTAGCGATTTTCTCTACATGGAAGGTGAAGTCCCGCTGATTGGCTGGTCGAGTTTAATGACCATACCTGTTTGAGCGGGAAGACTGACCTGCTTCCCTTTTGTAGGAAGAATGTATCCTCCACCAGCCAGCGTTCCTACGGCAAGTCCTTTCAGGGGAGCGCCAAAATTCAGTGGCCCCGAGGCGGCCATGCCATTTCCTGTTCCCACGTTTTGGGCAACATCTTTTCCCTGAGTTCCGGCTTGCACATGACTCTCTTCATCAGCTTTCTCCGTGTTCCTGCCCTTTGTGCTGTTTACGGAAACAAGAGTTGCAGAGAGAGGCAGCGTTTGTCCGTTGGGCAAGACGATGTCACGAAACCGCAGGCTGAGTTGCGGCTTGTCACGCAAGGCAGAGACAGCTTTGCTTTGTTCTAAATCAGCAACTTCGCCTTCAACTCGAGCTCCTGGCGGGATGATCACTGCTCCATTGCTTCCGCGGACAGGATCAGTAATGGTTGCAGTAAAGCGATCTCCGGGCTTTGATACTTTGCTGGAAAGAGGCGTATCAAGTGCCGCCCGCATTTCTGTATTTGCTGGAACTTCATCAGCTCCAGTTGCAGCAGGTTGAACCTGCTGAACATTCGTATTTGCTGGTGGCTCTGCGCTGTTGGAATTGTTTGTGGCTTGAGCCGGGCTTTGATTCGGTGGCTGCTGCGCATTCTGCCCGCTTGCGGGACTGCTCTGTGATGGAGTTGAGCCCATCGGTGTTGTCGGGCTCTGCGGATTCATACTGGCCGAGCTCGCGTCCGATTGGCTCTGCGACTGCGGTTGATTGGGGTCGCTCTGACCCATCAACGATGTAATTCCGAAGAACGCAGCCAGAGTCAGCATCGGCAGCCTGCGCATAGAGCAATCCTCCTGAGTTCCGAATGATGAGAAGCAGGGCAAAGCACCATGGGTTGGCTTGGGCAGCTCACACCTGAAAACACGCATCTCCTTTATAGGGCCTCTGACGCGTATAATCTTCTAGTCGGGAAATGAGGAGATCTGTTTGAGTTCAGTGAACGGCCAGCCGAGCAAACCTAGAGTCTTAGTCGTCGATGACGAACGCGTCATTGCAGATACGCTCTCAATTATTCTTAACCAGAACGGGTTTGATGCGTCCGCAGTCTACACGGGAACAGCGGCAGTTGATAAAGCAAGAGAGACCAAGCCGGAACTGGTCATTAGTGACGTGATCATGCCCGATATGAACGGCATTGAAGCGGCAATCCGGATTCGTCAACTGCTGCCCGGATGCAAAATCCTGCTGTTCTCCGGACAAGCCGCGACAGCAGATCTTCTGGAGAAGGCACGTGCCCAGGGTCATGAGTTTGACATTCTGGCCAAACCGGTTCATCCACAGGATTTGCTGGCGAAGCTGAAACTCTAAAAGCTGCGTAAACCAGCGATTCTGGCCCGGACTTCAAGTAACACTTGAGATCTATAGCCCTTGATCTGGCAGCTTTGATTGTGAGTTAGAGTTCCCTTCTTCCTTCAATCGCCTTCAGCATTGTCACTTCGTCAGCATATTCGATATCGCTGCCTGCTGGAATTCCTGTGGCAATTCGAGTCACTTTCACGCCGAACGGCTTGATGATTTGCGTCAGGTGAACTGCTGTGGCTTCGCCTTCAATGGTGGGATTGGTGGCGATAATAATTTCATCGGCGCCGCCGGTTTCAATTCGTTTCAGCAATGACGGAATCCGTAGCTGCTCCGGACCAACGCCGTGCAGCGGCGAAAGGGCTCCGTGAAGCACATGGTACACACCGTTGTAGGAGCGCGTCTTTTCCACTGAAGCAATGTTGGTGGGCTCTTCCACTACGCATATGAGTCGCTGGTTGCGGATGGAATTTGAGCAGTAGCTGCAAGGGTCAACATCTGTGATGTTATTGCATACGGAACAAAGATGAAGTTTTTCTTTAAGGTTTCGAATAGCCGATGCCAAAGCCTCGGCGTCATCTTCGCTGGATCGCAGGATGTGGAAAGCGAGCCTCTGTGCGCTCTTGCCGCCAACGCCAGGCAGCTTTTTCAATTCATCAATGAGTCGAG
This sequence comes from Candidatus Angelobacter sp., assembly GCA_035277785.1. Classification (GTDB taxonomy): domain Bacteria; phylum Acidobacteriota; class Terriglobia; order Terriglobales; family Acidobacteriaceae; genus Angelobacter. The sequence goes on along the minus strand of DATEJX010000037.1, from coordinate 1,569 downwards.
CCATCGGCTCGGCAAATTTTGACACAAATCGTCCTCACACCCCTGGAATGCCCAAACTGCCCAGCATGCCGCCAACAGTCGACTGCATCGCCTGGTCCACCTTTTGTGCTGCTGCATTGAATGCGGCTGTCACCAGGTCCTGCAGCATTTCAACATCACCAGACTTGACGGCTTCAGGATCAATGATTGTTTGCAGCACGTGCTTTTGGCCATTCATTTTTACCGTGACAGTGCCGCCACCGGAAGAAGCTTCCACCACGGTGCGCTGCATTTGCTGTTGCAGGTCCTGCGCCTGTTTTTGCGCCTGCTGCAGCATCTCCTGGAACTCGTGCGCATTAAAGCCACCCATCGTTTCGTCTCCTAGCTCTTGTCGCGATGATCGATTACAGTTCGTATTTCCGCGCCAAATTTCTCCTGCATGCGCCGCACGACCGGATCTTCTGCTGCGCGACTCCTAGCGCCTATTCCGTTGCGCACCACACGCACCGCTTGTGCGCCGTTCCCGTTGCGAGCTGACACACCTCCAACAACCGTAACTTTCAGCGGACGTCCGGCTGCGGCGCTGGCAGCAGTGTTGGCAATGCGCTTGGGCTCTGCGCCCATCATCATGTCAATTACGGCAGCTGATTGCTGAACATTGACGATCAATTCGCCGCCTTTTAACTCAAGTGCGCCTGCCTCGAGGGTTGAGGCCAGCATCTTGTGGCCGCCGCTTTCCAATTCAGAGAGGACTTTTCCCATGATGATGCCAGGATCGGCGGAGGCAACGGCCTCTACCGGCTTTTCTTCTTCTGACTCAGCGACGGCCACAGCCACCGCTGTCTGCGCCGCGCTGCTCTGCATCTCGACTCTCAACGTGCTGGACATCTCCGGCTCATGGCTGCGGTTCTTGCGTGCCCGGTCCACTTCAAACGGCGAGGGCGTGCTTCCCTGTTGCCGGATCTGTGCAGTTTGTGGCGCTGTCACAGGAGCAGCACCTGGCCGCGTTCCGCTTACAGCTTTTGGCGCGTCCGCGGCAACCTGGCTGAGAATCTGTTCCAGCGGCAGCATGCGTTGCGCATGAACCAGCTTTAACACTCCGAGTTCCAGATGAAAACGCTGCTCCTGCCGGTAACCGAGTTCATCAAAGGTGCGCAACATGATCTGCAGGAATCTCGCCAGATCTTCTTCTAAAAACTGTTCCGCCACTCGCGCTACGCGCGCGCGTTCATCGGATGAAATCTGCAGTACGGGTGAATCACTTCCTGCCACTTTGGCCACCACAGTATTTCGCAGAAAACGAACCAACTGCCTGGCAAAGTGAGCGGGATTCTGACCTTCCGTCATCAACCGGTCAATCAACCGCAGCGCCCCCTGGCTGGAACTACGGGCCACGGTAGCCATCAGCTCTTCAAAAATTTCCGACCCTACGGTTCCTGCCAGACCACGGACGAGTTCTCCGCTCAGCTTCTCGCCGCAGCAGGCAATGGCCTGATCCATAATGGAAAGGGCGTCGCGCATGGAGCCATCACCGGCTTCAGCAAGAACGGCCAGCGCTTCATCGTCCGCATCGATGTTTTCTTTCTGTGC
>DATEJX010000036.1:0-4723 GCA_035277785.1 Candidatus Angelobacter sp. | reverse complement strand
TGGAAGCCTGGCGAGCAAGCTCACCCTGGCGTCGTCCCAACTCTCCCTGCTGGCGGCCCAGTTCACCCTGCTTGCGGCCGAGCTCACTCTGCTTCTGCCCAAGCTCGCTTTGCTGGCCGCCAATCACGGACTGCTGCTGGCCGGCCTGAGACTGTAAACGGCCAAGCCGTGACTGGAGTTCGCCAATCTGCGACTGGACGCTGCCCAGTTCGCTTTGCGTGGCGCCACCGGCTTGAAGTTGCTTGAGACGGGCATGGATTCGCTCCAGGTCTGGTGATATATCCGGCACCTTGACTGAAACAGTTTCCATCTTGTCTCCCAGTTGGTCCTGCTGGCGACCAAGGTCATCCTGTTGCCGGCCCAGTTCGTCCTGCTGCCGACCCAGCGCGTCCTGCTGCTTTTCAAGCTCTTCCTGGGGAGCAAACAAAGCCTTCACCTGGGACAGAAACGCTGGATCTGTGATGACATAGGGTTTTTCATCGCGCTCAAACCAGATGAAATCGCCGTTGATTTTTTCCCGCAGCGCGCGGGCGTGGTGCAGATCCTCGTCATCGCCGGACATGGTCACGCTATTGGAATTGCCGTGGATAATTACATAGCGCGGGCCGGAATTGTAAAAGCCGCTGTGAACGTTGACTGTGTTCGAATCCTCGGACGTTTGATCGTCTTTCGGCTGGGCGCTGTTTGCTTTAGCCGCAGGCGCTGCCTGGACAACAGGCTCGGTGCGAACCGTCTGAGACACGCTTGTGGGCAGCGCTGCGGGCGTATTTGCCGCCGAGGCAACACGGACTGCTTTTGCCGGCTCCGCTGCCTGCGCCGTCACCGAAGGACGCAGAGATGCAATCAGGAAAATTACAGGCACAGCACACACAAGAGAAACGGCGATAAAGGATTTCTTCATTGAACCAGCGGGTCTCCAGGCGAGGATCCGGTCGACGCGGCGCTCGGCGTCGCCGGAACTGCTTTCACTGCTGGCCATAGACAACGCATGCCATCGGACGCGCCCTGCCCCGCGCTCAAGCTGAGAAAAGAAACCAAGCAGGGTTTCAGCGTAGAGCGTGCGGTCTGCTCCTCCGGCAAGCGCAGCCTCATCGCTGGCTTGCTCAGCCAAATCCGTGATCTGGCGGTCCAACCACCAGGGAAGCGGGCTGAACCAGAAGAGAGCGCAATGGAGCGCCGAGAGCAACTGGGTGAGTGCATCGCGGCGGGCCACGTGAGAGATTTCGTGCGACAAAACGGCCTCAAGCTTTTCCCGGCTCCATTCCCGCCAGTCTGCGGGAAGCAGGATGACCGGTTTGCGAATGCCAACTGTGGCAGGTACAAGCAGCGCCGGTGATTGTTTGAGATGCGGCGCAACTCTTAACGCTGCACGTTGCGATTGCAGAGCAACAAAATCCGACGCGGCAGATATATGGGGATCGTCAAGCTCACCTTTGCGCGGGAAATACCGGGGAGAGATATCGCTGGCGCTCGCGGCCAACTTACGGCTTCCGCGAATGCCCAACAGCAGACGCACCAACAGGATCGCCAGACCGAGAAAGTAAATCGCCAAAGCTATGCCGCCCCAGTTCACGCGAGACATCCGGGCCACAATGGAGCTCTGCGGCTTGGCAGTTGAAAGCACGTGATATGCGGAAGCCACGGGGTGCGAATTTGAATCTGCCGTAAGTGGCTTCGTCACTGTGTCCTGCTGACCTTTTTGCGATGTGGCAGGCGCACGATGTAGCTCAAAATCAGCAGCAGGCGCTGTAACGAGCGCTTCCTTTGCACTTGGGGACGGCTCAACCGGGACCGCAGCAGAATGAGCAGGGCGGGCACCGAACCAGGTCTCAGGAATTGCGACATTGAAGTGAGGCAGAACCACGCCCAGCAGCGGCATGGCTAATGCAATGTAGAGCACGCCCGTCCATACCCGGAGCCGCACAATCGAACGCTTTGACGGAAGCAGCGCAAGCACGAGCGCTGCCACACCAGCCGCTGCAATGGAGCGCAGCGCCGATTCACCCAGAGGAACCAGCAAATCCTTTGAGACGTGCAGGACGGATAAGAGCGTCATGACTTTCCTTCTTTCTGCTGGGCAATTTTCCGCGCAATGCGCTCGAATTGCTTGCGATCGATAACTTCGTTGTCCACCATCCCGATCACAAATTCTTCCGCCGAGCCGCCGCAGAAGCGGTCAATCAGGTTCTTTACCGCCCGCGCCACCACATTCTGGCGTGGCTCCGCGGCTCGATATATAAAGGTGCGGCCGTTGACCGAATGTTCGATGTAACCTTTTTGTTCCAGTCGCCGCAGCACCGTGCGGATGGTGGATTCTTTCATGGGACGAGTGGAGGCCAGTGCCTCACGGCACTCCTCTGAAGAGCATGGGCCGCTGGCCCAGACGTAATCCATTACAGCCTGCTCCACTTCGCCCAATCCTTTGACATGCCTGCCGCGCGATTTCATTGCGTTATTCATTGTAACGTTACAATTTGTAACAGATAATCGCCCTTCTGTCAACACAGAATCAGGACCATTGTCCCGTGTATATTGAAAGGACTGTTTCCAACCAATCTGGATAGCCTGCAGAGAGGACATTTGAGCGAGTTTCCAACCATGCCCAAGCCGGCTCTGGAACCAGCAGAAGAGCTGGAACACCTGAGGCTGGCAGCAAAACTTTCAGGCGTTGAGACCGAGGTGGTATTGCCGGAGCGGCGCGAAATCGTACGCCCCGGTATGCGTCTCCATTATTTGAACTGGGGCATTGAGGGACGCCGTCCGGTGGTGTTTCTGCACGGCGCTGCCCTCAACGCTCACACATGGGACGTTGTTTGCCTGGCGTTACGCAAGCACTTCCATTGCTATGCCGTGGACCAGCGCGGCCACGGTGAGAGCGCGTGGGCTGAGGATGCCGACTACAGCGGAGAGGCGCACCTTGGAGATATTGAGGCTTTCGTGGACCGCCTGGGCCTGAATGATTTCGTGCTGGTGGGCCACTCCATGGGCGGCTTCAATGCGTTTAATTATGCGTTTCATCACAGCCATCAACTGGCCGCACTGGTGCTGGTGGATGCCGGCCCCAGCATACTTGTGAAAGGGGCGAAGCGCATTGCTGACTTTGTAAACCAGACCGCCGAATTGGATTCTCTGGAAGAGGTGATGCAGAAGGCCATTGAGTTCAATCCCCGCCGCGACCCACGGCTGCTGCGGCGCAGCCTGCTGCACAATTTCCGCCAGAGTCCCAGCGGTAAGTGGACGCGGAAAACGGATCTGCGCATGTGGCACGGCCACAAAAGCCGTGAGCAGGAACGCGAACTGCTGAAAAAGCGTTTTCGCGAGGCCACGCGAATCACTTGTCCCACTCTGATTGTTCAGGGCAGCATGAGTGATGTTTTCACCAGCGAAGATGCAAAACATCTGGCGCGCGAGTTTCGTCACGGCCATTACGAGCAAGTGGGCGAGGCAGGACACACCGTGCAGGGCGATAATCCCCGCGCATTAGCGGAAGTGCTGCAGCAGTTCCTGGCTAGAGTTCTGCCGAAATAACTTACGCGATTCTCCCGGAAGACGGCTTGCTGGAGTCGGCTCGCTCTCAAGCAAAAAAATCATCTGATTTTCAAAAACCGGCTAGCGCAACCGCGCCCTCTTTACAGGCGCTTTCCTGCTGAGGCAGATTGCTCTTGCGCGGCAATCTGCGCTTTGCCAGTTCCCAGCGCAATGACGCCAAGGGATTCCGCATGCGTCTGGCCAGGGTTCCTGCCAGATTCATGAGGCGCCGCACAGGACTAACCTGGGCGCATTGGAGCACTACAAGCTGGAGTTGCTGAACAGAGACTTCTTGTTTACGGCATGCCATGATGACGGGCCTCTGAAATGAGTTTCTTATGCCGTTTCTGCGCGCTGGATCGGCTTACAGCGTAAGAGCTTGAAACGCCTTCAGTTTCTGATGCACTCCCTTGATGAGCGGTGGATTTGCCTGCGGCTACGGAGCCGCCGCTCCGGTGCACTTCAGAGGCAGGTTGCGAAGGATGTGTCACTGCGGCTGAGGAGGGGTGTTGCGCAGGCATGTGAATGGCCGGTGCTTGCGGGGGATTATCGTCAAAATGGTCAGGATTGATTTCAGCCTGGGCCATGGCGCAAACTGCGCTGAGCGTCATCAAGCCGAGAATTTCCATGAGTGGTCGAAGTCTCTTAAGCAGGTTCATAAAGTCAACTCCTCTTGAGAACTGTGAACCGGCCTGCCGGCCGGGACGCTGGGTATCAGCAATCACCGGCCACGGCCGTAGAGTTGGGCCATAGAGACTGGATCCCATTCGCGAATCTCCGTGCCGGCGCCCGCCGAGTGTTCGGGCAAACCGGACCCCCTTGGATTCATGGGCCAATCTTTAGCTCTCTTAGGTAAAGGCGGAATTGGAGGCAGGAAACGGATCAGAAAATCTTGTCTTCAGGAAAAAAGCGGACTATGCTCATGCGCAAATTCTTACTTTAGCCAGACAGCACATGGCTTCATTAGAGAATCTTTATTTTTGATCCGAGTGGCCCACATGCTTGAGTCATTGCCCCAGCCGGTCAGCGAACTGATCGAGAAATGGAAAACGGGTGATCGTGAGGCAATCAACGCTCTTTTTCCGCTGATTTATCGTGAACTTCACTCCCTGGCCCACTGGTATATGCGTGGCGAACGCCCTGGTCACACTCTGCAAACCACCGCCCTGATGCATGAAGCCTACCTCCGCCTGGT
>DATEJX010000035.1:0-2499 GCA_035277785.1 Candidatus Angelobacter sp. | reverse complement strand
GCTACGTCGCGTTTCTGGTTCCAGGACCAGATGGCCTCCAGATCCTCGGCAACGTCGGCCGACGCATGGGAGAAAGCCTGGGCCCGCTGGTCCAGCGCGGCGGCCGCAAGCTGTTTATCCATAAGCAGGAAGAGATTGAAGCCACCGACCAAATGATTGCCGATCTGGAGCAGTTCCGCAGCGACGTCAAACGGCTTTTACGAGGGGAAGAGCTCGGACAGCCAATTTAACCCACAAGCGAGCCCACGCGACCACGAGGCCCGCACTCTTGGCGGCAGGTAAGCAGTTTAACATAATATCTGTTATCAGACGTTACGGGAATGTCGTTGTGCCCGGTGCGGCCGCCTCCAACAGGGCCAGGATCAGCCGACCTCAAGTTGCCCTCAGCACAATCTTTGGCTGAAACAACGTCCCGGCCACACGCCGTGCAATCGCCAGCAGCTCCCGTTGGTTGGCGAAAACCCTCACGATCAGAGCCTTGCTGAATTCAGGCAGGTTTACAGCACCTCCATTTCTGAGGCGCGCTACAGCTTCCGTCGGGGCCGTTACCGCAGGGAACTCCGGCAGCACCAGACGGGGATGCACAAATAATTCCTCGCACTTCCCTTCCGTTGCGGCAATTTCCAGCTCTTCCAGGCCGCTTGCTTCATCAAGTGTGAACTCCCGCACGGCCGTTCTGGTGAGTTCCGCCAAATGGGCGCCGCAGCCAAGTTCTTTTCCCAGGTCATGCGCCAGCGACCGCAGATATGTTCCTGAGCTCACCCATGATTTGAATCCGGCCCGCTCGCCGTCCCAACTGGTGATCTCAAATTCCTTGATTTCCACTTCTTTGGGTTTCAGCTCCACTTCCTGTCCTCTGCGTGCAAGCCTGTAAGCTGGAACGCCCGCAACTTTCTTTGCCGAAAACGGCGGTGGAAGCTGCTGCTGCCGTCCAGTGAACCTCGCTGCAGCCCCGCGCACCTGCTCCAGCGTGAGACTCACCGGCTGCGCAGGCCCGGCAGGATCGCCTTCCGCGTCGTAAGTATCCGTTGCCCAGCCAAAGCGGATCACGCCTTCGTAACGTTTGTCCGCGTCGTTGTAGAACTGCGCCAGACGGGTGAAGCTTCCCAAGACGAGCGCCAGTACCCCCGTCGCAAGCGGATCGAGCGTGCCGAGATGACCAACGGACTTTTCTCCCGTGATGCGGCGCACGCGCGCCACTACATCATGTGAGGTGAAGCCAGCCGGCTTGTTGATAATCAGGACGCCATCCACTTGAGCAAGTTCTCCTAATCAAGCATGATAAACATGAGCAGCCGATTTCATGATCCCTATCCGCGACGACGCTCCCAAATCAACAACGCCGTTCATTAATTACTTTTTGATCGCATTGAATGTTCTGGTGTTTCTGTTTGAGCTCCAGCTTACTGGCAGGCAGCGTAGCGCGTTCGATATGACCTTCGGCTTTGTCCCGTATCGTATTGATCTCTGGCTTGCTGGGCTGCAACCTGCCGCGTTTGCTTTTGTACCGCTTGTGACTTCAATGTTCCTGCACGCCGGCTGGCTGCATTTGATCTTTAACATGTGGTGGTTGGCCATTTTTGGCGACAACGTGGAGGACCGCCTCGGCCACTTTCCCTATCTGCTTTTCTATCTGGCTACCGGACTGGTTGCAACGCTCACAAATCTGGTGTTCACACTGCATTCCAAAATTCCCAGCGTGGGCGCCAGCGGCGCCATCGCCGGCATCATGGGCGCTTACTTTTTTTTATACCCGCGTGCCCGCGTTCTCACCTGGTTTGGATTCTTCGTATTCTGGCTGCCGGCCTGGCTGGTGCTGGGTTACTGGTTCGTGCTGCAATTCCTGAGCGGAGCAGCCACGCAAATTACTTACGCCCAGCAGACCGGAGGAGTGGCCTTCTGGGCCCACGTGGGTGGATTTATCTCAGGCCTGTTCCTGATCAAGCTGGTGCCGACGCGCAAAAGATATTACTCGTTCGAAGACTATTGATTGCGTTCGCGTGATTTGCTGGGCATCTGGAACATTGTTTTTGGAAATAAACCTTACAAAAAAAGAAAGGGCACCAAAGTGCCCTTTCTATTTTCTGCCCGATTTATCCCGCTGCCCGCATCGGTTGGCTTGCCAACCCTTTCGCAATGGCGTCAGCGTAATCCTTGGGTGTGCTGCCGGATTGATAGATTTCGGTTAGGTTCCATATGAATCCGCCCTGCAGACCCAGCCCCGATTGTTGCCAGCTTGCAAACTGCTGCTGCACCGTGCCCGGGCTGGTGGCTTCAAGACCGGGGACCATGAATGCGTTGGGATTCGTTACCCCAATGGGGTTGTTGGGATTGCTCCTGATATATGCCTTCATTTCGTCGATCCAGCTTGACGGATCGGCGCCTCCGTAGACCTGCAGGTTCCACCATCTCACTGGCTGTAGCTGGTTCATGGCTTTGTAGATGGCGCTCATACACTGCAACCAGAAATTTTCTGACGGCACTCCGTAGGGAGCGAAG